>RFKQ01000057.1 GCA_003694635.1 Planctomycetota bacterium
ACTTCGTCCTCTTCGTTGAGAGTTTCACTTGAATCGGAAAGCATTACGCGCGTAGAGAACACGCTTTCTTTTTCGCTTTCTTCGTTGAGAGTTTCACTTGAATCGGAAAGCATTACGCGCATAGAGAAGGTGTTTTCTCTTCCTGAGAAACTAAAGCCAACCTAGAAAAAACAAAAACCCGCTCTTTTCCCTACGAAAAAATTTGGTATAATACGGTTAGTTGCGGCAGAACACTCCCAAAGTTTTCCAAATTCTATCACCGTAAGGAGCTAAAAAATCAAATGATTCGTTGCTCACGAAAAGAACTTCTTAACGCACTGCAAACCCTAAGTGGAATTCTTCCCTCCAAATCTCCAAAGCCTATTCTCGAAAACGTTTTATTTCATCCCCTAAAAAATACTGTTGAGGTCTTAGCTACTGATCTTGAAGTGGGAATTAAACTCACTCTTACCGAAGTGGAAGTCATCCAAAAAATGGACTTTCTTGTTCCTGGACAAAAGCTTCTCGGTATTCTCAAGGAATCTGAAGCGGATACCGTTGCCTTCGAAATGCAAGAAAATCATTGCAAAATCACCCTTAACCAAGATATTTTCAACGTCCTCTCCCTATCACCTGAAGAATTTCCTCAAATCGCTGACTTCCAAGAAAAAGAGACGTTTTCCATTCCATCTACGCTACTCAGAAACATGATTCGCAAAACCTCCTTTGCAACAGCCAACGAAGCCACCCGGTATACTATGAACGGCCTTCTTATGGACAACGATGGAAAAACAATGAAAACCGTTGCTACAGATGGCAAACGTTTGGCCTACACTCAATGCAAAAGCCCTACTAAAGAAAAATTCTCTGTTCTTCTTCCTCCTAAAGGCTTCCAACACATCGAGAAGGTACTCTCCCATCATAGAAATGAAAACGCCTCTCTCCTAATCAAAGAAAACCAACTTCTTCTCAAAGCAAACTCCACCATTCTCACTGTCCAACTCCTACAAGGGAACTTTCCTCCCTATCAAAACGTCATTCCCAAAGGATTTCCTCTTAGCACCAGTATTCACAAAAACGCTTTCACCAAATCCCTAAAAAAAGCTCTTCTTCTCACCATTCAAGAGTCTCAGTCTGTACGCCTTCATTTCGAAGAGAAGACCCTCACTCTTTTCTCCCACGATCCTAGTATCGGAGAAGCTACCGTCTTTGCGAACTTAGAGGAACCAATCGCAGAACCCCTAGATATCAGCTTTAATCCCACTTTCTTTTTGGATGTTCTCAAAGTACTCGAAGAAGATATCGTTCATCTTAGCTTCAAAGACTCTACTTCACCGGGAGTAATCCAAGAAAAGGATGACTTTCTCTACGTAGTAATGCCGCTCAATTTATAACTCAGCGTACAAAGCTTAGACCAAGTATTTCTCCAAAACGCTTTTAAAACGAACGAAAGCTCCCCAGAACTAACGTTCTTTCTCCTAAAAAAATCAGATCTTCCCATCCTCCGAATAAAAGGAAAGCCAAAAATGACAGAGCCCACAAAAATCAAAGATATTCTCAACAAGCTTCGACTTCCGAGCATACGTAAGTTTCAAAAAGACCTGCTCGAGGTCCAAAAACAATGGGCCAACCTTATTCCCGCTGCCTACCTCTCAGAAACCCTCCCCGTCTCCTTGCGCACCGGCCAACTCAAGGTCCAAGTAAGCCATCCCGCCATCCTCCAAGAGCTTAGCGCTTTCCACAGAACCGAAATCCTAATCAAAATCCACCAGATCCTCCCCCACCTCTGCGTGGACGAGATTCGCTTTTGCCTCGGCGGCAACCACTTCAAAAGCCCATCTTCTTTCCCCCTTGGGGACGTTTTCCCAGAAAAGGGCCCGAGAGAGGCCATAGAAGGGCGTAGAAGGGCGAGGAGAGGAGAATAGGTACTAGAACTCATTTTCGAAGGATATGGCCTTAGAGAGCGAATTTAGCCCCTTAACGCCAACGTCTCAAAACATGTCTCAAAAACTCAAAAAACTTGAGAATTTTTAATCTTAGACTATTCCCTTCCATTTAAAACCTCAAAAGGAAACCAATTCCCATGAAGAGCAATTACACTTCCGAAAACATCCAGATCCTAGAAGGTCTAGAGGCCGTGCGAAAGCGGCCAGCTATGTACATCGGAGACACCACCGTTCGCGGCCTACACCACCTCGCCTGGGAGGTCATCGACAACAGCGTCGATGAGGCTGTAGCCGGCGTCTGCGACCGCATCGAGGTCACCATTTTTCCGGATGGTAGCCTATGCGTCCAAGACAACGGAAGAGGGATCCCCATCGATATTCACAAGCAAACGAATACTCCAGGGCTGGAAATTATCATGACCAAACTCCACGCTGGGGCGAAGTTCGACAACAACTCCTACGAAGTGTCCGCTGGCTTGCACGGAGTAGGGGTTTCCGTGGTGAACGCTCTTTCGAAATGGATGGAAGTGGAAGTCTACAAGGATGGGATGGCTTACAAACAGAGTTTCCGACGTGGAGAGAAGACCTCCGAATTGGAACCACTTGGCACCACGGAGCTTAGAGGAACCAAGATCACCTTCAAGCCTGATCCAGAGATTTTCGAAACCACCAGTTTTTCCTTTGAGACCATTGCCACCAAACTCAAGCAACTTGCCTTTCTCAACAGAGGCCTCACCACTATCGTTGTAGACCTTCGCAACGGCGAAAAAAGACACTACTTCTACGAGGGAGGAATCCTTTCCTTTGTGCAGGAAATCAACCAAGACAAAAAACCTATCCACGCCCCTCCTTTTTATTTCTGTCAAAAACGAAACGACATTCAGGTGGAAATCGCTTTTCAATACAACGAAACCTACATGGAAAGCATCTACACCTACGCCAACAACATCCACACTCACCTAGGAGGTTTTCACCTCTCCGGCTTCAAATCCGCTCTCACGGGTAGTTTAAACCGATATGGAAAAACCCAAAAACTTCTCAAGGACACCTCCCTCTCCGGCGAAGACGTCCGGGAAGGGTTGGTAGCTGTGATTAGCGTACGCTTGCCCAACCCTGCCTTTGAAGGCCAGACCAAAGGCAAACTGAACAACAAGGAAGTCCAAGGGGTAGTGGAGAGCCTTACCAACGAGCACTTATCCGCGTTTTTGGAGGAGAACCCCACTGCGGCCAAAGCAATCATTCAGAAGGCTTTAAACGCCGCCAAAGCCCGGGAGGCCGCCCGGCGCGCCAAGGATTTGGCTCGGCGCAAAAACGCCCTCAACTCCCACAGTCTCCCCGGCAAACTCGCCGATTGCACCAGTCAGAACCGCGAGGAGACCGAACTCTACATCGTAGAGGGCGAGTCCGCGGGAGGTTCGGCAAAGCAGGGGCGAAATCGCCATTTTCAAGCCATCCTCCCCCTCAAGGGAAAGATCCTTAACGTGGAGAAAGCCACCCCTCTTCGCATGCTGAAGCATTCTGAAATTCAGTCGATCATCACCGCGCTAGGCACTGGAATCAACGATGACTTCGACCCCTCCAAGGTGCGCTATGGCAAAATCATCATCATGACCGACGCGGATGTGGATGGGCACCACATTCGCACCCTGTTGCTCACTTTCTTTTTCCGCTATATGCCCGGCCTCATCGAAGAAGGAAAAGTCTACATAGCCAATCCCCCTCTCTACAAGGTCAGCCGGAAAAATTTTGAGAAATATTACCACTCCGACGAGGAAATCCAACGCGATCTTTTGCGCGAAAGCATTCATTACACCAAGCTCTTCCATACTCGAGACAATACCTACCTCGAAGGGGAGAAACTGCAAACCATTCTGAACAGGATTTCCAATCTCAAAGAGCTTTCTCAAACCCTCAGCGCCTCTCAGCTTACGTTGGAGGACTACTTAGCGTTGAGGAACGAAAACGGACAGCTGCCCCTTTTTCAAGTGTTTTCAAACCAAGAAATCACCTACTTTTACACCCGGGAGGAGCTTCTCCGCTTTATCCAAGACCGCTCCGATGACACCGCTTCCTTCGCCAAAGAGGAAAAGTCCACCCGCAGATTCAACTACAAAATCCGCGAATTCCATGAAGCTTCCGAAATCCAAAAAAACGTCCACGAGCTAGAACAGCTAGGAATATCCCTTCCTCTCCAACAAACCGAAGATAGCCATTGGAAAATTGTTTTTCAGGGCAAAGAATCCCTTGTTCCGCAGAGCCTTTTTGAAATCCTAGAACTTACCCTTGCTCTTGTGCAGAAAAGCCAGCAAATTCAAAGGTTTAAAGGCCTAGGGGAAATGAACCCCGAGCAGCTATGGCAAACCACCATGAACCCGGAGACACGCACACTATACCGGGTGAAGATGGAAGATAGGATAAAACTGGACGAGATTTTTTCCATCCTAATGGGAAACGAGGTGGAGCCTAGGCGAAAGTTTATCGAAGAGCACGCTTTAGAGGTCAAAAAACTTGACGTTTAGACCTTTTTTCGAAAAAAAGGAAAATTTTTTCTTTTCCCTTGCGCCGTCTCAGAAACTTCGATATAATCCTCTCATTAGTACAAAAACGTCCTTTCCCAACAGCTGTGTTTTTCTGGAACTTCAAATTTAGAACTCAGGCAGGTGAGGGCAAACAAATGCAAAAAACCACACTTGCGGCTGTTTTAGTTGCGATTGCGTTTGTTTTGGGGATTTACATTTTTGCTTTTGAGCTAAAAAAAAAGCCTATTTCAGAGGATTCCTCGCAGAGGAGGGTTTTCCAGCTCACCTCCGATGAGATCACAGCGCTGGAAATCAAAGGCCCCAAGGGCCATTTCCGGGCGGACAAAGTGGCGGGAGAGCACTGGATTGTGAAGAATTTGGAGACAAAGCAGGAGGATACCGCGGATGGAGAAGCGATTGGGGATATTTGCGCCGCTATTGCCAATCTGTCCTACTATGGAAAAATCCACCTTCAGCAAGAAGGAGTGGATTTAAGCAAATTCAACATTGCACTTTCCGGCCAACCCAATGAGCGGAAGCTCACATTTTGGATAGAGTCTCAGCCCTATTCCATTTATTTCTCCTACGAGGATCAGCTGAAGGAACTCAAGAGCGTTTTCATCTACCTTCCCGATCGGAGAATGGTATACGCGGTTCCCTCCCATTTCAAGAATATCCTGCAGAAGACCTTTTTGGATTTGCGGGAAAAGACCATGGGTAAATTTAACATTTACTCGGTGGACTACGCTTTGATTCGCACTCCGAAGAGGTTTTATCAGCTGCGCAAAAGAAGCACTTCCCCGGGGCGTTTATGGTATTTGGCTTCCTGGCCGGCGAGTTCCGAGCTATTTCTCTCGGAGGTGGCGAACCCTTTAGCGCAAGCGCTAGCGGGCATTCCGGTGAAGCGAATTTTGCGCTATCAGGAGATCCTTCATTCCTTAAGCTCTCTTTCGGCGCTAGGTAGAGGGGCATTTTACGCTCTCAACGCCGTTGCTACTTTGGATGAAGCTACGTACGAAAATCGGGTACTGGACTTTCTTCGCAGCCTGGCCCACATGAAGGCCCAGAAGATTCTCGACTACAATGAGGCCAATTTGGATCGGGTCAAGCAAGGAGAAGTGGTGTGCGATATCCTTTTGCTTTTACCTCAGAAAAAGAAGCGCTACCTTGTCTACAAGGACTCCGGGGGTAGGTATTCTGTGATCCTCAACACTTCCGAGAGAAAGGGTATTTTTCAATTTGGTCCAAAACTAACCTCTTTTTTCAGTTTTTCGCTGGAAAAATTTCGTTCCGCCAAGGTATTTTACGGTCAGCCATATGAGGTGCAAAACCTGGAGGTGATACTCCCCAAGGAGAAATGGACTTTTCACCGCCTGACCAAAGGTTGGGAGACCACGCTTTTTCGAAATGGGAGTAAGCGCCCCATTCCATTTCCGTTGGACAACGAAGCGATAGAGGACTTTCTTCAGAAGCTATTTTCCCTTCAGCGCCGGAGGACTTTTGGGCAGTCCGCAAGGCTTTACCAAATTCGGAAAAGAGATTTTCATGCCCGCTTGCTTGCCCCGGAGCGCTGGGGTCTTTATTCCCCTTCCGCCACCATTCGCATGAAGCTGGACCAGAGTCAGAACCATCGTCAGATGGAGTTAAGGATAGGCCAGGCCCTCTCCAAGAACGTGTACATTGCGCAGCTTTTTGATGCTTTTCCCCCCTTCTCCCTTGATCTCCGCTCCATAGCTAGCATTTTTCGCACAGGTCTTCTCCACTTCCACTCTCCAAAAGTATTCCCGTCTTTGGAGGAGATACGGTCATTTGTTTTTGAGGTAGGGGGCAAAAAGCGGAAGCTAGAGCGGCAGAAGCAAGAGGAGAGATTTCTTCTTCAGGATGGAAGGGGGAAGACTCTTGCGCGCAAGGAGGAGGCCATTTATGCCTTCCTTGATGCTTTCGAGGACTTCAAGGGTAAAGACTTCTTTTATCCATTGGCCCAAAACCAGGCCCATTGGGGAAAACTGGAAATCCACTTAACCAACGGCAGCCAAAGGGTTTTTCTTCTTCACGTTCCCCGTCCCCCTCGGGGGATCGTTCTTCAGGAGAGGGGAAAAAATTACGCCTTTTGGCTGTCTTCTGAGTTTTTGGAAAAGCTCCGAAAGCTGCTAGATTAAATCCTTCTTTTCGGGGAATTTTCTCCATTTTTTGGTTTGGCACATTTTTCTCTTTTTTGAAAGCTGTTCGGCAATGGAAATTTTAAGACTGCTCACCACTTCTGTGGCGGATCTTGGCCGGGAGGAGGTTAAGGATTTTTTTCATTGGTTGGAAGATGAGGGGATAGAAACCTATGGAAGGGAGAGGCTTTTCGATGTTTTAGAGAAGGTTTGGGGAGGGGAGAGCGCTGAGCCTTTTGCTGGGGAAGAAGGGGGGAGCAACCTTTCCTTTTCTTCGGCTTTGGTTGCGAGTGGAGTTCTTTCTTCTTCGGCGCTGGTTCAGGTTGTGCGCCGTTGTCGGGAGAGGGGGGAGCTAGCCCGTGTTTTGCTCGTCGAGGCGGAGATTATTCAGAAGTGGGAGGCGACCAAGCGGGCGGAGGAACAGCTTTGGTCTCGATATTTCCAACACCTTCAGGGGGGAGAGAAAGCTGAGCTTCCTACCCTTTCCCATCCTCATTTACTGCCGTATTTTCTACTTCGCAGAAAGCATCTTACCCGCGAGCAGTGGTGGGAGTGTGGTCAGAGAGCGGTGCAGGAGTTGGGGGGAATTTTCCCTCAAGGCCCGCGTTTGGTGAGGGTGGATGCCCGGGATTTTTGCGAGGATTTACCGGAGAGTCGAGAGTTTGCCCGGTTTTGGGGGCTTTTTGCTGTGGATTTGGACGAATTTTCGTCGATAGAGGGGGGAGAAGCTTTGGATTTGGTTTCTTCTCGAGCTCATGGAGATTTTGCGGCTCCGGTTGAGGTGCAGGATTGTTCGCAGGAGGAGACGCAGTTGCAGGTTGTTCCTTCGGTCAAGAGGCAAATCGAGGATAAGGGGGGGGACTTTCGCTCTCAAGGGTTACTTGCGTCTTCGGAGGAGGAGACGGAGGTGGTGGGGAATGCGCTGGAGCAGGTACTTTCGCAGCCTCCGGAGGAGGGGATAGCACTTCCGTCTAAGATTTCGGTGGAGATGCAGGAGACGGAGAAGTTGCCTCAGACGGACTGGTTCAGCCCGGAGGAAATGGAGCGGTTGCGTCAGGGGGAAGAGAGACGCAGAGGCGCTCAGCTGGAGGCATTATTGCAGCGTCTTCAGCAGGTGGAAAGACGGCTTGCGGAGCTGGTGGAGAGAATTGGAGAGAGGGAGAGGTCTTCTGAAAGGGAAGGGCGGCTTGCTTCTGATGCGGAGGATTTGTCCCCATCGGGGGAGGCAAAGGGGGCGGAGGTGGAGATGGAGAGGGAGCTTTTGTTGGAGGGGAAGACGTACCGGGTGCTTTCGGAGCAGGAATTTCTCGAGGGGCTTCAAGAGCAGAAGTCGCCCCATTTTTATGGAGTCTATTTAGCTTCTCTTCGCATTCCGGAGGAATACCGGGGCAAGAAAATAAGGTTTCTTCATTCCTATATCCGGAATATCCGTTTAGAGGGGCTTGAATTTGAGGGGGAGTTAGAGTTTTCCAACTGTATTTTTGGCCACAAGGTAAGCTGGAAGGGGTCTACGTTTCGGAAGAAACTCATTGCCAAGCGGGCTCATTTTTTGGAGGGGGCGGATTTTAGCCAGTGTCAGTTTCATGGAGAGGTGAACATGAATGGGGCGACGTTTGGGCGCTATGTTTCGTTTCGCTCTTGTAGTTTCAAGAAGCGCGGGGTTTTTGCCAAATGTCGTTTTGAAGGGGGGGCGAGTTTTGAGCAGGCGGAGTTTGAGGATGAGGCTAGCTTTACGGAGAGTATTTCCAAATATCGTTTTACTTTTCTCAAGACGAAATTTGGGAAGACGGTGAGGTTTTCGAACGGGGAGTTTTTGGACATTTGCGATTTTTCCAAGTGCCATTTTGAGGGGGGAGTGAACTTTATCCGCAGTCAGTTTTTAGGGCCGGTGAAGTTTAGCGATGTTCGGTTTTTGCGGGGGGCTGAGTTTAAGGGGGGATATTTTGCCAAGGATGTTTTTTTCTCCCGGGCCCATTTTGCGGGGGTATTGAATTTTTCTGGGGTTCAGGGGGAGGCCAATTTTTTTTTCCAGCAGCTTCGCCTAGATCCTTCCACTTCTTACATTTTATCACACATTCATATTAGTCGAATTTTCATCCAGCGCAACTATTTAGAGGGGCACATTCACGCTCAGCGGGAGGGGGATTATTTGCAAGCGAAGGTGGATTATGGTTTATTGAAGAACAACTTTCGCCAGATCAATGCATATGCGGACGAGGATTGGGCGTATTATATGGAGAAACGGATGGGGAGGATGGCGATTGAGATGAGTTGGAGGCGTCCGCATTTGGCGTTGGTGAGGTTTTTGGACTGGTTGGTGTTGGATTTAGGTTGTGGGTATGGGACGAAGCCGTTGAATATTTTAGGGGCTTCGCTGGCAATCATTGCTTTTTTTGCGGGGGTTTATATGATGTTTCCGGAGGCGTTTACGACGGGAGAGGTTTCTGGTGAGCATTTTGACGTGGTGGCGGCGTTAATAACGAGTTTTAAGGTATTTGTGGGTTCTGAGGTGGGGCAATGGTATCCGCGTTTTTCGTACACGTGGATGAGTGTACTTTTGATGTTGGAGTCGTTTTTAGGTTTGTTCATTGTGACGGTGCTTGTGGTGACATTTAGCCGGAAGGTGATTCGTTGAGGTGTTTTTTTCAATGTGTGGGGGGGTGGAGGAGTGATGGAGGTGAAGGATTTTTTAGTTTATTGAAGAAAAAGCAGAGATGATCATTCATTTAGAGGTGATTCAGGGGCAGCCCTTAGGGCATGTTTACACAATACAGGATCCCGAGGGAGAGGTGGTGATTGGGCGTTCGGAGAAGGCGGATATTGTTCTTTCGGACACTCGGGTAAGTCGTCGGCATGCCAAGTTAATTTTCCGTGAAGATGGGGTGTATTTGAGGGATCTTGAGAGTAGGAATGGGACATTTCATCGCACCAAGGAGAATCGGATTTCAGAGGTTCGTTTAATTCCGGGGGACATTTTCTATTTGGGTTTGCGTCAGGGTTTTCGATTTTATGCAGAGCGGGACGTTCGGGACACGGACGTTTACTGTGAGGAGTGCGGGGAGCGGATGAATTTACCTACGTACGCAGATGGGAGTGTAGCGGAGGTCCAGGGTCAGTATCTTTGTAAGGGATGTTCGAAGAATTTGGATGTGCCCGAGGATATGGTGGAGGGGTATCGCATTCTTCACAAACTTGGGGAGGGGGCGATGGGGAGCGTTTACAAGGCCTGGTGGGAAGAGGGAGAGAGGTATGTGGCTTTAAAGCTTCTTAAGTTTGATGAGGAATGCGAGCCGGTGGTGATTGAGCGTTTTAAGCGGGAGGCTTTGACGGAGGGGAGGCTTCGTCATCCCAATGTGGTGGAGTTATACAAGTTTGGATTTTCGCAAGGCTACCACTATATCAGTTTAGAGTATGTGGAGGGGAGGACTTTGTTGGATATTGTGTTGGAGGAGGGGCCTTTGGAGGTCTCACAGGTTCTTAAGTTGGCGTTGGAGATTACGGATGCGCTTCGGCTTGCGTATCAAAAGAGGATTGTGCATCGGGACATTAAGCCGAGCAACATTATGATCACTTCGGAGGGGGTGGCGAAGTTAGCGGATTTTGGGCTGGCGAAGCATTTTGAAAGCGCGGGGCTTTCGTGCATCACGATGACAGGTACGGGGGTGGGTACCCCGGCGTACATGCCGCCGGAGCAGGTGATGGATGCTCGTTCGGTGGATCAGCGGGCGGACATTTATTCTTTTGGGGTGACGTTGTATGTAGCTCTGACGGGGTATCGGCCTTTCAGTGCTCGGACGACGCAGGAGTATTTGAAGTTGATTCTGACGGCGAAGCCGATGCCGGTTCGTCGTTTGAAGCCGGAGATACCTTTGGGTTTAGCGAGGATTGTGGAGAGGGCGATGGAGAAGGAGAAGGAGCGTCGGTATCAGACTCCGGAGGAGCTGTGGGAGGCGTTGTGTGAGTTTCGGCGGGAATTTCGCGGGGATTTTTCTGAGAAATAGATGGAAGGAAAGTTTGGAGAAAAACTCAAAAATGGCAAAAAAAATGCTTGTATTTTTCCGAGATGTTCTTATAATTAGAACCTTTAGGTTCAAGCCAGAAATTTATGTTGGGATTGGAAGCAGCTTCTAGTGTTTTCAGATGGTACATTGAAATTTACGGTGAAATAGGGATTAGAGATGAACAAGTCAAAGAAGGAAATTATCCAAGAATATCGATTGGATGAGAAGGACACAGGTTCTGTTTTTGTGCAGGTTGCGTTGCTTACTTATCGGATCAACCACATTACAGAGCATTTAAAGAAACACAAGAAGGATCACTCCACACGTCGAGGTTTATTGAAGTTGGTGGGAAAAAGGTCTAGGATGTTAAGGTATTTAAAAAAGAAGGATACGCAGGGGTATTTGGACTTAATTCGGAGACTGGATTTAAGAAAGTAAGGGGTGGTAGAAAGGGGGAGGGGGGAGGCAGTAAGAGATTGCGGGAGTGGTGGATAGAGTTTAGATGGAATCGAAGTGGGTAGAGGGAGACTCATCAAGTTATTCCAATACTAGAAGGGAGGGAGGGGTTACTGGAGTTTTTTTCTAGGTTTTACCAAGGTGAGGGTGTGTTTTGATTTGGGTAGGTATTTGGTATTCATGTTTAATTCGGATTGGAGTTTTTTATTTAGTTAAGGAAGTGTAAGTTCTCATTTAATTTAGTGTAATGACAATCAGAAGGATTTAAGCAGCTATGGATACTGTACATCGAGTTGAGAGGAAGATTGGAAGCGAGTTGTTGAAGATTGAGATTGGGAAGTATGCATATAGAGCGGCTTCTTCTTGTACGGTTCAGTATGGGGACACCATTGTGTTTTCGGTGGTGAGTGCGAGTGAGGGGCGCGGGGATGCAGATTTTTTACAAATGTATGTGGATTATAGGGAGAATACATTTGCGGCGGGGAAGTTTCCGGGTGGTTTTATCAAGCGTGAGGGGCGTCCTTCGACGAAGGAGATTTTGGGTATGCGCTTAGCGGATCGGGCGTTGCGTCCTTTATGGCCGAAGGGGTATGACAAGGAGATAGCGATCACTTCTCATGTGTGGTCGGTAGACGGGGCCCATGAGCCTTCTTGGCTTTCGGTGATTGGGGCATCCACGGCGTTGAGCACGAGTTTTTTGCCGTTTTTAGGTCCCATAGGGGTAGTATGTGTTGGTTTGGAGGGGGAGAATTTTGTGGTGATGCCTACGTATGAGCAGATTGAGGAGGGGGGATTGGAGTTGGTGGTAGCGGGGACGGAGGAGCACATTGTGATGGTGGAGGCTGGGGCGCGGGAGGTGGAGGAGGAGAGGGTAGCGGAGGCGATTGCGTTTGGGTTTGGGTACATCAAGGAGATCATTCAGATGCAGAGGGAGTTGCAGAAGTTGGTAGGGGTGGAGAAGGAGCCTTGGGAGGAGGAAGAGGATCCTTCTTGGTATGGAGAGCTGGAGGAGAAGTATTTAGAGCCGATGCGGAAGGTATTTTTGCTTCCCTCTGGTCCGGAGTACCAGTTGGCATTGGATGAGTTGAAGGAGGTAATTTTCCGGGATTGTGTATCTTCTGTGGAGGATATGGAGGAGGAGGACGAAGAGGAGCAGGAGCGGTTGGTGAAGGGTTTTATTCATCATCTAGAGAAGCGGGCTTTACATACTCTGGTGCGGGAGGGGAAGCGTCTTGGGGGGAGGGGGTTAGAGGAGATTCGTCCTTTGCAGATGGAGGTGGGAGTTTTGTCTCGCATTCATGGATCGGCTGTATTTACTCGAGGGGAGACGCAGGCGCTGGTCACAACTACGTTGGGGACGGAGATGGACGCTCAGAAGGTGGATGGTTTGGTGGAGGAGTACATGAAGAGTTTTATGCTGCATTATAATTTCCCATCGTTTTCAGTGGGGGAGACGTGGCCATATCGGGGGGCCGGGCGTCGGGAGATTGGGCATGGAGCATTGGCGGAGCGGGCGTTATTGCCGGTGTTGCCATCGAAGGAGGTTTTCCCGTATACGATTCGTGTGGTTTCGGATATTCTTTCTTCGAATGGTTCTTCCTCGATGGCGAGTGTTTGTGGTGGGACGTTATCGTTGATGGATGCGGGGGTACCGATTAAGCGGCCGGTGGCGGGGATTGCGATGGGTTTGATCAAGGATGGGGAGGATTATTTTATTCTTTCGGACATTATGGGGGAGGAGGATCATCACGGGGACATGGATTTTAAGGTGGCGGGTACGCAGCAGGGGATTACAGCGTTGCAGATGGATGTGAAGATAAAGGGGATTAGTGAGGAGGTAATTTTGAGGGCGCTTCACCAGGCGAAGCGGGGGCGTTTGCAGATTTTGCAAGCGATGTTGAAGGTATTGGAGCGACCTCGTGCGAAGGTATCGCCGTATGCGCCGAAGGTGATGCGATTGTGCATACCTGCGGACAAAATTGGAGCGGTGATTGGTGCTGGGGGAAAGGTGGTTCGGGCATTGCAGGACTCGACTGGTTCTAAGATTGAGATCGATGATAGTGGGGTGGTGACCATTTCTGGGCCGGATGAGGAGGGGGTGAAGCGGGCTTTGAAAGAGATTAAAGGGTTGGTGGAGGAGGCGGAGGTGGGGAAGGTATATGAGGGAAAGGTGGTTTCGATTAAGGATTTTGGTGTATTTTTGGAGATTCTTCCGGGGACGGAGGGGTTGTTGCATGTTTCGGAGATTGCGGAGGGTTATGTGAAGAATATCAATGAGGTGGTGAAGATGGGGGACATTATTCCGGTGAAGGTGGTGGGGATGGATGCAGCGGGGAAGATTAAGTTGAGTCGTAGGGGAGTGGAGGAAAGGTCGGGTGAGGAGAGTGGGAGATCTTCTGGGCCTCGTTCGAATCGTGGGGGGCGTTCGAACAAGAAAGGAAGAGCAGGGGGGAAGGGATCTTCTCGGAAGGCGAAGAGGGCGAAAAAATAAAAAAAAATTTGGAATAATTTTTTGAGCTTTTAGGACTAAAGTGATATAAAACGGGTGTTTTATATCACTTTTTTTTGTTTCAGTTTTTTCAAAAGAGGTAGGTAAGGATGAAACGAGTGATTTTTCTTTTTGCGGTATCGTTTGCATTGAGTTATGGTATGGCGTTTGGGGAAGAAAGTGGGGGAAAGGCAGCCCCTTCGAACAAGAAGTTTAGAGCGCCTTTGAAGCGTGGAGGTGGAGCTTCTCGCGATATTTTTAAGAAGCGTCGCGAGAGGATACTAAAGAGATTTGACAGGAATGGGGATGGGAGGTTGGATGAGAAGGAGAGGGCTGCAGCTAGGGAGTGGTGGAAGAAGAAGAGGAAGGAGTTTTTCCGGGATCGGAAGCAGAAGATGCGCGAGAGGATACTGAAGAGATTTGACAGGAATGGGGATGGGAGGTTGGATGAGAAGGAGAGGGCCGCAGCTAGGGAGTGGTGGAAGAAAAATCGCCAGAAGATTCGGGAGAAGCTAAAGGAGCGTTTTAAGCGTATGAAGAAAAAGTTAGAGCAACTTAAGGAGCAGATGAAAAAGAAGTATGGAAAGGAGTGGAGGAGGCATTTTCATCGGTGGCTAAAGCGTCATCCTAAGATAGCCAAGCAGTTGCGTCGTTTGCGTTTTATGCGTGGGCGCGGCCAGAGGGGGAAGGGGCCAAGACGAGGGGGAGCGGGGGGATGGAAAAAGGGCTCTCCGGGTGCGAACGGTGGCAAGATCCCCCGGCCTTCGCTTCCACCCCGGAGGGCGGTGAACAAAGATCAAGGTTAGTAAGTGTGAGAGTTATTCTGTACTTTGTTTTCCTTTTATTTTTGTAGTTATGAAAAAAGAGTAAAGCTATGCTCAAGCGTTTTGTTTTTCTTGTTGCCATTTTATGTCTGAGTCTTTCGTTTACTTTTGCGGACGATGGTGGTAGTGATGACGATTCTTCTTCGGGAGGAGCGACGGTTCAAAAGGATGATTCGGATGATAGCGGTGGTGAGGCAGATGATGCGTATGTAAGGAAGGCTCAAGAGGATCAGCTCAAAGAGGCTTGGAAGAAGTTTAAGAAAGAACGCTGGAAGGAATTTAAGAAAAAAGCGGATAAGAATGGGGATGGCAAGCTTTCTCCCAAGGAATTGGCTCGAGCTCGGTACATTTGGTTCAAGAAGGCGCGGCAGCAATATAAATTGCACCATCAGAAGATCCGTCAGTTTATAAAGAAATATGGGAAGAAGAACTGGAGAAAGCACTATCGCAACTGGTTGAAGCAGCATGTGAAGCGGGTGAAGCGTCATGTGAAGCAGCATGTGAAGCGGGTGAAGCGTCATGTGAAGCAGCATGTGAAGCGGGTGAAGCGTCACGTGAAGCAGCATGTGAAGCGGGTGAAGCGTCACGTGAGACGGCATAGATAGGGGTTAGTGAAGAAAAGCTATTTTCGGACATTGGTTTAAGTTTTCATTTTTCTTGCTTTTTGAAGTGTAGAAGCGTCTGCCTTTTTCCTTTAAGGAAAAAGGCAGACGCTTATTTTTTGAGAGCAAAAGGAGAATTTATTCCAAAGCTAGAAGTTTGATTGGTTGCAATTTTTGTAGGGGAGCGTAAAATTTCTTTATTTTGAAGATTTTTGTAGCAGAATTGGTCAATTGGAGTTTTCAGTAAGTAGAGGGAATTTGATTGATGGCAAATCTTACGGTTCTTCGGCACCCTTTAATTCAGGAGAAGTTGACGTATTTACGGGACAAGAGGACAACTTCTCGGACGTTTCGTTCGCTGGTGAAGGAAATCGCTGGCTTGATGGTGTATGAGATTACGAAGGATCTTCCTATTCGCGAAGTGGAGGTCGAGACTCCATTAGCGAAGGCGGTGGGGAAGGAGGTGGCGAAGGAGATCACTTTGGTTCCGATCATTCGTGCTGGGATTGAGATGATGAGTGGTATGCTTCATCTTATTCCTCATGCGCGGGTAGGTCATATGGGGATTTATCGGGATGAGGAGAGTTTGCGTCCTATTCAGTATTATGAGAAATTTCCTCCCAATTTAAAGGAGACGAAGGTATTTGTGATTGATCCGATGTTGGCCACAGGTGGGAGTGCTCTGGGGGCGATAGAATTCTTGAAGGAGAGAGAGGTAGAGGACATCAGTTTTATTTGTCTTTTGGCGGCGCCGGAGGGGGTAGAAGCGGTGTATGAGAAGCATCCGGAGGTACCTATTTTTGCGGCGGCGTTGGATGAGCGTTTAAACGAGAGGGGGTATATTGTACCGGGGTTAGGGGATGCGGGGGATCGGTTGTATCGTACGATATAGTAGGAGGGGATGGAGGGCTGGCGGAGACTTTTGTTGATGGAGGAAGTGGGGTGTAGAGAGTGTAGAAGAGGAATACTGAATGAGTTGAGAGAGGGTTAAGAGACGATGGCGCGCAAGGTAACCAGGAAATTTTTGGTCAAAGAGTCCACCACAAAGGAAATTACTACGCAGGTAAAGAACGATTTACTTGAATCGGTAGATCGGCTTACGCCTTGGTTTTTTCGGACGCTACCGTTGTTTTATTATCAGATGACGTCCAAGGAGGAGCAGATCAATCATTTGCATACGATTATATCGCTGAAGCAGACGAATGCGCCTTCGGCGACTCTTCGGAGTGCGGATGGGAAGAAGATTACGTTTATCAGTGTTAGTGGTAGGACGGGGGAGTTATTGGAGTTTTTGGAGGATTTAAAAAACGTTAACATTCGCAACGCGGCGGTGCATTCGGCGTTGGAGGGGGATTTATTGGTATGTCATTTTTACACGGAGGGTTTTCCTTTAGATTTGGAGGATAAGGAGGTACAGAGGCGTCTTCGGGAGATACGTCGTCGTTTGGGGAAGTTGTCATCGGAGCAGGCGCGGAAGGTGGAGAATTATCTTCAGGGCATGGATATGCAGTATTTTTCCCGTTATGACGCGGAGAGGATCCATTGGCATATTCAGTTTTATTTGAAGATTAGGGATTACGAGACGGTATTTAGTTTGGACAATGAGCGGGATAAGAATTTTTCCCGGATTTCCATGTGCACGTTAAATCCGCCGAAGACGGGGTATTTGTTGCGGGTGACGCGGATTTTAAGTCGCTATGGTATGAAGATCAATCGCTTATATTTAAACAGTATTCAGTGGAGTTTGGATGAGGATGAGGTGGTATTTATCACGCTATATGGGGTAGATGAGCAGGGGAGGAAGTTGGAGCCGGGGAGCAAGGTATGGTCGGAGATACAGTCTGCGATCAAGACAGTGAAGTGGGTGGAAGAGGACGAGTTAACGACTTTGATTGGTCGCAAGGACTATCGTTTTAGCGTGCAGAGTGTAAATTTTTTGAGGGCTTGCGCGAGTTTTGTTCATCAGTTTTTATCCAAGAAGCAGCCGGAGCGCTACACATCGGAGGTGGTGAAGAAGGCGTTTATTCGGCGTCCGTATTTATCGCATTTGCTGTATAAGTTCTTTGAGGCTCGTTTTGATCCCAATATTGAGGATATTTGTTCTCATTGTGGCACGGATTTAGAGACGAGGCAGAGGCGGCAGGAGGAGTTTCGTGGGGAGATTGAGAGGGAGATTCATAAGATTCATAAGTTTGTGGAGAAATCGATATTTTTGGAGGCTTTTCGGTTTATTCGCTACATTTTAAAGACAAATTATTTTTTGGAAGATAACATTGGTTTAGCGTTTCGCATGGATCCGGAGATTTTGGACAAGGAGCATTATTCACCTTTGCCGTTTGGTTTTTTCTTTTTTTATGGTAGAGGTTATAAGGGATTTCACGTTCGTTTTGAGGATATGTCTCGGGGGGGATTTCGTTTGGTAAAGACGAGGGATAAGGAGCATTATGATTTTGAGTCGGCTCGGGTATTTGATGAGGTGTATCAACTCAGTTGGGCGCAGCAGTTGAAGAATAAGGATATTCCGGAGGGTGGATCGAAGGCGATAGCGTTGTTGAAGCCGGGGGCGGTATTGCGTGAGTGTGTGGAGTGTGCGATTGATTCGTTGTTGGATATTTTGGTGACTTATGAGGACGGCAAGGTTCACCCCAATATTGTGGATTATTATGGCAAGGAGGAGATTATTTACTTAGGTCCGGATGAGAATGTTAGCGATGATATGATTGAGTGGATTGTGGAGAGGGCGAAGAAGAAGAGGTACAAGTACCCCAACGCCTTTATGTCTAGCAAGCCGGGGTTGGGGATTAACCACAAGAAATATGGGGTGACTTCTCATGGGGTAAATGTTTATGTGGAGGCTTGTTTAAAGTATTTAAAGATCAATCCCCACAAGGATTCTTTTACGGTTCGGATGGTTGGTGGTCCGGACGGGGATGTGGCGGGGAATGAGTTAAAGATTTTGATTCAGAATTACCCGAAGGTGAAGATTTTAGCGATTTCAGATGGGGGAGGGGCGGCGTATGACGAGCATGGATTGGATCATGGGGAGATTATGCGTTTGATACGGGAGGGTAAGAGTATTGGGTATTTCGATCCCAGGTTATTGCATACGGGGGAGAGGAATTTTGTGGTGCAGGCGGACAATACGGAGGGGCGGCGGATTCGGGACGAGATTCAGGTGGGCAATACGATTATTACGGATTTATTTATACCGGCGGGTGGTAGGCCGAACACGATCAACATTGACAATTGGGAGAAGTCGTTGGATGAGTCGGGGATACCTGTGTTTAAGGCGGTGGTGGAGGGGGCGAATTTATTTTTTAGTGAGGAGGCTCGTTTGCGTTTAGAGGAGAAGGGGGTGATTATCATTAAGGATAGTTCGGCGAACAAGGGTGGGGTGATATGTTCTTCGTATGAGATTATTGCGAGTTTGTTGTTGAGTGAGGAGGAATTTTTAGAGATTAAGGAGCAGTATGCGTATGAGGTGATTGAGATTTTGAAGAAGAAGGCGCGGCAGGAGGCGGAGTTATTGTTTAAGGAGCATTCTTTGCGTGGGGGGATTTTGCCGCTTACTCATTTATCCAGTCGGATTAGCGAGGAGATCAACGATTTGACCAATACGATACGTTCGATGATTCGAGAGGCTTTGCAGTCTAAGAAGAGGCCGCCGGAGCGATATCTTCACATGTTGAAGGTACATTGTCCAAAGATTTTGGTGGAGAAGTATGAGGATAGGATCATTCACAACATACCGGAGGAGCATCGCATTTCGATCATTGCCAATCAGATTGCGAGTTATATTGTTTATCGGGAGGGATTGGGTTGGATTAAGAGTTTGCATTATGATGATGTGTTGAATTTGGTGGAGGTATATTTGGCGACGGACAAGTTGGTGGAGGATTATATTCGGACGATATTGTCTTCAGATTTGGAGGGGAAGGAGATCATTGCGCAAATTTTGGAGCACAATGCGAGGAAGGAGTTGACGAGGGAGAAGATTCAGGCGTTAAAGGAGGCGGGGTACAATGGGAATCGTTTTCCGAGAGCCATAGATGAGCTCTGATAGGGGGGGAAGGGAATTGCTTCGGATTATACGGACGGTGGGATGTGGGGCGAACTGTGGTAAGACGCAGTGGTTGGTGTGTTGTTTGGATTTTTTAAAGAGGCGTGGGTTTTGTACTTTGGCCATAAAGTTGACGCCGATTCGGAGGGGGAAGGAGGGTTTGGTTCTTGAGTATGCGCCTCATCTTTTGCGTGGAGGGGAGCTTATTCCAGGTGCGTTTGAGCTGATAGAGCGCTTGGATGCTCTTTTGGTGGAGGGGAAGGACACGTATCGGATGCATAGGGGGGGAGCGGATAGGGTGTGGTGGGTTTTGGCGGATGAGTTGGTGGGGCAGGAGGGGTGGGGGAGGTTGCGGGCGCGGTTAGAGGGGGTGAAGGTGGATTATCTTTTGTTGGAGGGGGGAGGATTTTTTACGTTTATGGAGGCGGAGGGGTGGAGTCAGAAGGTATTTTTGGTATTGGATCGTGGAGAAGGGGATTGGAAGGAGTCCACTCATTTTTGGAAGGATCGTGCAGATGTGGTGATTTGGAACGTTCGCTCTGGAGGGTTAGAGGGTGTGCAGGTGGATTGCGAGGGTTGGAGGGGGGAGGTAATTTCGCTGTGTTTGGCTGCAGGGGTGGAGGAGGAGGTATTGGAGGATTTGCTTTTGAGTGGATTTGGAGGCGAGGGGGGGGAAGGTGGTTAGGATGAGGGGAGTCTTGCTTGGGATATGGGTAGGTTTGGTCGTATTGTGGGGGGTATGTTATGGTGAGGAGGGGTTGGTTTTGGAGAAGGATTTTGGGAGGTGGCATTTATCTGAGTTGGAGGTAGAGGGTTTGGATTGGGCGTATCGGGTGGGGGGTTTTTTTCCGCTGCGCTCGAGTGGGGCGACGTATTCGTTGAGATATCGGATGCCGTTGGGGGGGTTTGGCAGTCAGGTTTGATGATGATGGATGGGGTTGGTGAGAGGTTAGGGGGGGGATTTTGGCAGGGAGGATTTTTGGAAAATTTTGACATAAGTGTAGAGAATGTGGGGAAGGTTCGGTTGGTTTGGGGGCCGGAGGTATTGGAGTATGGTATGGGTGGTTTGTTGGGGGTATGGGAGTTTGTGGAGGAGAGTCCGTTTGGGAAGGATGATTTTTATTTAATTCGCAGTATTTTTGGGACGGACGGTTTGGCGCAGCATTTTGTGAGGGTTGGTGGGTTTGTGGTGGAGGATTTTGCGTTGTATGGGAGTTATGAGTGGGTAGCATCGGATGGCACGAGGTTGGATTTCCGTCGGAATGGTTTGGAGGACAAGAGGGAGTTTTCACGCTATGCTGTGGTGGGGGAGTGGGGTGGGGAGGATTCGCGGGTGGTGGTGTATGTATTGGGGAGTTGGGGGGAGGTGTATCCTACGGCGTTTTATCCGTTTTTTTGGGGGAGGCGGGAGGTGAGGGGAATTCGGCACAATCTTATGTGGAGGGGGCGTCGTGGAGGTTGGAGTTGGCGTGTGCGTTATGGTGTGGGGAGGAGTTGGCGGAGGTTGCGTGATAATGAGGTGGCGTTGAGGCGTTCATATGGGCGGGAGCCGGAGTTGGGGAGGGAGGGAATGTACGTGGATTTTCGGCTAGACACGTTTCGTTATAGGTTGGGGGATTGGCGTCATTGGGGTGTTGGTGGTGGACGTTTGGAGCGGGAGCGTTATAGTCATTTTGCTATGGAGCCGCGCACTTATGTGAGGGAGTGGGGTTATGGGTATTATCGGCACAATTTGGTTTGGAGGGATATTTTTCTTTTTTCGTTGGTTGGGGCAGTGGGTAAGGTTTCGTCGCGTCGGTGGGAGTTTTCGTTTGGGGGGCAGTGTCGATTTTTGTTCGGCGAGGGTCATCGGTTGCGTTTTTATGTATATCGTCATTGGAGGGAGCCGGTGGTGATGGCGTTAAGGGGGCGGATTTTTTACCCGGAGGGGGTGTTATATCTACGGGGGAGTGGTGATTTATCTTCGTTGAGGGTGGAGGGATTAGGAGTGGATTATATTTGGGAGGGGAAGTTAGGGAGTGTGGAGGGTAGGGGGTATATGTATCGTTTATTGGGTAGGGAGGTACCTTGGAG
>RFKQ01000003.1 GCA_003694635.1 Planctomycetota bacterium
ATCACAACAAAAATCAAATCCCCCCCCCCCCCGAAAAAAAATCCCTCCCACCGCCTCTACATCACTTTCCTCCTCCTCCTATTGCTAATCAGCGGAGGACTCTACCTCGCCCTGCGCCCAGATGGCTCAAAAGAATGGGCAGAAGCCAAAAAAAAAACTCCTCTTCCTATCAAAACTTCCTGAGAAAACTGGAAAAAATTTACCTAACCTACCCCCAAACCAAATACGGTAAAAAAGCCCTAGAAGAATGGAAAAATACCCTCTACCGCCTAAACGAAGAAAAAGCAATGGTAATGTTCCAAGCAGGAAAATACGCGGGAGAAGGAAAATTTTTCGCCGCCTATCAACTCTGCCAAAACTTCTGGCAAAAATACCCCTCCCTGCCCATTAGCCGCCAAATCCAAGAAAAAGCCCAAAAACTCCTCTCGGAAATGAAAGTACAATTCCAAAAAAAACTACAAGAACTCAAACAAGCTCAAAACACAACACAAGCCAACAAAATTCTACACCAAATCCGACAATTGGCCCCCCCAGATTACGCAAAACAAGCGGAGGTACTATGGAAACAAATCAGCCTCGAAAAAAAGCGATAAGATATCAACAAAAAGAAATAGATCTACCCATTGACCTACGCATCCTACTTCCTACTCCCTGGGCAACCATCGCCCTCATCCTCACCTGCACCACCACCTTCCTCCTCATGGTCCTAGATGGCCAAATCCCCCTCGCCCAATGGTGGCTGCCCACCAGCCACAAATGGCCACAACTATTGCGCCACTGGGGAGCACTAGAGAAAGAATCCGCAACAAAATACGAAAACCTAATACGAGCAATCTTCCTCCACGCCGGAGCCATCCACCTTCTGGTAAATATGTACGCCCTCTATCGACTAGGCGAATTTGTCGAAACAATGTTCGGGAAACTACACTTCCTCCTAGGCTTCCTCACCTCCGGGATTGTGGCCTCCCTCTCCAGCCTCCTCGCCCTCCCTGAAGGAAGAATCGCCGTAGGCGCCTCTGGAGCAATCTGCGGCCTATTAGGAATGAGCATCTCCTTTTGCCTCTTCTACAAAAACGCCCTACCCACCGAAGCCAGACACGCTATCCTAAAACAACTCCTCATGACCACACTCTTCCTTCTCCTCCTCGGACTATGGCTACCAAATATCGATAACGCCGCCCATATCGGCGGCGCCATCGCGGGCTGGATGCTCGGCATTCTACTCCAACCAAAAGGAATCCACTCCGAACGAAAACTCGCCCAAAGCCTGTTCGCCTTCCTCCTAGGCCTATGCCTCCTCCTCGCAGGCGGAGCTTGGATACTCTCAAAACTAGAGCAAAAATACCCCACCCTTTCCTACCCCTACCGAAAAAACACCCCAAACAAACAAAACCCCCTCCCCTCCTACCAAATCTCCACAACCTTCCTACCCTATCGCAACTTCTGGATCAAGCTAGCCTACCCCTCTGATTTCCAAATCAAAGAAAAAAAACAAAAAGATCGCCTCGAAATTCGCATCGAGAAAAAATACCTCGCCTACGCAAAAATTCAAATTCTCCAAAATCCCTCCAACGACCCCTTTCGCCTAGATGCAAATTCCCTTGTAGACCAAATTTTAGAAGAAGCGGAGAAATCCTTGGCCAAAAAAAAATTCTTCCGCTTTCAACGAATGCCAAGCCAAATGAAACTCCTACCCGCTAAAAATCAACGAATCCCCTCCATCCGCTTTGGCTACTCCTACCAAAACAACCAAGGCGACTGGGTGGAAAGTAGATACGAAACCTTCTGCTGGAAAGATGTAGCCTTCCTCTTCTCCTACTCCACCCTAGCAAATAACCAAAAAATAAAACGCATTCTTGAAAAAATGCGAAAATCTATCGTGGTGAAAAACCTAGACCCCACCCGCCTTTTCTCCCCCTAAATTCCACCACCTCCGACCCAACACACGGAGAAAAAGTCACCGTTCTCGAGTGCAACAAAAACTCCCCCCCCAACCCCCTCCCCAACGGTATTGGGAAGAAAGCGACTCCCTCCACGAAAACCTCCCCCTAAAAAGCGTATTCTTCCTCCTCCCGGCCCTGGGGCGCATCGGAAACCCGCCAAACCTTGACCTCCAACGCCCTCTCCGGAGGCGAGTCCACCTCCTTCCAAGAAAGCTTCTGGGAAAGATGGCGCCAACTATCCTCCACCATATCCCCCCGGAAATAAAACGGAGAATACTGCACCGGACATTGAATACTCAACCTCTCTTCCTCATACGGAGAAGAAGAAAAAGGATAAACCACCCGGTGCACCTGCCCACAAAGACACGGAAGATCTGTGATCCACATTTCTCTACAACCTCATAGCAAAAGCATAAAAATTTTTCTTGACAAAACCTAGATTTAGCGTATAATAAACACCCCTCTTTGTTTAATATTCTGCGCGCCTGTAGCTCAATTGGATAGAGCATCGGTTTACGGAGCCGAAGGTTGGAGGTTCGAGTCCTCCCGGGCGTGCTTTTTTTATTTAAAAAACACCCTCTCTACCCTTAATCCCCCCCCTCCTCAAATAAACTTAAATAATTAAAAAAACCATTCGGGGTAAGAAAAAAATACCGAATCCCCTTGCCAAAAATAAGCTGCCCAAAATCCCCGATGGGATACCCAATCCCCGCCATCAACTTAACCCCGTTTAAAATCGTCCCCCCCTCAGCCCCTAAATCCTCAATTTTATACCACCCCTCCCCCTCCTTGTGAATGGAAGCATGACGCAAAGCTACCCAAGGGAAATTTAACACCACCTCACACTCGGAAGAACGACCAATCCAAATCCGATTCTTCTGCCCAAATGGCAAAAAAATAAACTCATTCTCCCTATTCTTCACATCCGATAAACCCGCAGGTACCCCCTGGAGCTCCAACTTCTCCAAAGGAATCACCATCTTTTGCGCTTTCTTTTCCTTGAGCAACTTAGAAATCGGAATCCCCTTCTTCCTCTCCCGTATCAAAACAGGATCAGGATAAAAATCCAAAAACTGCTCCCTCGAAAGCCCAAGATGGCTAAGAGCAAACACCGCTAAATTTTCCCATTTTAGCGAATCTTTCGACGAAAGATTTCCGTTTTCCATAACCCTATATCACAATGACAATTCCTAGCCAATCTACCAAGTATCCATATTAAAAATTTTCCCAAACCTGTCAACTCTTTTCCATCAAACAAATCCTCTCCTCCCCCAGAATATCATTCAACAAAATACTCTTTCTTGAAAAATCATCCCTTGCATCCTCTCCCCAAAAAAATACAATAGTACCCAAAACCGAATCACAAACAATCCATACCCCGGAGAAATTCCGTGAACCCTTTGGAAAAAGCCCAATTTATCTACCACTCCAACACCCTCTCCCATATTACCCTTAGTCTCCAACAAACCGTCGATGTACTCGAGGGAAAAATCAACCCTCTCGAAGAAGAAGAACTCCTCTCCCCAACAGGGGATACCTTCGAAACCTCTGTGATCACCAGCCACCTCAATGCCCTAAACTACATCCTCCGCTTTCCTATCCATAAAAAAATCGATGAGGCCGTTATCCAAGAAATCCACAAACGCCTCATGGAAGGGCTCATCCTAAGCAACGGCGAATACCGCCAGTGCCCCCCCGAGCTCTCCATCCCCCAAATTCCCCAACTCCCCTTCCCTAAAATCCCCC
>RFKQ01000058.1 GCA_003694635.1 Planctomycetota bacterium
CCCTTCCTCCATCGACCAACCCAAAGGAGAAAAAATGATCATCGAAGGCGACCAAGTGCACCAAAATCTTCACCTCCACACAGAAGTCCTTGTCGTCGGCTCCGGCTGCGGCGGCGCGGTGGTGGCAGCCGAGCTAGCGGAAGCCGGCCACGAAGTGATCATCCTCGAAGAAGGCGGCTACTTTCCCCCCCAAGTCTACAACCAATTTACCCCCGCCCAAGCCCTGCGAGAAATGTACTTTGACTACGGCGGTATCCCCGTAATCGGCAAAGGCGATACCCCCATCATCTTCGTTCAAGCCGGCCGCGCCGTGGGGGGAAGCTCCCTAGTCAACGGCGGCGTTTGCTTCCGTACCCCCGAGTATGTCCTGGAAACCTGGCACAAAAAAGTCGGCCTAACCACCATCTCCCCCAAAACCATGGAGCCAATCTTTGAGCGCATCGAAAAAGAACTCCGGGTGCAACCTGTGGATGAAAAACTCCACAACAAAGGCCTACTCCGACTCATCCAAGCCGCCAAAAAAAACCGCTGGAGCGGGCACACCATCCAACGAAATGTGGACGGCTGCGAGGGAAAATGCCGCTGCATGTTCGGCTGCCCCAACGAGCGTAAACAGTCCGTTTTGATCACCTACCTAAAACGGGCCCAGAAATACAACGCCACCATCTACGCCGATTGCCGGGTGGAAAAAATTCTCCTCAAACGCGGCAAAGCCATCGGAGTAAAAGGGAAAATCCTCGACAGAAAAAGCCGCCTGCCCCGCTTGAAATTTCAAATCCATGCCAAAACCATCGTCCTCGCCGCCGGAAGCCTCGGCACCCCCCTGCTTCTGCAAAAAAGTAAACTAGCCAAAAAGCTCCCCCAAGTAGGCAAAAACCTCACCCTACACCCCGCCAGCCGCGTCTACGGCCTGTTTGACACCCCCGTCAACGGCTGGCAAGGCGCCTTCCAAAGCTATGTCATCGATCACTTCAAAGAAGAAGGCATTAAACTCATCAGTATCTTCCCCGCCCCCGGCGTGATCGCCGCTACCCTGCCCGGGGTACGCCAAAAACACTGGGAACATATGCGCCACTTCTCCCATCTAAGCGCCTTCGGAACAATGATCAGCGATGTCTCCAGCGGAAAAATCGGACGCGCCCTAGGCTTCTTCCCCGTCATCACCTACAAAATGAAACCAGAAGACAAATCCAAACTCCTGCGAGGTATCCAACTGATCGCCCAACTTTACTTCGATGCCGGCGCTCGAAAAGTCTACCTCCCCATCTTCCAACACCCCGTCGTCGAGAACAGAAAACAACTCGAAGAAGTCTTCCGCCAACCCATTCGCGCCAAAGGCATCGAATGCGCCTCCCAACACCCCCTCGGAACCTGTAGAATGGGCACCTCCCCCCACTCCAGCGTGGTCAATGAATTCGGCCAAGTCCACCACCTCCCCAACCTCTTTCTCGCCGATGGCTCCATCGTCCCCACCAGCGTGGCCGTCAACCCCCAAATCACCGTGATGGCGCTCGCTATGAAAGTGGCCGAACACCTCAAAAATCACCTCCGCCAACCTAGCCTCGTAGCCAATGGGAGCCCGTAAAAATTACCAAAAACCTAAAATTTAGAAAGGTCCAATATGTTTTTTTTTCGGAGAAAAAAAAGCAAAATCCAAGTGGTCGAATCCATCCCCCATGGCTCCCATTGGAGCGCCGTCCTAGGAGAAGAGCCGGAAAAAGAATCCCAAGCTATCCTAGGTACCATCGACCAAGCGGTCCAAAACAGTCAGAGCGCCACGGTTTTTGAGCTCAAAAAAGGCCGCAAAACCCAAGAAATCGTCCTAATCGAAACGGAGTTCAATGCCATCACCGTTAGCGTGATATTGGTGGAAAATGAACTTTGGAGCGCCTACCCAAAGCTCAACTCCAGCCTCTTTCCCTCCCAACACAAAGCCGAAATCCCCACTGTCCTAGAATGGGATAACCATATCGAAGCCCAAATTGTAGCCGAACTCTTCCGACCTGAGGTAAAGTTGGAATTTTTTGCCACAGATTACCTCAAAAACAAAGACAAATACGTGGACGCAAAAAGCCTCCACCTGAACCTCTCAGGTATCGCTTACGCAATTGGGATAGGCGGCGCAGAAAGCTTCGAAGGAAGCCGCAGTGGTATCAAATTTGCCCCGAATTTCACTGGACTGTTCCCATCGGAATATCGATCAGAATATGACTTTATCGGGGAAATCAAAGAGGTCCAAACCGCTAAGTTTTTGGAAAAAGATGCCCTTGTCCTATACACAAAAGTCTGCGGCACGGAGGAAGAAGAGTTTACTCTCCCCCTAGGCGTGCTAAAGTCCTCTGTGGAACGAACTCCCCAAAAAGGGGAGTTTGTCCAAGGTGCATTTTGGCTTGCAGGAAATACTCTAAAATAGCGAAAGCCCAAGGGACGCTTTTTGAGCCTCGTTGCTTCTTACCTGCGCTGTAATGGGAATTCCACTCAGAAAAAGAAGAGGAAACTCCTATGGCCAAATGTCCGAAAATCCTTGAAATTTTTTGGCTCATCGATAAAAAACTGCCCCAAGGCCAAGTGCCTGTAATCGAGAGACATATCCAACAATGCAAAACCTGCAAATCGAAATTTGATCGAGCTCAAACCTACTTCAAAGGCCTATCGGGAGTGATCGTTCAAGGCAGCGATGACTCCTCCTGCCCATCCCCCGTAACTATCGTTAAATCTATCCAAATGCGCAACACCCCCGAAGACGACGCCCAACTCAACGCCCACCTGGAACACTGCAAGCACTGCCTAAAAAAATATGCCGACTACTACACCAACAGACTATCCCAAGAAGAAGTGATGCGCAAGGAAAAAGTAGAAGCCGATAAGGAACGAGCCCAAGAACGGGAAGCTGCAGGGAGCTATCGCGGAGTTTATGCGGACAAAATGGATAAGATAGACTGGTGGCTCGGAGGGGAATTCCACTTTTTAGGATTGCGCTTTTCTAAACTCTATGTTGCCGTCGTGGGAGCCCTGTTTGTCTTCGTCTGCCTTTGGGGCTTCGTTTTTTTAAACTATATCCTCACCCCAGAAAGTGTGGAAAAAGAGCCGACATCGAAGATGAAGCAAGCTAAAAAAAATCAAACAGAACAAAGCACCTCCCCCTCCACAAAAGGGGATTCTCAACAGCTTGATCTGGAGAGGGAAATGGAACGAAAAAAACTCCGGCTTTACCTCCTCTCCGGAAAGCTCTACCGATCCTCCGAACAAAAGCCTCTCGCCAAAGGACTATTCGCTACCCTTCCCTCTCACCGGCTATATGTCCCGAAGGAAAAATCCGCCCTTATGGGTTTCCAAGGTGCGGATTTGGCCGTGGCCGGCCCCGCTCAATTCCAACTCACCAAGCATAAATTGGAAAAAGGTGTTCTCTATGTAAAAGCCAAATTAAAACGCGGGATATTTCTGCTAAATATCTACTATCCCCTCATTCAGATCCGCTTCCTCTTTTCTCAAAATCAAGTGGATTACTCCATCACCCCAGAAACACCAAAAGTAAAATGCCTGCTGATTCTATCCAATCGTCGAGCCAAACTTTACGCATTGAATGGGAATTTAAACCTCGATGCCAAAAGTCCAACACCGGATAAGTCCGCCTACCTTACCCTTAAACAAAACAGATTTCTTGAAATCCACAACGGTAAGGTGGAAAAAAGCCAGTTTTACAAAAAACTGCCCCTCAAGGTCGCCCAGCTTTTTCCCCAAAAAAATCCCTTATTCCAATTGCCTATAGGAAAATCTGCAGCCAAATTATTCCAGTCCGAGAAAAAAACTAGCGCCGTTTTTACAACCGAACAAGGCCCCACCGGAATATACACCAAAATTACCTCTCAGAATACCCTCGAAACCGTGCGCATCCGCACTCCAGCAACCTCTACCAAATTGGATAGTTTTTATCTCTTTACCCTTTCCTACCAATTCTATGGAAATGAAAAATCCGGAGTACTGGAAATCTGGCAAACCTATCCTAATGGACAAAAGCATTTGAAAAAATCTTACCCTCTCTACACAGAAAGCCAGTGGAAAAATTATGAGGAAATTTTCTATTTTCCCGCCTCTACCAAAGAAATCGGAAGTCGCTTCTACCTTGTCATTCGCTTTCCAGGAATAGCTCAGTTAAACCTCCAAAAACTAGAGCTAGCCCAGCTGGAATTTTCTAGAAAACCATTGGCGATTTTTCCCTCTACCCAGGCTTCCCCCCTAAGCGATTTCTCCCCCCTAACCGGACAATTCCACGCCTCTTCCTCCGCTCTTATTGGAAAATCCACCAAAACCCCAGGCATTCTACTCAGCCAAAAAACCCATTCTTCCAATCTCTACTTACAAGCCAAAGCTCTCTGGCCAACTCCTTTGGCCTTTGTGCTGAATTGGCAGCAAAGCAGCAACGCAAAAAAAACTCTGCAAAAAAACAACCTAAGCTATACGTTAGTCGAGATCTATCCCCAGGAAAGAAAAATCGTTTGCTCCCTGATCCAAAAAGGCGTCCTCTGGCGCAAAATAAAAGAAAATATCCCCTTCCCAATACAGCCTCCTATTTATGTAGAAATTCGACAGCAAAAACAACTTCTGCTGATCCGGATCAATCAAAAAGATATCTTAGCCCTTCCCTCTCCCCCCTCCCTTCTTCCTAAAGGCGGAAAAAGCGGGTGGTGGATTTTGCCAGATACCAAGCAAAAACTTCGCTTTCTCCAAATTTTAGTGGATGGTTGATTATGTGCCTATCTATACACTCTACCTATGCATCCTAATGTGCTTGTTCTTCCTAATCTTGAAAACGCTCTGGAAAAATGCTTTAAACTCCATTTCCATAGATCGCCTAACCTTCTCTATTTGCCCGTCAAGATTTTTCAGATTATAGAAACAAACTCATCCCTCCAAGCGTGGGCTATTTATCTTCATCAGTCCCTTCCCCCCTCCCTTCCTTCCGAATTAAAAGGCGTCTACAACGCCTCAAACGGCAGAATATTCTACCAAAATCAAAAGTGGAACATCCTAACAGTAGAGGAAATTCCCCATCTGTTAGAGCTATGCCCTCTGGAGAAGAGAAACTCTCTATTTTTGCCCAACCTTCTTGTTTTACTCACCTCTGAGCAAGATACTTTCACCAAAGCTGTTTCCCAATCCCTGTACTTTGGGAAAAATGATCTCTACGCTGCTACAATTTATCTCAATCAGCAGCGATTTTATCTTCTTAAAATTCTCACCCCTATCTTTTATCTTGTCCAACAATGGCAAGTTACCTCCACTATTTACCTTTATTACTCCCCAAAAGAGAATATCTATGTTCGTTGGAATTATCGACATCCCCTTGAGGATTATCTCCCACCCTCCTCCGAACAATGGATTTTTATTGAGCCGCCGAGAAGATGGTTTTATCTTCGGCCTCCTCAGCTCCAAAGTATTTATGATTTTAGCGAGTTTTCCCTAAGTGTGGATCAAAAGCTTGAGGGCAAATCTATCCTAAATTCCAACGAGCTTAAAATCTCACTCCAAGTCCAAGAAGAAAAAATCCACCAGCCTCCCGAACTTTGGTTAATCCCCTCCAATAAGGTCCAAGAACTAATCGAGGGGCTTTTTCCGCTCACTCTAGACCAAAAAAAACAATTGCTTTTGGGGAAATTTTCCCTAGAAGATGGGGAAAGTTTTTACCTAGTATGGGATTTCCTTGCTAAAAATTTGCCTTCCTATTTTGCCGTGGGCCAAGAAGTGTTTTATCGCTTGACCCCTCAAATTTTCCTCCCCCAAGGCTACCGGCTCTTCCCGCCATTAGAAAACAAAGCTTATCATAAAGCCTTCTCCGTTTCCCCTGCCCAAATGACGCTGTTGCGCAAAAAACACGATCAGTGGCAGATTTTAAGATTTTCCCAAAAAGATTTCCAACCCATCGAAAGCGCGATAGAATACTGGCTTGAAGCCAACGAGCATTCCCTCATTAGCCTGCTTCCCCGAGTGGCGTTTCAGGTGGAAAAGTATAAGCAAAATACTTCTCCAGCGCCGACTTTTCACCCTCCTTCGGAGGAAGATGTGAGAAGCAATGGAGCGGACCTCCATCCAGAAAAATCTATTTTCTCAGGGAAGGGAGGGAATAAAAAGAAAACCACCGCTTTGCTTCCGTTTTTGAAGCCGGAAGATTATTGTCTTCGACAAATTATTCTTGGGAGATCACCATCCAAATATTGGCAAGAGCTCCTTCAATACAAGATACAGACCAAGGCTTTATCTGAAGCTCTTTATTGCTTTTTCCAATCCCTTTGGCATACAAAGTCTAAGGATGAATATAAAACTTTGCTTTCAAAATCTAACCAGCTTCCTTTTTCCTCTCTTCAGTGTATCTACGCCGTTGAAGATATAGAAAAATTGCTGAAAAAATCGCCGCAAAAAATTTCCCAAGTCTACCAGGAATGGAGCAAAAATCAAAATCATGTTCCTAAAAAAATATACTGGCTAATATGGAAAAAAATTTGTATTCAAACCGAAGACAAATTGGAATTGATCCAACAAGGGGAGAGGATACTGAACCAATTAAACACTTCTGGCCTAGAAGAAGTGGATATCCCCTGCTGGCTTGTAAAAGATTTCTTTCGAAGCTCGCCTCTAAAGAAAGAGGAAAAACAGGTTTTGTCCTCTCTTTTGGAAAATTTCCAGATTTATTTGAAAAGCCAACATCTTGGTTCGAAAGCCCTCCTCTTATGGCCACTATTGGCGCAAGCGTATTTTAAAATCGGTCAGCTAGAGACCAGTTTAAAGATTTTAGAGCAAAATATCCCTCGTCTACAAGAAGAAAAATTTTCTCCTTTAGACATTCTACTATGTCTTTGCCACAGTGGAGCCCTGATGTTATCTGCAGACTCCAAAGATCTCATTCAGCAAGGTAGGAGATACCTTCAAAAGATTTTAGAGAACTTTGAAAATTTTGAAAAGGAAGGAAGGTTTCAAAATCCCACATTGAGAAGTCAATTCTTGGAAAAATTGGCGCAAATTCTATCTTCTCTGCCACTTCAAAGAATAGATTTGCAAATTCTAAAACAAATTTTCAAGTATATCCAATCTCTACCCTTCCCTCACTCGATCTATACGTTGCGCCACTGCCTTTTCTCTTTTTTTTCGCCTCTGAAAGAGGAGGTGATTGCTTTTCTTGAAAAGGAAATCCATCCTCAAGCTTCTCCAAGTGTTTTATGGAAAGTGATTGAGATAAGACGTTATTTTTATCCCAACGAAACCTATTTACCTCTTCACTGGTTTAGCCTTTTTCCCTCTCTAGAATCATTGAGAAAAACTTCTTATTTTTGGCCTGAATCAGAAGCCATCCAACTCTATTTTTATCTAGGTCGTTGCTATCTTCATCACTACAATCTTACGACACTGCCTCATAGACAGTCTGAGGCTAATTCTAATTATTTTGATATATTGCAACTTCTTATAGAATATCAATTTTTGAAAGAGAAAACCGGATCTTCTTCACCAGAAAGACTATTCCAAATAGTTCAAAAAGCATTTTCTATCTCTTCTCCAGAAGTGAAAAATCCAGTTTTTTTGCTTATTCTCCACTATATTGGAGAATTTGGAGAGGAGGACGAATCTGCATTTAGCCGAGAAATTTTAAAAAAAATCTTCCAAGCTTTTTCCGGCTTCTCTAAGATAGAACACCAACTTGTTTTGCTTACTTACTGCGCGAAAACAGCGAGCAAACTCTATGAGTATGATTTGGTTTTGAAAATTTTTCAGTCTGCAGAACAAATGACCTCATATCCGGAGCATTTATTTTCTATTTTAGAGGTTTTTCTCAGCGCTTTACGCCAACTTTCTGAGAAAACAAACTGGCAAGCGCTTAACAAAATTTTATGGAAAGCGAAACAAACGCTGGAAAAGTTGCATGCCTCTTTTAAAGAAGACCAGGATCGTATTATAGATGTGTACATAGCCTCTTTGGAATATTGCGCATTGGCTCTAAAATTTTCCTTTTCAGAATGGGCGGAGGATTTTTTAAAGATCATTGTCCCTTCTCTAGAACAACTCTCTAGCTCCGATCCCAAAATTCTAGAGGTATATGAGGCCTATATTCAAGTTTTATCTTACCTAGATCCCTTGCAAAAAAAGGAGATGGCGAGTATTCTTTTTCAAACGCTGTGTAAGATACTTCCCTTAAGGAATATTCTTTCACAAAATATTTTTAAACTTTTGGAAAAGTTTTTCTCTGCGATCTGTTCTTATCAAGCTCGGCTAAAAAAAGAATTTCAGCGATTTGTCCTCCGTGAGGAGGAAGAGCTAAGGAGCGACATTCTTTGCGTCCTAAACAGTGAAAATTAGGGAAAATGGCTACTTTTGAAGAACTTAAAAAATCTATACAAAAAGATATTGAGGCTATACAAAATCTTTACCACAAACTTTGCGAATATTTTGTGGGCAAAGAAGAAATCATCGAGCTAATGTGCATCTGTACCGCGGCCCAAGAACCCCTTTTGCTTGTTGGTGGACCGGGGACAGCGAAAAGTGATCTGGTGATTAAATTTTCTCAAGCTTTGGGCTTGAGGGAGGAAGATTACTTTGAATACATGCTGACCCCATTTACAGACCCAAGTGAAATTCTTGGAACCATAGACCTTCAGCAGCTGAAGCAAGGGAAATACATTCGGCAAACCAAGGGAAAATTGCCCACGGCAAAAGTGGCCTTTTTGGACGAAATATTTAAATCCAACAGCGCCATTTTAAACATTCTTTTGAGCATACTCAACGAACGAAAGTTTTATCAAAATGGGCAGCCCGTTCGTGTAAATCTAAAGATGTTGTTTGCCGCGAGCAACGATATCCCCGAAAGCGAAGAACTCTCGGCTTTGAAAGATCGTTTTACCCTGAAAGTAGAAAGCCGCTTGGTGCATTTTGAGCAATTTGACAGACTTCTTGAGGTTGGTCTTACCAACGATATTTTTGCAGCATTTCAACTAACCCCTTGGGCAAACATGGCTACGCTCGAGAATTTTCTACGGGTTCGCCAGTACCTTCGCTATCTTATTTCCGGCGGGGAGCGTAGAAACGAGCTCTCCTTTTTGCAGGGCGTAAGGCAAGATATCCAAAAATACTGGCCTTCCTCCCTTTACCAGCTTTTTGAGAAAATGCTCTTGTCCCTTTCTAAGGATCTAAATATCCAAATCAGCGATCGCAAGGTGATCAAGCTCTACCACCTCATTCGCACGAAAGCCTTTCTTTTTCACGGTGGAGAAGTGCGTCTAGAGGACCTCAAGCTTCTGAAGTACATTCCCCAAACCAATGAGCAATTTCAGGCACTAAACCAAATGGTGGAGCGCATCCTTTCCCTCCAATAAAGCTTTTCAGAAACCCCCATTTTTTGTTAATTTCTTAGATTTAGACGGAGCCGGAAAGAAATTTCTCTTTCCGCAGTGGGATAAATTTTTTTATGGAGCACTTTTTCTAGAAACTTCTGGAAAAAAAAAGATCCTTTGAGCTTTTCCCAAACTTCTTTTAGTTATTTCCACATGGCTTATTTTCAAAAATTTTATTTCTTCTTGCTTTCCTATTTTTATATGTTAATATTTTTCGGATTGTCAAAAGCCTCTCTTCTTAAAAAAAAGAAAATATATAAAAAAATTTTTATCCAAAGGGTAAGAAAATGAAAGAAAAAACAGTTGATGTTCTGCGGTTTGCGATGTTGCTTAAGCTCTTCCATATAATGTTTTTTCTTACGGGCCTATTTCTCCTTACACCTTGGTTTGCTTTCGCACAAGAGAAAACAAAAAATAAAGTGGCGCCGGCGAAAGAAATTCTCTGCATCTTTACCGGAGGGAATAAGGGGCGTTTGGAGGCCAATGAAGACGGAACTGGAGGAATTGTTCGAAAAGCCACCCTTTTGGAGAAATTTTATCAGGAAGCCAAAAAAGGAAAAAAGTTTTGGCTGGCTTTAGATTCTGGATCTACCCTAGCCCCGGACTATTTAAGTCGTATTAACAAAGGTAGGTTGATGTTGGAGCATCTTCGGAATGCCCATTATACGGCGATGGCGGTATCCAACCAAGAATTTGCTTTTGGGCAATCTTATTTTTTGGATCTAGTGGAGGGCAGAAAGGGGGTGGTGGTTTTAGCGGCCAATGTGCTCAAGGGCAAAAAACGCCTCACCCCATTGGCAATAGTAAAAAGTTGGGATGGGATAAATATAGGTGTTTTTGGGCTAACCTCGCCTCGCATTATCTCCAAGGTTTCGGGTTATGATTTAAAGGGATTGAAAATAGAGCCAGTTGCAAAGCACGCCAAGGCGGCCATCGAATACCTTCAAAAGAAAAAATGCGATCTTATTCTTTGTGTGGGTTTTTTAACAAGCACAGAGGCTCATGTCTTGGGCAATCAATTCCCCCAAATTGATGTGATTATTCGCAGCTACCAAGCAAGCCTTCCCCCAAGCGCCGTGCAGGATATACAGATTACATCCAGCTTGAAAAACCCTATTGTGGTAGCTCCTCAACAGCATAATAAATACGTTGGACTTCTAAAAATGCGCCTGCAGAAGGGGATGGGAAGGTTTCAGCTCAACTCTGTGCGAATAGAGTATTCCCCTGTAAACTCCAGCATTCCGCCTCATATCCCTACTCAAAAATCTCTAGATAAACTAAAAAAAGAAGTTGCTAAGCTTTCTAAAATAGCGGTATTCCCCTTCTCTCCTAGCGAGGTTTTGCCCATTAAATTCAACACTGTGGAATTTGCTAAGTTGATGGGGGCTATCATTCGCCAACAGCTCAACACAGAAATTGCGATCCTAAATTTAAAAAATTTTGACAGCAAAGTTTTCGAAAGCTTTAGGCAAAATAAAAACATTACGTATTTGGACTTGCAAAAAATTTTCCGAGCAAAGGGGAATATTGTACGGCTAACGCTAAAAGGCTCAGATATTGTAAATATCCATAAAAATATTAAACCAGATGAGCCTCTAGTCTTTGTAGGATTAGAGAAAAAAAAAGATGGCTATTTTATCAATGGAGTACCACTCCGCGCGGACGATCATTATTGGGTGGCCACCAACCAGTATCTTGCTAGCGGCAATACAGGTTATCCCCAGTTCAAAAACAAACTCAAGGAACAGTCGCGGTTTTTAATCCAGCCGGATTTGAGTTTTCGGATTTCCCCTAAAGGATTAAATATACCGTTGCAGGAGGCCTTTAACACCTTCTCACTCCAAACCCTCAAGCAGGTTGGTCGAAGTTCCTATGCTATTAAAAGTACGTTCATTGAGATTTTGGAGAGAAAGGACCCCCTTTACCTTATTGTTTTTGACAACATTCGCCTGACCTACTCGGAAACCTCTGCTTCCGTTTCCTCTCAGCTAGCGTCGTTAGTGAACGACACTCGGGCTAGCGCTCAGAATGAGCAAACCACTCGACTAGCGGGCACACTGCGATTTATTCGCCACGTTCCCTGGTGGCTTATGGATAACACCGTTCGCTTTGCATATGCACAGACAAAGGTGGAGGGGCAGCCGCGCAATACCAGTGAGGATGATTTGGTGATAGAGACGGATAATCTTTTTATTGGCTATGGGTTTCAGTTGACCGAACAGCATCATCTTGTTCCATTTATCAATTTAAAATTTGACACAGAGCTGGAAAAGGATGAGAATAAAAATCAGCAGAAGCTTCTTTTCTTCAGTTTAGGTGCTTCTGCGGTAAGCCCTGGGCCGTTGACAAAATTAAAATTTGGTGCGGTAGGCCGGGCGGATTTTAGTGATACCAACAATCCTACCATTCAGTTTGGTCTTTTGACGGAGCTTAGTTTTAAAAAGGTATTTTTGGGAACATTTGCATTTGAGAGCAACCTTTTGGGCTACTATTTCCCTGATCAGAGCGAGGATAAGCCTGGGGATCTTAGGATTCGCGTGGAGTGGGGAAATATCCTGAAGGTTCCGTTTTTTAAGGATTTCTTTTTTATTGTGGAGTTTCGCCTCTACACTTTTCAGGAGAAAAGCACGGATAAATTCGGCACCCACACCTCGATCAGCCTTGGGATTACCTATTACCGGGCGTGGAAATTTCTCTACGAATCGCTATTTTAGCAATTGCGCAACAATATAGAGAGAGAAAAGTCCCTTAGGGGGCTTTTTCTCTATATTTACACTCCCCATTTCTTTAAATATTTGCTTAGGGATTTGAATTTGTTGGTCTGGAAAGAATCGGGGTGACTGGATTCGAACCAGCGACCTCTACGTCCCGAACGTAGCGCTCTAACCAAACTGAGCCACACCCCGAAAGGAGCTGTAGGTATTATACTCTTCGGGATAATTTTGTCAAGAAGTAACCTTAAATTAAATCAGAAGAGGTTTTTGGAAATGGTGGCAGGGGAAAACTTTTTTTTTAGAAACGGCTTCCCCTTGCATATTTTTCTAAAAAGGGTTCCCCCTACGGCGAAAAAGTTTTTGGGAAGCCTGAAAACCTTTTTTCCAAAAAGGGTTTTAGGGAAGTATTGGTAAAGGGGTTTTTAGGGGAAAGTTTTTTCCCCTAAAGTACGAAAGGAGGCTAGGGTTGGGGGTAATGTTGGAGAAGTTGAAGGTAGATGGCGGCGGTTTTTTTGGCCACTTTCATTTTTAGGGCGCCGGCTTTACGTCCGTAGCGGGATTTACCGGCTTTTTCTATGGAGGCGAATACGTTTTTATAGCGAAGAGGGAGGTGATTTTTTCGGAGTTTTTCGATAGCTTTTTTGGTTAGGCCTATTCCGTAGTTATGGGCGCTATAGAGGGCGGCGGCGTAGTGGACGGGGTGTTGTAGGAAGAGGATGCCAAGTAGATTGGGGCGGCTGAGTATTTTGAGGTTGGAGTGGGTGAGCCATGCGGCCACTTCGGTGTTTTGATTGGGGTTTTTCATATCGTTCATGGTATATTTTTTTTTCATACGTCGGTTAAATGTTTTGAGAGCAGATTTTCCAATTTGAAACAGGCCTGTGTAGCCGAATCGGTTGACGAGGTGGGGACGTTCGGAGGATTCGACGATGGCGAAGGCTTTTAGGAGTCGCCAGTCGATTCCGTAGATTTTTCCCCATTTTTGGTAGAGGTTATGGTATTTTGTTCGCCTGAGGTAGGAGGAGATATTGACGTTGGGGAGGTCAGAGTAGCCGCCCAATTGTGGAGTTGGTTGGTTTGGTTTATTGGGGGTGCGGCGGGTGATTCGGCTGTTGGGGGTGGAGGCGAGTTGGATTTTCACGAATCGGAAACCTTGGGAGATGGCCCAGGGGATAAATTTTTCTAGGGCTCTGGCGCTGTTGGGTAGCTCGTGGAGGGTGAGAGTACCTTTGCCCCGGGCTAGGGCTAATTTTTTCAGTGTTTTTAGGATGGAGTAGGGGCTTCTTCCTTTTTTCCAGTCTTTGCCATGGATTTTTGTAGTGGCATAGATCCATTTATAGCGGCGGTAGATGAGTTTTCGCAGGTCGCTGCCGTCCTTATGTTTCCAGGCGCCCATGGGGAAGCGGAAGAAGAGATTGCTCCAGGTGGCGCCGATGTACTGGAATTCGGTTTGGATTTCTTTGCTGCAGTTTTCGATTTCTTGTTGGATTTGTCGCCAGCTGAGTTTGGAGAGGTTTTTATGGCGATCGGTGTGGTTGCCGATGAGGTGGCCTTCTTGGATGATTCGTTTAAAGAGGCTTCGTTTCTTGCGTCGCATATTGCGCAGAGCGTAGCCATTGACAAAGAAGATGGCTTGGAGGTTATATTTTTTTAGGGTATCTAGGATTTTTTCGGTCACTCCTATTCGGGGGCCATCGTCGAAGGTAAGCAAGATTTGTCCTTTTTGGAAATGGGTTTCAGCCAAGTCTTGGTATTTTTTACCGGGGAGGTAGCCTACATTTTTCCAGACCACCACGGGGGCGGAGGTTGAGGAAGGTTGGTTGTGCGTGGGGGGGAGAATGCGTACAAAGGAAGCCGCCACAAAGCCAATGAAATTTTTGTAGCGTACTTTATGCCAGAGGGGGAATTTTTTTCGCCATTTGATTTGGCGATTTTGGCTTTGGAGGTTGGTTTTGAGGATAGTAACTTTTGCGCCTTTGGGGAGTTTCTGAAGGATTTTTGCGCCTATTTTAGGGAGTTTTCGCAGGTTGGCGAAGTGTTTGACGTGGACGATTTTTCCTATTTTTGGTTTTGGATGGGCTGCTAGAAGAGAGGGGAGAAGGAGTAGAGCAAATGCAAAGAAAATAGAGTGGGCTTTCACGGACGCCTCCTTTTTGCATATTTGATTTATAATTATCAGCTAATTTTGGAGAAGAATGAACAGTAGAATGAGGATCACGGAGAGGAGGACAAAGAAGGCCGCTTTGTACCAAGCTAGGGTTTTTTTTACGGAGTATGTTGCTGGATCTTCTTCTTCTTTGGGTGAGGAGATTTTTCGATCTTTTGGCCTTAGGGGTTTTGTTCCTTTTTTTTCTCTGCTTAGTCTGGAGATAGGGCGTTTTTGTTTGGACAACTTTTTCTTTTTGGGCGAGGAGTTTAGGGAGGAGGGAGGCCGGCCTTGGCTGAGATCGTGAAAATCTTGATAGAGTTCTTCGGGAGTTTGGTAGCGATCTTCGGGGTTTTTGGCCATCATTTTCATGAGGATAGCGTCTAGGGCTTCGGAGATTTGGGCGCCTCTTTCGCGGGCGGATTGCACAGGGTCGTAGAGATGTTTTTGCATCACCAGCACGATGTTATTTCCTACGTATGGTTCTTCCCCCACCACCATATGGAAGAAGGTAGCGCCGAGGGAGTAGATATCGGCGCGTATATCGAGGGATTTACCTTGGGCTTGTTCGGGGGAGATATACTGGGGGGTGCCCAAGGTGGTGCCTTGTGCGGTGATTTTGGTATCTTTATCTGATTTGGCTAGGCCTAGGTCGCAGAGTTTGGCACTTCCATCTTTTGTGATGAGGATATTATCCGGTTTGATGTCCCTGTGGACCATATTGGCTTGGTTATAGTGGGCCATAGCGGAGGCGAGTTGCATTCCTAGTTGGATGATTTCTTGTTCGGAGAAAAGTCGTTCTGCCAGTCGATCGTAGGCGCTGATACCTTCGACGAACTCCATCACTAGGTAGTAGGTTTCGCCGACTCGGTTGCAGTCGTAGGCGCGTACGATGTTGGGGTGATTGAGCTTGGCGAGGGATTTGGCTTCGCGCAGGAAGCGGGAGATATACATTTTATCTTCGGCGTGTTTTTTGCTCAGGACCTTGATCGCCACGTCTCTTCCCATCCGGAGGTGTTTGGCTTTGAAGACGCTTCCCATTCCGCCTGATCCGATTTTTTCCACGATTTTATAGCCTGGGATTTCGCCTTGGATAGCTGGTAGAGCGAGGGATTGGCCGCGTTGTAGCCATTGGTGCATCAATCGCTCTTGTTGTGGGGTGAGGAGTTTTTGTTGTAGGAGGAGCTGGGCTAGGGGGATTTTTTTTTGCAGCGCCACCTCAAGGTAATAGACAGATTTATCGGGTGATAAAATTCCTTTTTGAATAAGGAAGTAGGCTAGAGCTCGATCGCTATCTTGGGTTTGAGAAGGTTGCATATCTGGCGCTTCCTTAATAAGTGGACTTCAATTGAGGTCAAATTATAGCATAATTTTTCCAGAAATTCAAGGAATTTCCCTATTTGTGAAATAGATTTTGCTCGAAGGAGAAGGCACCTTGAGGAAGGTCTTTACATTTCTTTGAATTTATATATAATCATTACTAGAATTCTAAGTTTTTTAGAAGGCGTTGGTTTTTGAAATTTTTGTATATTTTTTTGGGGAAAAATAGCGTTTTTGAGTCTTAGTGGAGATAAAATCTGTTGGAGTTTTGTCTCAAAAAATACCCCCGTAGATGGCCAAGTTTAGAGGAGGTAAGAGAGTTCATCGATGAGAATAGATAGGTTTATATCTTTTTGGGTAATTGTTTTTTTGTTTTGTTGTTTCCGGAATTTCGCTTTTGCTCATCAGATAAATGTTGGTTTAGGGCTTCAGCGGATCATTCATTTTAAGAAGGATGTTGTTCTTATTGAATACAATATTGGTTTTTCGCCTCAGGAGGCTTACCGGGCCAAGCGGCAAATGGACACCAATCAGGATCGAAAGGTTTCTATCCTGGAGTTTAAGTCTTATCTCAGCCGTCTTTCTAAGAGGATTTTGCCCAATATCCATGTGATGGTGGACGGTATTGCTTTGCCTATAAAGCTAAAATCCTTTCGGGATAATCCCAATGCTTTAGGCAAAATCAATATGTTTCCCATGGATCTTTGGTGCGTATTGGAGGCACGTTTTGGCAAAGAGCGCAAGTGGAACACCAAGCAGATTTTGGCGATAGAGGACAGAAATTACCCGTCGCCTCAGTATCTTACTCAGCATTTGATTTGGATCCCTTATGTTCAGGATGTAGACGAATTTCGCCCCACCAATCCCATTCCTGAGGCCACAACGGATTCCTTTCGTTTGGTTTCTCGGCGGGTGGCGATTGAGTTTCTCTATCGCAGGCGGGTTCGCAGAAAGGGGTCTCGCGCCGGTATTTCGTCTTCCGATGGCAGGTTAGGCGTTGGGAGTTCGTCGGCTTCAGGAGGTGGTGGGGGGGGCAAAAGTGTCTCGCCAGCGGCGTCTTCCTCCAACTCTGGAGGGAAGGGCACTAGGGGTTTGGTGAAAGCTGAGGGGAGGAGGTACTCTCAGCTGCAGCGTCAGTTATTGATTTTGCAGGGGAAAGTGGAGCAAATTGCGTTGGAGTTGAGGCAGCTGCGTCGAATTTTGGAGGCCAATCAACGGTTGCTTGCTAGGTGGAAATCGATTTCTGTTGAGAAGGCGAGTTCTTTACCCGGTACATCGAAAGCGTCGGTTTCGGCTTCCTCATCTTCCAAGAAAGCGTCGGATGGCTCGAATGTAGCGCTTGTATTGAGGGATAGGGATGGGGATGGGAAGATCCGATTGGAGGAGGTAGATCCCCGTTTAATGGCTGCTTTTCGCTTACGAGATAGGGACCACAATGGCGTTTTGGAGGGGGAGGAGCTTCCCTCTTTAGCTTCTTCCAAGCGCCTCAATTTGGTTTCTCAGAACAAAGTAGAAACCCGGCGCCACAATACTCTTATGGAGAGAATGGAAGAGGTATTGGAAAATTTTTCTTTTGGATTATTGGTTGCTACTCTACTGATTTCGTTTTTTTATGGTTGTCTTCATGCGTTGGGGCCGGGCCATGGCAAAACCATGGTGGCGGCATATTTAATTGGCACAAAGGGGCGGGTGAGGGATGCGATTTCTTTAGGCTTGATAGTAACCATTACGCATACGGCGAGCATTTATGTGATTTGGTTTTTTATTTCTTACTATGCAGAGGGATGGTTGGGTTGGAGCGCTAGCAAAGCGGAAGCGGCGAGTGTATTTTGGCTGAGTCTTGCTTCAGGGATTTTGCTTATTTTTATGGGATCTTCTTTGTATTTTTGGCGCCTTCGCAGGCAGGGTCATGGCCACTTCCATCTTTTTGGTGGACACCACCACGGGCACGCCCATGAGCACGAGCACGCCCATGGACATGACCACGCACATGAGCACGAGCACGGGCACACCCACGGACATGAGCACGAGCACGGGCACACCCACGGACGCGATTTGCCGGCGGCTCAGACGAGTTTGAAGGAGATATTTTGGTTAGGTTTAGCAGGTGGGATGATTCCGTGTCCTGGGGGGATTGCCATTTTGGTGGCATCGGCAGCATTGGGGAGTCTTGGGTTGGGGTTGGTGATGTTGGTTGCGTTTAGTCTTGGGTTGGGGGTGGTGTTGGTGGGGATTGGGGTGGCGATGGTTTTGGCCAAGGAGGGTTTGGGTAGTTTTGTGGGTGAGGGGAGATTTTTTTCTCGATTTTCCTTGTTAAAAAGGGTCTTTCGGGAGGAATTTTTAGTTTCATTGGATCGTTTTGGGTTGCGGATGGTCGGTTTTTTGCCAGCGGTGAGCGGTCTTTTGATTGCGTTGTTGGGGGTACTGATTGTGGTTCAGTTTACGGTGGATGGAGTGAATAAGTCGTTGATTTCTCTTCCATTTGGATTTCGTTCGACGTCTCAGTTTCGGTGGGTGGTTTTCGGTGTAGCGTTTTTTTTAGCTTTTATTGCGCTGTGGAGGGTGGTGCGCAAGGCGATGAGGGAGCAAAAGGAAGATTCCTGTGAGGAGAAGGAGCAGACTGTGGATGCGGGGGCATTGCCAGCGAGGCAGGAGAGGGGGGAGGCGGCGGATGGCTAGGGGGGATGAATTCGGGGTTTATCGAATTTTGCAGTGATTTAAGGATTTGATTAGCAGAAAAGGAGAAGGTAATGCGGAGACTTGGGGTGATAGGTTTGGTGATCATTTTGGGATGGGATGGGTGGTGGTTGGAGAGGAGTTGTTTGGCGAGTGGGGATGATCTCCGGATCAAGAGGCGGATTGGGGTTTTGTTGGAGAAGTTGCAGAGTAGGGAGGCGGAGGATCGGTTTGAGGCGGCGAGGGCGTTGGGGGAGCTTGGAGAGAAGGCGGCTCCGGCGGTAGAGGCGTTGGTGGGGGCGTTGAGGGATGAGGAGTTTTGGGTTCGCGAGGCGGCGGCAGAGGCGCTGGGCAAGATTGGCCCGGCGGCCCGCTCAGCAGTAGGGGCCTTGGTGGAATTGTTGGGAGATGAGGAGGGTTGGGTGAGTTGGAGCGCCCAGAACGCGTTGGCAAGGATAGGCCCGGCGGCGGTACCGGCACTTGCGCTGGCGCTCAAAAATAAAGAACCTGGGGTCCGTGCGGCTTCGGCGGAGGCGTTGGGCAAGATTGGCCCGGCGGCCCGCTCAGCGGTAGGGGCCTTGGTCCGATGTCTAGGGGATGTGGACTGGCAGGTCCGTGCGGCTTCGGCGGAGGCGTTGGGCAAAATTGGCCCGGCAGCCCGCTCAGCGGTAGTGGCTTTGGTCCGATGTCTAGGGGATGCGGACTGGCAGGTCCGTGCGGCTTCGGCGGAGGCGTTGGGCAAGATTGGCCCGGCGGCCCGCTCAGCGGTGGAGGCGCTTTGCAAGCAGTTGGAGAGGGAGGAAGACCTTCGGGTTTGCGAGGCGGTGGCGGAGGCGTTGGGCAAGATTGGCCCGGCGGCCCGCTCGGCGGTAGGGGTCTTGGTGCGATGTTTTGAGAAGAAGCGTTGGAGTATGCGAGCCACGGTGGCGGAAGCGTTGGGGAGGATAGGTCCAGGAGCTCGCTCGGCGGTGCCGGAGTTGGAGAAGTTATTGAGAGATGGGAGTGTTTGGGTGCGTTTGACGGGAGCTTGGGCTTTGATTTCGATTTTGGGGTCTCATTCCGGGGCGCAGGATATTTTGCGGAAGGGGTTGTTGGATAGGGAGGTTTGTGTCTACACTTTGCGTCTTTTGGAGCGTTTGGGGAAAGGGGCACGGTTTGCGCGGAAGGATTTGGAGGTTTTGTTGAAATCGCCAAATTCGGGGTTGAGTGGGGAGGAGAGGAGGAGATTGAAGAAGTTGCTTGGGAGGCTGAGGGAGAAGTGAGCAGAGGGAGCAGATGAAATGGATGGATTTGCGGGGCTAGAAGGTTTTTAGATTTGGAAGTCCGAAATCCTTTTGAAATAAGGTTTTCAGAGAAAAATTTTCAGGAAGAGTGAAACCCTTCTCCGAATTTTAGGGGTTCACAACTGTAAAAAATCTTTGAGGAGAGTTTAATGTCGTCTATGGAGTATTGGTCGAGTGTGGGGATATGTGGGGTTTTGGGGTTGGTGTATTGTTTTTATGGTTGGCGTTTTTTTCGTGTATTGTGTGGGATTTATTTTGCTTTGTTGGGGTTAGGGTTGGGGATGTCTTTGAGTGAGGATGCTTTGGTAGCGTCTGTGTTTGGGATTGGATTTGGGGCTTTGGGGATTTATGTGGGTTATCGACTATATTTATTTGCGGTTTTTTTTATAGGTTGGATGGTGGGGGTTCAGCTATTTGGGATATGGGGAGATTGGAGGGAGTTGGAGAATGGAGGGATTTTGCTGTTATCTTTTGCTACGTTGTGTGGGGGTATTTTTGTTTTGGTGGAGCGAGCGGTGATTATTTTTACGACGGCGTTTCAGGGAGCGTGGCTTTTGGCGATTGCGGAGCGTTTGCTTTCGTTGGGTGGAGAGAGGTTTGTTAGTTTATATGGGGAGTTGGAAAAATTTCGGTTTTGGGATATGGTGTATCGTTCTTTTGTGGGGGGAGATTTTCGCTTTTTTGGTTCGCTGCTATTATTCTTTCTGGTGGGGGTATGGGTTCAGTGGAGATACACGGCGAAGTTGCCGGAGGAGTCGGTGGAAGTTTGTGTCAAGGAAGGAGATGATTGGAAAGATGAGAGACAAAGAGAAGCGAGGTGATATATTTATTCATCCTAAGGCCTTGGTGGAGAGTGAGGAGGTTGGCAGTGGTTGCCGGGTGTGGGCGTTTGCGCATATTATGAAGGGGGCTCGGGTGGGGAGGAATTGCAACATTTGCGATCATAGTTTTATTGAGAGTGGTGTGATTTTAGGGGATGGGGTGACGGTGAAGAATGGGGTACAGATTTACGATGGGGTGGTGGTGGAGGATGAGGTTTTTCTTGGTCCGAATATGATTTTTACGAACGATCGGAATCCTCGTGCGGGGTATAAGAAGGACCGGTCGGAATTTTTGCCTACGTTGGTGAAGAAGGGGGCGAGTATTGGGGCGAATGCGACGATTGTTTGTGGGGTTACGATTGGCACTTATGCGTTTGTGGGGGCAGGTTCGGTGGTGACGAAGGATGTGAAGGATCATCAGATTGTGGTGGGGAATCCGGCGCGGGCGATAGGGTTTATGTGTTGTTGTGGGGAGAGGTTGGAGGTGGAGAGTTTGCGTTGTCAGAGGTGTGGTCGTTTGTTTCGGGAGGAGGAGGGGGGATTGCGGGTCTGTTCGTAGG
>RFKQ01000059.1 GCA_003694635.1 Planctomycetota bacterium
CCGATACACCTTCTGCAAAAACTTGTGCTCCCCTACCATCACACTCTCGGAAAATACCAAATCCTGATCCACCGGCCCCAAACGCATAATCCCCACCCGCACCGTGTCCGCACCATACCTCTCAAATAACTCGTCCGGCGATACCCCATTGCGCTTCGTCTTCGACATCTTCGCCATCTCCGCCTCCACCTCCCTCCCACAACCCCGATGACTCCCCCTCACCTCCCCCCCACAACCCTTACACAAAAGCCGCTGCTGAGAAGCTAAATCCACCTGGTCCGCCAAAACCTCCCCACAACGCAAACAAATAAAATCCACCTCCCCCTCCTCCACCCAAATGTGCTCCGGACAACGATACGCCGTCTTGCATATCATCCCCTGACAAAATAACCTCTCAAACGGCTCCTCCACATCCACCAACCCCAAATCCTTCAGCACCATCGTGAAAAAACGAGCATACACCAAATGCATCGTCGCATGCTCTATCCCACCAATGTACAAATCCACCGGCATCCAACGACGTAGCAACTCCCGATCAAATGCCCTCCCCTCATCCCTAGGACTAAGATAACGCAAAAAATACCAACTCGAATCCACAAACGTATCCATCGTGTCCGTCTCCCGCTCCGCCTCCCCTCCACAACGAGGACAACTCGTGCGACGCCACTCCTCACAACGCCTCAACGGAGAATCCCCCGTAGGCAAAAACTCCACATCCTCCGGAAGCATCACCGGCAAATCCTCCTCCGGTACCGGCACTATCCCACAAGCCGAACAATAAATCACCGGAATCGGAGCACCCCAATACCGCTGGCGAGAAAGCAACCAATCCTTCAACTTATAACTCACCGTAAAATCCCCAAAACCCCGCTCCTTCGCATACAACGTTATCTCCCTCATCGCCTCCCGATTGCCTAAACCATCAAACGGAGGTGAATTCACCATCACCCCATCCCCCACATACGCCTCCTCCATCCGCTCCACATCTAACTCCGTCCCCTCCGGCTGAATCACCACCTTCAAAGGAATACCGTACTTCTTCGCAAACAAAAAATCCCTCTGATCATGCGCCGGTACCGCCATCACCGCACCCGTTCCATAGTCCATCAACGCATAATTGGCCACCCAAAGCTGCACCCTCTCCCCATTAAACGGATTGATCACATAACAGCCCGTGAATACCCCTTCCTTCTCCGACTCCTCACTCGTGCGCTCAATCTTGCTCTGCTGACGCATCTTCCGAATCGCTCGCCGAATCTCCTCCGCCCTCGGATTCCCCTCCAAAAGCTCCTCCACCAAAGGATGTTCCGGTGCTATCGACATAAAGGTCACACCGTAAACCGTGTCCGGACGCGTCGTAAATACCGATACCTTCCTCTCACTTCCCTCCAATCGAAAGTCTAAACGCGCCCCCTCACTGCGACCAATCCAATCTTTCTGTAATTTTAAAACATTTTCCGGCCACTTTCCTTTAAGTTTTTTATGGCCATCTAAAAGCCTCTGTGCATACGAAGACATCCTAAAAAACCACTGCTCTAAATCCTTCTGCTCAATCTCCGTACCACAACGCTCACAACTGCCCTGATGCACCTGCTCGTTTGCCAATACCGTCTGACACTGGGGACACCAATTCACCGCCGCCTTCTTGCGAAACGCCAATCCCTTGCGATAAAACTGCAAAAATAACCATTGCGTCCAACGATAATAACCCGGATGAGAGGTCGCCAACTCTAAACTCCAATCATACCCCCAACCCGCCCTCCTGATCTGCTCCCTCATCCTCTCAATGTTGTTCTTGGTGAATACCTTCGGGGGAATCTTCGCTTTAATCGCCGCATTCTCCGCAGGTAAACCAAACGAATCCCAACCCATCGGAGATAAGACATTCTTACCTTGCGCCAAAAAATAACGCACCAATACATCCCCAATCGTGTAATTCAACACATGGCCCATATGAAGCGTCCCAGAAGGATAAGGGTACATCGTCAAACAGTATACGCCCGGGCGATTGGGATCCCATTGAAACAACTTCTGCTCCTGCCAAACCTCAATCCACTTCTTCTCAATCTCTTTAAAATTGTACAAAATACTCATGACCTCTTTTCCTATCCTATGGAAAATCTTACAAATCTCTAAGGGCGCTCTATTATATTCCCCCTCCCCCACCATGTAAAGTGAAAACTCTATTCAATACAACTGGAATGAAAAGCATAATAGGAAAAACGACCATAACTATCACATACCACCACCCTTGCCCCCTCCAAAATACCCAGCCCCACAGGCAAATAAGGAAGGGGCGAAAAATATATTCTCCTCTCGCCACCTCGATAACACATCAAATAATAATGAGCGGCGTCCTCCCCCTCTTTCCTCACCTCCGACGTAAAAACAATAAAATCACTCTCCTCCCTAAAAACTACTTCTAAAATCTTTGCCCGGAAAGGCATCTTCACCACCGGCCGACTACTGCGACCTTCATAGTCTAAAACCAAAATCCGATCGCAGCTGTGTATCCATATTTGGGAGAATGCGAAAAATATTGCATAATCCACCTCGTCTCTTGACCACTTTAGCTCCCATTTCGGGGAATTAAATTCAAAAAAATAAAACGTCCTCTTTAAAAAATCTAAAATAAAAAAATGTTCCCCTGCCGGAGAAATCTGAAAATGACAATACGATAAAACTAAATCCGAAACAAACTCTCCCTCTAAACTCCACCGCTGTAAAAAATTTAACTCCATATCTAAAAAAACAAAATATAAACGATTCCCCTCCTTCTGAATAAAATGTATCCCCCTCTCCTTGCCAGAAGAAAAACCAATCCGAAACTCCCCACCGTTCCCCCTCTCCACTACTCCTACGCGATCCATTTGACCAGTTTCTGGAACAACAGAATATATCTTACACTCCCTCAGAACAAAAACTCCCCCTAAACCACAAAATATACTCCCATGAGGGAATGAAATACAGCGCACAATCCGCTGCCGATTTATGTCAAAGATCCGAATCTCCTCCCCATCAGAAAGAAATGCATACGCCTTCCAAAAAAAACACCTCTTTACTGAACTCACTAAAGGAAAAGTTTGGACCACCTGAACCGAATGGTTGTGAATAGAAAAATAAAAAAATCTCCTTCTACTCTGAGCAATCCCTCGCCTACCATTGTCTAAAAAAAATAGAGAGCCAATATCCTTCTCAGGCAAAGAAATGAAACGAAAATTCAACGGAGAGGAAAACTCTACCTCTAGGATGTTTTTCAAAAAAATCAAAGCCCTTCTTCCGCCATCCTCTAAAAAACACGATGGCAAATTATCCTCTAAAATTTCACAATTCCCCACCTCCAAAGGCAACGGAAAACTATCTAGAAAAGTAAAAGATTTGTTCCTCCAAAGCGTCACTTTTTTTAAATCTACTGTCAAAAAATATTTACCATCCCCCGAAAGCGCAAAGGAAAGCATCCCACTCCCATCCTCCTTCAGCCGAGGAAGAAGCCACTCTAACCTCCCACCCCGCAACTGCCAAACTTCCAAACAACTATCCCGCAAAACATAAAACCTCTCCTCCTCTTCACTATATTCCAACTTCTGAATGCCCTGCGTCTCAAAAGAAAATTGGTCAAGCACCTGAAAGTCGCAAAGAGAGCGAAACTGAAGAAGATTCCTGCGATTTACCAAAATAAGATAACTCGAAGAAACTGTAAAAAGAAATACATCCGGACCAACGTAAATCCGACGCTTCGGCCGAAACGAAGAAGTATCCCAAACCACAAGCTCCCCCCCTTCTATAAGAGCAATTATACGCGAGTTATGAAAATCAGCGTGGTGAAAAATCGGTATCGAGCGATGATCCGTAAAAGCTGTAGAAAAAAATTTTATAAGTCGAAGTGGAGGACTAGAATAGTAGTTGACCTGAATATCCAAATCATAAGGACAAAGCGCGAAAGCCTTGTTCAACTCCTCCCTTGCTAACTCTTCTCGACCAGCACGTCTGTAAAGAGAGTAAAGCTGAAAATGAAGCTGGGGAGAAAGAGGATCGAGTGCAATTTGCTCTAAAAGCTGCTCAATCCTTTGGTGCAGCATCTCTTTATAAAAACCATTCTAAATGGGCAAACCAAAGCCCCACCAAATTCTCAAGGTCTAAGCTCCTCTATTCTGATCTGTTCCCCCCCACGGAAAATCTCAAAACGCACCACCCCAACCTCCGGAGCTAACCAAACGTATTGAATGATCTTTCTTTTCGGATTAAAATACTTAATTTTCATGCAATTGAGATAAGTCCTTTGGGAGAGAACAATATCCTCCAAAGCCAAAAACTTTGCCTTCATCACCGGATCAATATAAACCCACTCATCCCCAACCTGGGGATTCGCTTTCAACCACCGCTGGTAAAAACTGGAATTGTCTAAATCCGGGTAAACCAAAATCTCTCCATTGTTCTCCTCAATTTTTTCTAAAGTCGCCTCCTCGCCCTCACTCGTGGCTACAGTTTTCTTCCGAATATAAGATCCATCCGGCTGCCGACTGGTAACTTCATAAACCACCTTGCGAGTCAACCAATTTCCACTCTCTTCTTTAAACCTTTGAATATACACCCACTTCCGCCCCACCTTCAAAGGAAAATAGTTTCCATTGAAAAGCACAAAATTTCTCGCTTTAAATACCTCCTTGACCCACTTAGGCAGACTCTTGGCCAATTGAATAAACCTAAGATAATTCTGAACAGAGGCGGAAATTTTGCGAACTTTTCTCTCATAATTCGCCATATAAAAATAGGCATAAGGATACTTGCCGGGCGCCACAACCGTCAATTTTTTATAATATCTATAAGTCTCCGCTTCGTTGGAAGGAACAAGCTTCTCCGAACTCTTTGCCAAATAATACAGCGAATGAGGTAAACCCCGATTGCGAAGATTGTTTTTGATAAAACTTATGCACTCTAAATATTTCTGATTTTCATAATAGCATTGAGCTAAATCCAAAAGAAAAGAAATATCCTCCATATTGGCGCCATAAACTAAGCGAGCTTTTTGAAAATAATCTAACGCCTTCTTCCAAAAATCCTGCTTTTTGGAAGGATTCTCCACCTCCAATGCCTTCTTTTTAAAAATCCTTCCCAATAAAATGGCGGCCTCCGCAGGATTGTCCACCAATTTCTTTGATATAGCTGTCTTCGCCCCGTCCTCCGCTGCTGAGAGATTACCCTGCCTAAATGCTTTTTTGGCCGCTTTTACAAGCTGATTGTACTGCTCCTTTTTCTTTTGCTTCAAAACATTCTTCAAATCCTGAAGCAATTCATTCGCCTCCTTCTTATGATCCGGCGGAATAATCGCCCCTTTGCTATCGTAAAAAGTGAACTTACGAAGATAGTTCCTAACCTCTACCAAAGACCGCTCCACCTCTTCTATGCTCAACTCCTTCGCTTTCAAAGCCTTCTTCTTCACCTGAGAAAAGGCTTCCTTATCCTGGATATGGCGCTTTAAAACCCCCAAAGATACACTGTAGACAGACTTTTTGTCAGGAAAAATCTGAAACGCTTGCTCGTAAGCCGAAAAGGACTCTTTCCACCTTTTTCTTTTCATAAAATCCTTTGCTTGCTGAATAAGCTTTTGAAATTTCTTGCTCTTTTCCAACCCCACCCTGGCCTCTTCAATGTACCGGCTAAGCTTCCCTGCATCAACAAACTCTGGATAAAGTTTTAAAATCTTCTGAAAACTCCTCAAAGCATTTTGAAACTCCCGCCGGTTAAGCTGACCTAGCGCTAAGTTCAATTTCTCCAAAGCTTGAATGCGCTGAAATAAATTTTGAATCAGTTGCTTTTTGGTCGGAAGTATCTTTTCCGCCTCCTTGAGCGCAGACCTCGCTCTTGTAAAATCATAGTTTTTTAAAGCATTCTCATAATCGGAAATGTAATCATCAAATTGCGACTCCTGAATACATTGAGACTTACTCATCAAAGCAATCTGCTGCTCCCGAAAAAGCTTGCGCTCCTCGTACTTCTTAGCAATCAAATCATAAATCCTCTCCGCCTCCTGCCACTTTTTCTGCTTTTTATACTCCACCGCCTTCGCCTTCAAAGCGCGAATTTCCGCCTCAAACTTCTGCCGAGACCTCTGCCTAAGCTGAAAAAGAAAATAAATCCCTCCAGCAACCAACACCAAAACAAATAAAATCGAAAACAACCGCACCAAACTTCCAGCTGAAAATCGCTTCTTCCTCACCGTAGCATACGTCGGCTGAGGCGAGGCCTGCCCGCCACCTTCCACCGCCGAAGCAGCCGATTGCTTATGCCCCGGCCCCGTATTCACATCCGTCGAATACGCTGTATCCGCTCCGGTAGAAGAATGGCCCTGATACGCCAACATCGGCGCTGTGGCGTCCGAATATGCCGGGCTTTGATGAACCGGTATCCTCTCCAAAGCCTCAATAAATTCCAACGCCGTCTTAAAACGCTGCGCCTTGTTCTTGGCCAACGCCGTCAAGATCACATGCTCAATCTCCTCCGGCAGCTCCAACTGAGGACAAAGCTTCCTCGGCGAAATCGGCTGAGAACTAATGTGCTGCAACATAATCGCTGTGGTGTTCGCCCCCTCAAACGGCACACGACCCGTGATCATCTCATAGAGAACGATCCCCGTGGAGTAAATATCCGTCTGAGCATCCACATCTCCCCCCTGAATCTGCTCCGGAGACATATACTTCGGTGTCCCAATAATCCCACCACTCTGTGTTAAATTGGTAGTGTGTCCACTGCCCTCAAAAACCTTCGCAATCCCAAAGTCCAATACCTTTGCATAATACCTCCCCTCTTCCGTAAGCTCCACCAAAATATTATCCGGCTTGATATCCCTGTGAACAATACCCTTTTCATGCCCCTTCTGCAAAGCAGATAAAACCTGTTTTGTAATATCCACCGCATCAAAAAGACTTAACATCCCCTTCTCCACAATAAGCTGCTTTAAACTCTTCCCCGGACAATAATCCATCGTAAAGTAAAGCTCCCCCGTATCCAACTGACCAAAATCCCTAATCTGCACAGCGTTCTCATGCACAAACTCCAACGCCATCTTCACCTCACGAAGAAAACGCTTCTTCACCAACGGATCCGCACTCAAATGAGGATGCACCAACTTCAACGCAAAAAACTTCCCCGGCATCAATAAAGACTCCACCTTGTACACCACCCCCATCCCCCCTTGGCCAATCTTAGAGACAACTTTATACTTATCCTGCAACACCGCTCCCGTCAAATCATCCACCGCCCTTGTACCGAATTCCAATAGGTCCGCTCCGCAATGGGGACAAAGATCGTGCTCCTCCGCTACGTTATTATTGCATCGAGAACAATGGATCATAAGCCTCCTAGCAACTGCAATTGCTAGCCTCCATTAACATAGCCATGATTATGAACAATATCATACCTGTGCCAGCGTTTACGCCGCGCACCTTGTTTAGATTTATGACCTATTCCTACCCTAAATTTTACATTTTTTTGTAAAAAATAAAACCTCTAAAATTGTATTTTTTCCTTTTTGCCTTATTTTAGAGAATAACTAAACCCTAGAATTTCGTTTACCATTCAAACACTGTTTTCAAGCTCAAGCAAAAATAAAATGAACAAATCCCAACCCCTCCCCACAATGCCCTTCTCCGATCACCTCGAAGAACTCCGATCCAGAATCATTCGCTCCCTACTCTACATCGTAGCCGCCACCATACTCTGTCTCTTCTTCCAAGACCCACTGATGAACTTCGCCATCTACCCCCATAAAAAAGTTATGGAAAAAATCCTCTCCAAAAGAAAAAAAAATTCCCCACTCCAACAACTCCAATCCCTCCTCCAACACTCCCAACCCCACCTCTCCCCCTCTGAACAAAAACTCTGGCAAGCCACCCTCCACTACCTCAACTACCTCGAAAAAAGACGGGAAAAAAACGCAAGTAAACTCAAAATTATGAAATACCAAAGCGCCTTCCTCGCCTACTTGAAAGTCTGTATCATCGCCGGTATCTTCTTCGCCGCACCCCTCATCCTATGGGAAATTTGGGCCTTCGTGGCCGCAGGGCTATACGCCCACGAAAAGAAAGCCCTCACCTTCTTCTCCCCACTCGTCTTACTCAGCTTCCTTCTAGGCAGCTGGTTCGGATATCATTTCCTCATCCCCATCGGCCTAGAATATCTCGCCACCTTCGCCAACCCAGAAATCGCTCAAAACTTTATCTCTCTCGACTGGTACCTCAGCCTCTTCTTCGGATTAACCCTCGCCATCGGATTGGTGTTCGAACTCCCTCTGGTGATGTTCCTCCTCAATAAAATGGGTGTCTTCACCACCAAAGATTACCTCCGGGGCTGGCGATACTGGATCCTTATCTCCACCATCATCGGCGCCGTCCTAACCCCCCCAGATCCCATCACTCAAATGCTCCTAGCCGTGCCTATGTGCCTGCTCTACGGCCTAGGCGTCCTCCTATCCTACCTCTTCCCCTACGTCCCTATGGACGAAGTGGAAATCGATGAAGAAAGCTGGAAACAACCCCTAGAAGAAGAAAATAACCCCTAAATTCAGTGCGCAACACGGAGAAGATACTAGGAAAAATAACCTAGAAAATGAACAAACCATCAACAATCTAGCTCCCCCCCCCACAAGCCTAAACCTTCTTGCCCCTTCTACGATCACATGCCAACAAAAGATAAACTCCACCAGAAAAGAAAAAACCAACAAACCAAGCGTAAGTGTAAAGATTCTGAAAAAATCGAGGAACAGAAATCCCTCCCCCCGTCGCCTGATGCAGAAAACCCGGAAAGTTGATCAATATCCCCACCCCCAACGCAAAAAGCGCCTTGAAGTTAAATCCACTCCCCCCATAACTATATTCTCCATCCGGGGAATACAAAGCCTCAAGATTGAGCTTCGCCCGGCGAATGAGGTAATAATCCGCCAACATCACCCCCAAAATCGAACCCAACAAAGCACTATAACCAATCAACCACGTAAAAATATACGCCTCTAAACTGCTCAGCAACTTCCACGGCATCATCACTATCCCAATCACTCCCGTGATTATCCCACCCATGCGAAAAGAAATCCTATGGGGCGCTAAATTGGAAAAACCATTGGCCGGGGCTACCACATTGGCCGCAATGTTGGTCGAAAGCGTCGCCAAAACCAAACCCAACAGCGCAATCACCACCACCAACGGCGAGTGAAAACGCATCAACAACTGCACCGGATCCCAGATGGCCTCGTGGTAAATCACCACCGTTGCCGCCGTTACCGCAATCCCAATAAAACTAAACAACGCCATCGTCGTCGGAAGACCAATCACCTGCCCAAGAATCTGATCCCGCTGAGACTTCGCATGACAAGTAAAATCGGGAATGTTGAGCGCCACCGTCGCCCAAAAACCCACCATCGCTGTAAGAAAAGGAAAAAATACCGACCAAAAATGAAATCCACTCCGCTTACCCCTCACCATATTCACCGTCTCCTCCGAAAAAATCCTACCAAACCCACCCGCACTCCAAACCCCCCATACCAACAAAGCAACCCCCACCAAAATCAAAAAAGGCGCCGCCAACTTCTCCAACCATCTAATGCTCTCAATCCCCTTCAAAATCACCCACATATTGATCGCCCAAAAAAGCAAAAAAGAAAGAAACTGAAACGCGCTAATCCCCAACACCGGCAAAGGACCCGTGTCATAAGCGCGAAGGTCCCATACCGCCTGAACCAAACCATAAATCGCACTCCCCCCAATCCACGTCTGAATCCCAAACCAGCCACAAGCCACAAGCGCCCGCATCACTGCAGGGATATGCGCCCCCTTGACCCCAAAACTACTGCGCAACAACACCGGCAAACTCACCCCATACTTCGTCCCCGCATGCCCGTTCAAAATCATCGGAATCAACACAATCACATTCCCCAACGTGATCGTCAAAAGCGCCTGCCACCAATGCATCCCCGCCTTCATCAAATCCGCCGCCAGCATGTACGTCGGTATGCAAACACACATCCCCACCCACAACGCCGCTAAATCCCACATGCCCCACGTGCGCTTCTCCCACGGTACCGGCGCCAAATCCTCGTTGTATAAAGACGAATTCATCTCAATCATAACAAACTCCTCTTAAGAAAATCTTCTAGTAGGAAAAACGGAAAAAAACTCCAAATCCCCTTTTAAATTAACAACTCGTCTTTGGCGGGATTTCTTTCCCATGGGGATCCTCCTTCGGTGAGCCCAACGCATCATCCAACTCATCGGCCATCTGATGAGCATGCTCCAAGGCTTCCGCAATATCGTGCACTTTGTGAATGTCTATTCCCTTATGGGCAAGGTAGCTTTCCCAAAGCCGATGAGCGCGCAATACCTCGTTGGCCAACACCTTGCCAGCCCCCGTCAAAGCCACCTTGCCATCGCGAAGGCTGACCATATTCCTCCGTACCAATCGCCTCACATAACGGAGTAGACGACGAGTTTCTACCCCCAAAATCTCCGCCAACCTCTCCAAATCCATCCCCTCCGGATAATGGCGCGCCGCGTATTTTAAAATGTCCTCCTCCAGAAAATGTACCCTAGCCCGATGGTGGCGATACCACTGAAATAACACCCCGTACTTCGGAGAAAAAAATAACGCAATCAAAAACAAAATCCCCGCCACCACCGTCATCGTAGGACCCGGCGGCCAATTTAGCGCAAAAGATACCACAAACCCTAACCCTGCACTCACAGCCCCCACCACAAACGCCAACACCAACATCACCGGCAAACGATCCGTTAGCTGATACGCCACCAACCCAGGCGCAATGATCATCGCCACCACCATAATCACCCCCACTGTCAATAAACTAGCTACCACCGTCGCCGCCAACAACGACATCAGTAAATAATGAACCCTCTTTACATCGATCCCCACCGTGGTCGCCATAATGGGATCAAAACTGGTGAGAAAAAGCGGACGATAAAATAAAATCACACTCGCACACACCAACACCCCCACCGCCATCATCATCTCTAAATCAGACGGCTGAACCGCCAAAGGATTGCCAAAAAGATAACACTTTAGATCAAAATGAGTCCCCCTAGGCAACGAACTAATCAAAATAATCCCCACCGCAAAAAATACAGCAAACGCCACACCAATCGCCGAATCCTCCTTGACCCGATTGTGCCGCTCCAAAAAAGAAATACATAACGTTGTCAAAAAACCCGCCAACATCGCCCCCAAAAACATCGCCAACGGGCCCGTACCCGCCAACATAAACGCAATCACCACACCCGGCAAAATGGAATGGGAAAGAGCATCCCCAATCAAAGCCATCCGACGCAAAATCACAAAACAACCAATCAGCCCACAAGTCGCCCCACTCAACATCGAAGTAAATAACTCTAAACGAAAAGAAGTAAACACCAAAAGCACATTTTCCCAAAAACTCATCGCTTTGCCCTCCATAACTCCATCTCCGCCCGGTCCACCCGAGAAAGCAACCCCCCATACGTCAAACGATGATTCCTCTCATTGTACACCTCCTCCGGCGGACCAAAGGCGATCAACTGCTTGTTCAACATCACCAATAAATCAAAATGATCCAAAATCTCCAAATCGTGATTGACCATCAAAATCGTCTTCCCCTCCGCCTTCAATTTCTGAATCAACGCCAATATACTCTCCTGCGTCGTAGCATCTACCCCCACAAACGGCTCGTCCATAAATAAAATCCTCGCCTCCTGTACCAAAGCCCGCGCAATAAATACCCGCTGCTGCTGACCTCCAGAGAGCAAACGAATATGACGATCCGCCAAATCCCCAATCCCCATCTGCTCCAACGCCTCCTCCACCACACGCCTGTCCTCCCGACCAAACCACCGAAAAGCTCCCAACCGCGAATACCTCCCCATCCGCACCACATCCCTCACCGTCACCGGAAAATCCCAATCAATCTGACTGCGCTGTGGCAAATACGCAATCTGACGATACGCCAAAGGCGAAGAATCCCCAAAAATCTCCACCTCCCCCGTGTCCCGAGGCACCAACCCCAAAACCGCCTTCAATAGAGTCGATTTCCCCGCCCCATTCGGCCCCACAATACATACATTCTGACAAGAAGGAATCTCCAACGAAACCCCTCGCAATACCGGCACCTTCCCATAAGAAACCGTCAGATTTGTGATCGATAACGCATTGGGCGTACCTTCCATAACACTGCCCCTCCTCATTTCAAATTCTCTACAATCTTGTCCACATTCGAACGTATCATCCTCACATACGTCTCCCCCCCAGAACCCTCCGCCCCCAACGAATCACTATACAAACTTCCCCCCAATCGAATCCCCGTCTTTTGCGCCAACTTCTGAATCATGTTGTTCAAACTCTGATTCACCGAGGTCTCCATAAACACCGCCCTTATCCCACGCGAGACAATCAACCGCTCCAAACGAACAAAATCTCCCCCAGTGGCATCCTGATTCGTACTAATCCCAATCAACGAATGCACCTCTATACCATACTCCCGCCCAAAATACTCAAATGCATCGTGACTTGTGATCAAAACCCGCCTAGACTTCGGAATCTCACTCAAACGCCTGCGAACATATCTATCCAAAGCCTCTAAGTCCTTTATATACGCGCGATAAGCCGACTCATAAACCTCCCTACCCACAGGATCTACTTGAATTAAAGCCTCCTTACAGTTTTTGGCCATAATCATAAAATATTTAACATTCATCCAAACATGAGGGTCCGGCGCACCCTTGTACCTCTCAGACTTCAACACATCTATCTCCGGCGAAGAAGCCAACTCCACCCGCAACGCCCCCGCGGCTAAGTTGTTCTCTATGATTTTTCGAAAACTAGCACTCTCCAAATGCAAGCCATTCGTCAACATTAAGCGCGCCCGCTGAATAATCTTGGCGTCTCGAGGCCGCGGCTCGTAAATGTGCGGATCCTCCCCCGGACGCATAATCCCCACCACCCGCGCCCGCTGCCCCACAAGATTTTCCGCCAAATCCCGAATCATCGTCGTGGTGCATACCACCCAAAACGAAGATTTCCCCGAAGACCTCCCCCCATCACAACCCCCAATCATACAC
>RFKQ01000060.1 GCA_003694635.1 Planctomycetota bacterium
GAGTTAGATTTGGAGGGGAGGTGGGAGGTGGGTTGGCTTTGGGGGAGGGCGCTTTTGCAATTGGGAGAGGAGTTGCGTGGTCGGGAGGGGATAGGGTTTGTGGAGGAGGCGTTGGAGCGGTTTTCGGAGTTGAGCGAGCGTTTTCCTAAGTTGTATTTGGGGAGTTTGTATCGGGGAATAGCGTGGATAGAGAGGGGTCGTTTGGCGGGGTATCGGGAGGGGGATTTTGAGAAGGCGGTGGGGGTACTTTCGGATTTGGTGGTTGATTTTCCCGAAGATTATCGGGGGTTTTATCAGCTAGGGAGGGCTTATTTTTACTGGGCGAAGGGTTTGGAGAGGGGTCAGAGGCGCGAGGGGTTGTTGCAGAGGGCGGTGGAATTTTTTGAGCAGGCGGCTCAATTGCGCCCGGACAGGGGTAGGATTTACTTTTATTTGGCTCAGAGCTTAGATGGGCTTGCGATGGAGAGGGAGGGTGTAGAGGCGGACAGGGTATTGCGTCAGTCCATTGAGGTTTGGCAGAGGGCTTATCGCGCGCAGCCAGATTTGGAGGGTCTTTTGACGGGATGGGGGATTGCATTGTATCACTTATCCAAGACATCGGGGACATTTGAGAGGGTTCATTTTTTACGGGAGGCGATAGAGAAGTTTCAGAAGGTTGCTTCCCCGCAGGAGGAGACGTATTTTTATTGGGGTTGTGCGTTGTATGAGTTGGCGTTAAGCCAGAGTGGTTTTTTGGTGGAGACGCTGTTGGAACAGGCGAAGGGGAAGTTTTTGGAGGTGGAGAGGTTATCGAGGGGGCGGGGGGCGTACTGGTTGGCGCGTATTTGTGCTCGCCAGAAACGGGAGGAGGAGCTTTGTCGTTGGTTGGATGTGGCGAGGGAGCAGCGTCGATTACCTCCGTTGGAGGTATTGCAGCGGGAGGAGGCGTTTGCGCCGTATACTTCGAGGGATTGGTGGCAGGTTTTTTTGGCCAATGTTCGAGTGGATCGTATTTAGAGTGGTTTGGAGGGAATTTTTAGAAAGTTTTGCAAGATTGGGAGTGTTGTTGAAGAAGATTTCAGGAGGGCAGAAATGTTTGTTAGATTTATCTTATTTTTTCTTATTTTGTTTTGTTTTTCTGGGGATACGGGTTTTTCTTGGGGGAGGTCTTCTTTGGGGCGGTTGGTTTTGATTCGGGGTATTCCGCACATTCGCCAGAAGTTATGTCTTTCTGGCGAGGCGTGTATGGTGATGTATTTTCGCTATAGAGGGTATTTACTCACCCAGGAGGATGTTTTTAATGTTTCTCGGCTATCGCCGGAGGAGGGGAGGGGGTGTGGTCCCAAGGAGTTGGCTTTGGCTGGTCGGCGTTTGGGGTTGGAGGTAGAGTTGGATTTGCGTCGGATAGATTCTGGGTCTAGTTTGGAGGTGATGGAGGGTTTATTGGGGAGAATTCGGAGGGATTTAGCGGTGGGGATACCGTCGATTGTGCAGGTGCATTCGGATCGGTTGGGGGGGATTCGATTTTGGTTGGTGGTGGGTTATGATTGGGGGAGTCATGAGCTTTACTATCGTGATCCGGCTGGGCGGGGTGGGGATTATCGGCGGATATCTAGGGAGAGTTTTTTTCGGATTTGGCCGGTTTCCGTTCATTCTTCGAAGCGGGTTGTGCGTTTGGGTTTGCGGTTGAAGTCGTTTCAGCGTCCCTCTGCGCAGAAGGGTTTTAGCAATGCTGAGTATCTTGAGCATATTCTTCGTTTGAAGAGGATGCTTCCATCTTCTGGTTTTCACGTGGTGCTTCAGCGGCCTTTTGTCGTGATTGGGGATGAGGATTTATCTACGGTTCGGAGGCGGGCTAGGCATACGGTGGGTTGGGCGGTAAAAAAGTTAAAGGCGAAGTATTTTCAGAAGGATCCGAAATACATTTTGACCATTTGGTTATTTAAGGACCGGGCGAGTTATCTCAAGCATTGTTGGCAGTTTTTTCGGCAGAGGCCTTCGACGCCTTTTGGGTACTATTCCGCGGCTCACAGATCTCTGGTGATGAATATTGCCACAGGTGGAGGCACGCTGGTGCATGAGCTTGTACATCCGTTTATAGAGGCGAACTTTCCCGATTGTCCGGCGTGGTTTAATGAAGCGTTAGCTTCGTTGTACGAGCAGTGCGGGGAGGAAGATGGTCAGATTTATGGCTACACTAACTGGCGTTTAGCTGGCTTGCAGAGGGCTATTCGGAGGGGTGAGCTTCCTTCGTTTAAGGTTTTGACTCACACCAATACGGAGGAGTTTTATCGCTTGCCTTATGGTTATGCTCAGGGGCGTTATTTGTGTTATTATCTTCAGGAGAAGAAGCTTTTGGTGAAGTTTTGGAAGGCGTTTGTGCGCAATGTCAAGGAGGATCCTACTGGGTACAAGACTTTGAAGAGGGTTTTGAAGGTAAAGGACATGGGGGTTTTTCAGCGGAAGTGGGAGAGTTATGTTTTGAGGTTGCGCTATCCTTGATTTGGTTTGAGTTTGGAGGAACTTGCTCCATTGACAAGTTAGGGAGGTAGGTTATAATTATGTTTTTGGGGATATATTTTTGGGAGGAGGCAGAGGATTGGTTTTAGGTTTTTTAGGCGTTTTTTGACAATACAGGAGTTTTGGGGAGGGGTCGGTAGGGGAAAACCTTTTTTTAAAAAGGGGTTCCCCTTACAAAGTGGAAGTTTTTGGAGGTACGGAACCTTTTTTTCAAAAAGGTTCCGAGGAGAAAAGTTTTTGGAAAGTCTGAAAAACTTTTTTCAAAAAGGTTTTCAGAAAGAGAAGTCCTTAGAAAAGGGGTTTTTAGGGGAAAGGTTTTTCCCCTAAATCGAAAAAGTTTTTGGAGGTTCGGAACCTTTTTCAAAAAGGTTCTGAGAAGAGAAATTTTTGGGGATGAGGTAGGTGATATGGAGAATCAGTTGCGTCGGGAGATTGTGGAGGTTTGTCATAGGATGTATCGCAGGGGTTGGATTTGTGCGACGGAGGGGAATGTGAGTGTGCGTCTTTCTGGGGGTAGGATTTTGATCACGCCTAGTGGGGTATGCAAGGGTGAGGTTTCGGCGGCGGAGTTGATTTGTTTGGATGCGAGTGGTGAGAAGATTTCTGGTTGGGGTGAGCCTTCTTCGGAGACGAATTTACATTTGGAGGTTTATCGGCTTCGGGAGGATGTTCGGGCGGTGATTCATGCTCATCCGCCGACGGCGATAGCTTTTACGATAGCGGGTCGGAGTTTAGCGGGTTGTGTGATACCGGAGATTGTGATGACGATGGGTTCGATTCCCACGGCGTCTTATTCTACGCCGGGGACGGGTGAGGCGGCGTTGGTGATTGGGGAGCACATTCAGGATTTTGATGCGATTTTGTTGGATCGCCATGGTAGTTTGACGGTAGGTTCTACGCTTCAGCAGGCGTATTTTCATTTAGAGCGTTTGGAGCATGCGGCCAAGATCACGTTGATGGCGCATCAGTTGGGGAGGGTACAGACTTTACCGCCTGCGGAGGTGGAGAAGATACGTCATTTACGGGAGCGTTTTGGTATTCGGGTGGGTGGTTCTTCTTCTGGGGTGGTGGGTTGCAATGGTTGTGGGATTTGTCCGGAATCGTCTTAGGAGTTTGTTGTGATGAAGAGAAGGAAGAGGTTGAGAAGGACGTCGAGGGCTCAGTCGAGGAGGAGCTCGAGGGTTTCCCGTGTTTCTTATCCTCCGTCTAAGGAGTCGATGAGGCAGCTATTGAAGCGGAGTGGTATTAAGGTACCGCCTGCGAAGTTGGCGAAGTTGTGGAAATTTCATCAACTTTTTTTCCAGAGGCAGTTGGTTTTGGATTTATCTCGGATACGGAATTTTGAGAATGTGGTGATCAAGCACTATGTAGATTCTCTTTTAGTTCGACAGTTGATTTCTTTGCCTTCGCCGTTGCTGGATATTGGCACGGGGGCGGGTTTTCCGGGGATTCCGATTAAGATTTTTTCGCCGGGTTTAGAGATTATATTAGCGGAGAAGCGTTCACGTCGGGTGAGATTTTTGGAGGAGGCCAATCGGCGTTTGGAGTTGGGTGCGCAGATATATCCTCATCGGGTAAGTTCTACGTATTTTGGGCCTCCGGTGAGGGGGGTGATCACGCGGGCGTTGGAGAGTATAGATCGGACGTTGGGGAGGGTGTATGCTTTTTTGCCGCGGGGGGGGAAGGCGATTTTCATGAAGGGGCCGGATTCTCAGGGGGAGGTGGAGTTGGCATGTGAGAAGTTTTCTCATCGCTTTCGTTTGATTCAGAATCAGTTTTATTCTATTCCGCACACCAGTCATCGGCGGACGTTGGTGGTATTTGAGAGGTTGGTGGGGGAAGCTTGAAAACGAAGTTTTTGGGAGGTGAGGGCAAGAGTTATTTTTTCAAAAAGGGTTCCTCTATCCAGAGATAAAATTTTTATAGAAGGAGGTAAGATGGGGAAATTTTATCGATTTTGTATATTGGTTGGTTTGAGTGTATTTCCTTTTTTTGTTTGGGCGGCGGATTGGTTTCCATTGGATAAGTTGCGGGGGTATGGGGGGCCTAGCAGGGGTGGAATTTATGTGGAGGCGACTTTGAGGGTGGCGCGGGGACAGAGTTTTGAGGTTTGTGGTTTAGATTTACCGTTTCGTTTTCCGGCTCAATCCAGGAAGATTTATAATCGGGTAAATCTTATTTATAAGCCTCGCAAGAGCATATTAAAGATTGTGGGGGGGCTTAGGAAGGATTTTCGCGGTTGGTATTTTTCTGTGCAAGATATTAAGGAGATTGAGCTTAGTTTTCGGGATTATTTTCGATTGCGTTTTCAGACCTATACTCAGAGCCAGGATGAAAAGTTTTCGGTCAATGAGAGGATACATCGTCTTTACAGTTTAGCGTTTTGGGCGAGGACCACGGCGGAGGAGTGTGGTCAGTCTTTTTTGTATGAGAGTTTTAAAAAGGCTTTTCTTGCAGGCGCGATTTTAGAGGTATCGGCTTTGGATTCGAAGGAATATGATCGTCGTTATCAGTTGGCGGTTGAGATGGAGCGTCTTGGTTTCAAGAAGGAGGCGTTTAAGACTTATCGTCAGTGTTGGTTATTGCGCAAATCGGAGCATTTTTTGCAGAACAAGTTGAGGGAATTGGGTGGTATTTTTAAGAATAATCAGTGGAAGCTTCGGGAGGAGTTAGAGGCGGAGATGGGAAGGAAGAGGGTGGGGAAGATTTTTGTGGTGGAGGAAAAGGCGAGGTTTTTGAGCTTTATCAAATCCCAGAAGTCGAAGAAGCAGGTTTTGGGTAAGAGACAGATTTTTTATTTTTGTTATAAGGAGTTTCCCGTAGGGATTTCGAAGAGGGAGGTGTATAGGCGACTTCGTGCGTGGCCGAGGAGTATGTGGAAGAAGAGGGAGGAGGGGGTGCTTTATGAGCAGTGGAAATTTGACATTTTTTTTCAAAAGAAGCGCAAAATTGCTTATTTTTATTTTGGAGATGGAAAACTTCTTTACATAGAGAGCATTCAATAATTTAGAGAGGAGGTAAGTTTGATGGAAAAAAAGGTAGATCATAGTTGGAAGGAGCGTGTTCAGTCGGAGAAGAGAAAAGCGGAGCAGGCGGCTCAGCAGGATTTTTCATCTGAGCCAAGTTTTCTTCAATTTATTTCAGCACTTTCGGCGCAGGCGATGGGGCACTTGGGGATTTTTTCGGAGAAGGGGGAGAGGGATCTTATTCAGGCCAAGTATCTTATAGATATTTTGGGAATTTTGGAGGAGAAGACGAAGAACAATTTAACGCAGGAGGAGGAGAGTTTTTTGAAGCAGATGCTTCACCAGCTTCGAATGGCTTTTGTTGAGGCGAGTGCTCGTGGTGTTCAGGATGTAGGCAAGGGCGGCAGTTAGTGGAGTTATTTTCTGCGGGGAAGGGTTTTCCAGACGTTATCTATGGTTTTTCGCATACGGATGGAGCCGGTGATGAGGAGGGGGAGTTGATGTTTTCGGCACTTTTCCATTAATTTTTTGCAGGCGTTGTTGGGGTTTGGGATTTCTTGGAAGGGTAGCTGGAGGGAGTTGGCGACTTTTGCTAGTTGATGGGAGGGTGCCCCGCGCGGGGAGGGGGCGGTGGTGAGGTAGAGTTGGAGGTGGGGATAGGAGTGGAAGAGGCGTAGCATTTGGGAGATACGTTTATCTTGCAGGGTACCAAAGAGCACGCAGGTGGGTTGGGGGGGTAGGGTTTGGAGGATTTCTTGGAGGCTTTCTGGGGTATGGGCGCCGTCAAAGC
>RFKQ01000061.1 GCA_003694635.1 Planctomycetota bacterium
CTTCAGAGAAGGGGGGAGAGTCGTCGAAGTCGTCTGGAGGTGAGGAGAAGCCTGAGGGGAGGGGAGGTGTTGGGGGGAAGGATTTGGGGCGTTCAGGTCGTTTGGGGGATACTTTTTCCAAGAAGTTGGCGCGTCTGGAGCCTGTGGAGGGTGGGATTCGGCCTAAGCCGAAGGGTTTTTTTTATCGTTATGGGAGCAATTTTATCAGTTTATTGGGGATATTGTTTATTTTAGGGATAGGTTGGTTTTTTTCGGTTTCTCGGAGTTCGATCCGTTGGCGTTTGGTGGTATGGGGGATTGGTTTACAGGTAATTTTTGCGTTGTTGATTCTTCACACGGCTCCGGGGGCGTGGGTATTTGACAAGGCCAAGTCAGCGGTGAATAAGATTGTTGGTTTTACTTCGGAGGGAGCGAATTTTGTCGCGGGTGGATTGAGCAATCAGCGGGTGATGAATGAGGCGTTGGATCATCGTTTTGCGATTTATCTTAGTCCCAAGGGGGTCCCTTATTTCAATGGTCATCCTTTGACGAATTTGGAATATTTCCAGTATTTAAAATCTTTACCTTCGCAGGAGCAGAGGGGGCGGATACCTTCCAATTTTCCGGAGGATTGGAAAGAGGGATTATCGGCGGAGTTTTCTCAGCAGGTGGTAGAGGGGATAGGGTACGAGCATTTGTATGGTTATGCTTTATGGAAAGTTCGTCGGAGCAATCCGGCGGGGGGTTTTATTTTTGTATTTCAGGTTTTGACCACGATTATTTTCTTTTCGACGTTGATGGCGGTGTTGTATCATTTGGGGATAATGCAGCGAGTGGTGTATTACATGGCGAAGCTGATGGCGAAGACGATGGGGACTTCTGGTGCGGAGTCTCTTTCGGTGGCTGCGAATGTGTTTGTTGGTCAGACGGAGGCGCCGTTGGTGGTACGTCCGTATGTGGAGGAGATGACCACATCGGAGTTGATGGCATTGATGGTAGGGGGTTTTGCCACGATAGCTGGGGGAGTGTTGGTGGTGTATGTTTCGTTAGGGATTTCGGCGGGGCATCTTTTGGCGGCGAGTGTGATGTCTGCGCCGGCGGCGTTGGTGATGGCGAAGTTGATGATCCCGGAGACGGAGCATTCTTTGACGGCGGGGAAGGTGGAGTTGGTGTTGGAGCGGACAAATGTTAATGTAATTGATGCGGCGGCGAATGGTGCAGCGGACGGGATGCAGCTTTGTTTGAATGTAGCGGCGATGTTGTTGGGGTTTGTGGCGATGATTGCGATGATCAATTGGTTGATGGAGCAGCTTTACGTGGCGGTAGGAGGGTTAGGGGTGGAGTTTTTGTCCCGGTATTGGCCTAAGAATTTATCCATGTTATTTGGTTATATATTTTTTCCGGTGGCTTTTTTGATGGGTGTACCTTTGCGCAATTGCATGGAGTTTGCTAGTTTAATAGGGGACAAGTTGGCGCTTACGGAGTTTATTGCGTATTTAAATCTTCAGTCTAAGATGGGGTCGGATTTAATTCATGGTGTTCTTTCGACGAAGTCTGTGACTTTAGGGACTTATGCGTTATGTGGTTTTGCCAATTTTGGTTCGATTGCCATTCAGTTGGGTGGAATTGGTGGGATTGCACCTTCGCGTCGTCATGATTTGGCACGTCTTGGGTTGAAGGCGATGTTTGCGGGTGCGTTGGCGTCGTTTATGACGGCCACTTTGGCGGGTGTATTGCTTACGGAGAAGGAGTGTGATTGGCGTTATGCCAAAAATTTGGCGGATCGGACCATAGAGCGTTCGTTGAGGAAGGATGATGTTTTTGCTCTTGCGGAGTTTGCTCTTCCTTATTATCAGTATGAGGGGCTTTATCCTGGGGAGGACACGGCTCAGGTTCGTCGGCGAGTCAAGGGATATTTGCGGAGGATTGTGGGGCATTACAGAAATTTGGATGCGGAGGGGCAGAAGGAGAAAAGGTTGATTTTGGAGCGTTTTGTTCAGGTATTTTCCAAGCGTTATCCTAGGTATTCGCCTTGGTTGAAGGAGGTATTGGAGGAGGGGAGAGGCGTGGAGAGTCGGGCCAAATCGGAGGTTGGATAAGAGGGGATTGTGCTATGATTGTGGTGAAGGATGTTTCGAAGTGGTATGGATCCACAAGGGCTCTTGGGGGGGTTTCGTTTCGGATTATGCGGGGGGAGATTGTGGGATTTCTTGGTCCCAATGGGGCGGGGAAGAGTACGATGATGCGGATTTTGACCACTTATTTGCGTCCGGACGTAGGGGAGGTAAGGGTATGTGATTTGGATGTGGAGGAGTCGCCATTGGAGGTTCGTCGTCGGGTGGGGTATTTGCCCGAGATGAATCCTTTGTATGAGGAGATGCGGGTGGATAGTTTTTTGAGGTTTATTGGGAGGGCGCGGGGATTGAGGGGTAGTTTTCTTCGTACTCGGTTGGAGGAGGTAGTGGAAGGGTGTGGTTTGGGGGAGAAGTTTCGCAAGCCCATTTACACTTTATCCAAGGGTTTTCGGCAGCGGGTTGGTTTGGCGCAGGCGATGATTCATCAGCCGGACGTATTGATTTTGGATGAGCCGACTTCTGGTTTGGATCCCAATCAGATTTTAGAGATTCGCCGTTTAATTCGTCAGATGGGGGAGGAGCGTACGGTTTTGTTATCCACGCATATTCTTCAGGAGGTTCAGGCGGTTTGCGATCGGGTTTTGATTATTCACAGGGGTGAGATTGTAGCAGACGATTTATTGGTTCGGCTACAGGAGCGGGAAGAGAGTCGGTTTACTCTTGTGGTTCGTGGTCAGCGTCAGGAGGTGGAGCGGGTATTTGGTTCTTTTTCGCCGCAGGTGGAGGCGAGTTCGGAGGGTGAGGGGGTTTGGCGGGTAGAGCTTGTAGGTGGTATAGATGGAGAGGGTGTGTTTGATCTTTTGCAGGGTTCTTCGTTGAAGGTGAGAGAATTTCGTCGGGATCGGAGGACGTTGGAGGACATTTTTCGTGATCTTACACGGGATTGAGGGGGGGGTGTGTGGTTTTGGTGGATGAAATAGAATTTGAGCGAATGGTAAGTGATTTTGAAGGTGGAAGTATTGGCTATGGAGATTTTGTATTCGAAATCGCAGGTAGGTTATTGGATGAGTCGCGAACCGAAGACAGTTTCACCGGATACATCGGTGCGCAGAGCGTTTTTTAAGATGCGTTATTACAATTTTCGTCATTTGCCGGTGGTGAAGGATGGGAAGTTGGTGGGGATAGTTTCGGATAGGGATTTACGTCGTCCGGATGTTTCTGAGGAGCCGGATGGTTGGGATGATTTTTATCGTTTGGATGACAGTTATGAGGTTTGCGATGTGATGGCGACGGAGTTGATTACGTTGCGGCCTAGGGATACGGTACGTCATGCGTTGAGTATTTTTTTGAGTCATCGTTTTGGTGCGCTGCCGGTGTTGAATGTTCAGGGGGAGTTGGTGGGGATTTTAACGGCGCGGGATATGTTTCGCGCTTTTGATGATTTGTTGGCGGAGACGGGGGGATGGCGGCGGGGAGAGGAGGTTTCTGGAGGTGGGGGTTAGGGGATGCTTTGTGGGATTTTATCGGGGTGGTAGAGGATACGGTTGCATTGGTCGCAGAAGACGAGTTCATCGCTGAGGATGATTTGGTCGCTTAGGCGTGGTGGTTGGATCATAAAACATCCTTGGCAGCAGTCATTTTTGATTTCGACGAGGAGTTTAGCGGGTTGGTTTTGGAAGCTTTTGTAGCGATTTTCGTAGATACTTCGTTCTTTTTGTGGGATTTTTTCGATAAGTTGTTTTCGTTCGTTTTGGAGTTTTTCTAGTTGATTTTGAATTTCTTTTAGGGTATTTTCGGTTTCTTGTTGGAGTTGGAGGAGCTGTTGTTTGGCAAGTTGGAGTTGTTGTTCTATTTGCTTGAGTTCGAGTTGGAGTTGATCGAGTTGTTCGAGGAGTTCTAGGCTTTCTTCTTCCAGGGTAGAATTTTGTTCTTGTAGGTTTTGGATTTCTTTTTGTAGGGCCCAGAGTTCTTCGTTGGTTTTGATGGTGTGGATTTTGAGTTGTAGGTTTTGGATACGTTCTTCGTTGGTTTGGATATCGCCTTCTTTGAGGGCTTCTTGGGTGGAGATATTTTGGATATTTTTTTTCAGTTCTTGGCGTTGGAGCTCCAGTTTTTGGATAGATTGTTCTTTGGCTGTTAGGTTTTGGGGGAGGGTTTGTTGATCTTTTTGTAGGAGATAGATTTTGGTATCGATTTTTTGTAGGTTAAGCAATAGGGGGAGGTTTGGGTTCATGGGTGGACCTCTTTAATATCCTTTGGTTTCTAAGAATCCTTCTAGCAGGCGGCTACGGACGGGGTGTTGTAGTTTTCGTACGGCTTTTGCTTCGATTTGCCGGACGCGTTCGCGGGTGACTTTAAAGATACGTCCGACTTCTTCGAGGGTATAGGTATAGCCATCGCCGATGCCGTAGCGGAGTTTAATGATTTCACGTTCGCGGAAGGTGAGGGTATCGAGGACTTTTTCGAGTTTATCTTTGAGCATTTCGTGGGTGGCGGCATTGACGGGTGAGCGAACACTTTCATCTTCGATAAAGTCGCCGAAGAAGCCGTCTTCACCTTCTCCGATAGGTCTATCGAGGGAGACGGGTTGTTTAGCGATTTTGAGGACTCGTCTGGTTTCTTCTTCGCTGAGGTCGAGTTCTTTGGAGATTTCGGCGAGGGTAGGTTCACGTCCATTTTTTTGGGTAAGTTTTTTGGTGACGCTACGCAGTTTTCCCATTGTTTCGATCATATGGACGGGGATACGGATAGTTCGGGCGTGGTCGGCGATGCTGCGGGTGATAGCTTGTCGGATCCACCAGGTGGCATAGGTAGAGAATTTGAAACCGCGTCGGTATTCGTATTTTTCGACGGCTTTCATTAGGCCGGTATTTCCTTCTTGGATGAGGTCGAGGAAGGCGAGGCCGCGGTTGCGATATTTTTTGGCGATGCTGACCACGAGTCGTAGGTTGCCGCCGGAGAGTCGTTTTTTCGCTTCTTTGTATTGGGCGTAGCGGGTGTCGATGATGCGCAGTCGTTTGTCGAGTTGTTGAGGGTTTTCTCGGAGCATTTCGAGGATTTGTTGTTTTCGTTTGGTGAGTTCTTCGACGTATTTTTTTCCTTTTTTGGAGTAATCGTTTTGGAAGTGGTGGATTTTTTCTTCGATTTCTTGGAGTTCTTCTTGGAGTTCTTTGAGTTCTTGCATCATATGGCGGACGAGTTTAATTTGGATATTTAGTTCCTCAAGCAGTTCGACGGCGCGGCGGCGACGGCGGGTCATGCGCTGAAGGATGGTTTGTTTTTCTGTTTCTGGGAGATTTTTTTGGGAGTGGAGGTAGTCTTGGTGGTTGCGTTCTAGGATTTTTTTGAGGGTTTGGATATGCCAGTGGATTCTGGTCATGACATCTTTTTTGGTGAGTTCTTCACCGGTATTGACTTTTAGAGTTCTATCAAAGGCTTGTTCGCCGCGGTAGACATTTTCTAAGATTTGGATAGATCGTTGGATGCAGATATCGGATTCGAGGACTTTTCGTCGAAATCTTCGTCGGGTGAGTTCGATTTTTTTCGCCAATTTTAGTTCTTCATCTCGTTCTAGGAGGGGGATTTCGCCCATTTGTGTGAGATACATACGAATGGGGTCATCGATTTTGCTGGAGTCTCCTATGGTGATATCTTCTAGGTTGCAGACTGTATCCGCGAGGAGTCCTTCTTTGGTTCCCTTTTCTAGGTCTACTTCATCTAGGATTAGGATTTTTTGCTCATCCAGTTGCATGAGCAATTTTTCCAATTTTTCCCCGTCGCTTTCTGGAATGACTTGGCAGACTTCTTCGTAGGTGAGGTATTTTTGTTTTTTCCCTTTTTCGATAAGTCGCTTGATTTCCTCATCCATCAACCATTTACTCCTTGCGATTGGACCAAACAAACGAGGAATTTAGAGAATGTAATTTTTTTAGAATAATTACGAGAGGGAGGTAGATTTCGACTAGGAAGCGGTGGAATTTTTTTTAAATTTTTCATTTTTTTTTACGTTTAGACGGGGATGAAGTGTAGGATTGGTTGGTAAAATTTATCTTAGGCTAAAGGAGAGGTTATGTTGTTTTTTGAGTTGGTGTGCTTTTTGGAGGAGTTGGGAGTATTTTAGATTGAGTTGTTGGGCGAGTTCTTTTTGGTTATTTTCATAGGCTTGCTTTTGTTTTTGTCGGATTTGGAGGAGCTGTTTTTTGATTTCTTCCAGTTGGGCTTTGGCCAGGCAGGATTGGAGGATATTCCAGTTGTAAGTTTTTTGGCTGGTTTCCATTTCGGCGAGGAGGGAGGAGAGGTAGGGTTGAAGTTCTGGTTCCCAGATAATTTGCTGGATTTTGGATGGTGGTTCTTTTTGTTGGTAGGCTTGTTGGAGTTTTTTGGCGATTTTTTGGTAGGGGGGAAAGGTAAATTTTTCTGGGGGGAAGAGGGGAAAGGTTTTTTCGATGAGGGTGGGGTGTTGGAGGAGGGTTTCGAGAATAAATCTTTCATGGGTGGGTGGTGGAGGGGATTGGATGGGAGGGGAGTTTTTTGGGGTTGTGGTGGATTTTCGCAGGATTTTTTGTAGTGAGGTAGGTCGGATATGGAAGAGTTGGGTGATTTTTTCTGCCACTAGGTCTTGGATGAGTGGGTTTTGAATTTTTTTGAGGAAGGTGCTAAGTTTTTCTAGGGTTTGTTTTTTTTCGGGGAGTTTTTGGGATTTATAGTTTTGGTGTAGGGAGAGGAGGTAGGTATCGAGGGCATCTTGGGAGGTATTTAGGAGTTGTTGGAATTTTTTTTTGCCATGTTGGAGGAGGAATTCGCAGGGGTCTGCACCGTTGAGTGGGAGTAGGTGGACTTCTAGGCCTTCGTTGAGCAGCAGTGGGAGGCTGCGCCAGCTAGCTTCTTGGCCGGCGGTATCGCCATCGAAGACGAGGTAGATTTTGCGTGTATAGCGTTTGAGGATTTGGGCATGGCGGGGGTTGAAGGCGGTTCCTAGGGTGGCCACAGCTTGTGGGAAGCCTTGTTGGTGGGCCATGATTACGTCTGTGTAGCCTTCCATGAGCAGGAGGAAGGGTAGGGTGTTGTTTTTTTGGAGGGCGAGGTATAGTCCGTAGAGTTGTTCTTTTTTTTGGAAGATTGGGGTTTCGGGTGTATTGATATATTTGGGGGTATCGTGGTTTAGGGTTCTTCCTCCGAAGCCGCAGATGCGGCCGAAGCGGTCGAGGATGGGAAAGATTACTCTATTGCGGAAGCGATCGTAGTGGTGTTGGGAGTTTTTTTTACGGATAGCCAGTCCGGCTTTTTCGAGCATTTGTGGAGAGATATGGAATTGTTTGGCGTGTTGAATAAGGGCGTCCCAGCGGTCTGGGGCGAAGCCAAGTTGGAATTTTTGGATGGTTGTTTCTTGAAATCCTCGTTGTTTGAGGTAGTCCCGGGCATGGGATCCTGTGGGGGAGTGGAGGAGTTTTTGGAAGAAGTGGCAGGCGATATTTTGGATTTCGTAGAGTTGGAGGGTGGAGGATTTTTTTGTTGTGGTGTTGGTTAGGGGGATACCGGCGCGATCGGCGAGGAGTTTTACGGCTTCGGGGAAGGTAATTTTTTCCATTTCTGAGAGGAAGGAGAAGACATTTCCGCCTTTTTGGCAGCCGAAGCAGTAGAAGATTTGTTTTTGGGGGCTGACCATAAAGGAGGGGGTTTTTTCTTGGTGGAAGGGGCAGAGGGCTTTGAGGTTTTGGCCATTTGGTTCGAGGCTAAGGTATTGTTGGACGACTTCTACGATATCGTTGGCTTCTTGTACTTTTTGGATAGTTTCGGGAGGAAAGTAGCCCATATTTTATTTGATTTTTGCTCTTATACAAATTTATAGAAAAACCTTTAAATTATATTCTAAATTTTTCAAAAAGTCAACTAGATTTTTGTGTTAGTGCAGAAATTTTAGGTTTAGCGAGGGTGAGGATTTGGGGGAGAGGGGGTTTAGAGTTTTTGGGTTTTAGCTGCTTTGCGGTAGAATTTACCGGCGCCTTTCCACCAGAGCAGACCTTCTCCGAGTTTGGCGACCAGTTTACAAAATGGGTGCATTTGGTAGGAGAGGATTTCGACTTTTTTGGAGGATCCCATATCTTCTAGGATGCAGTTTACAGTGGATTTTGCGCTTTCGACGGCGGATTCCATTCCGATCCCTATACTGCCGCTATGGCATCCGGCGACGTACCAATTTTCCACTTCTGTTCGGTGGCGGTTAAAGAATCGGTAGCTCCCTGCGATGCTAGGTTGTTCGCTGTGGTAGAGCACTTCTGGGTAGATATTGGCGAAGGAGACGTATTCGACCAGGGAGGGGTTTGCGTCGGGGTAGACCTTATGTAGGTCATGGATAATTCGTTGGATTTGGGTTTGGGGGGAGTGGGCATCTCGCACGACGCCTACGTCTAGTAGGACGTCGATCACATCGCCTTCGTGGTCTAGGTCTTCTCCTCCGAAGTTATTGTACACGGATTGGCAGCCGTTGAAGCAGAAGGTAGGGTTATGTGTTCCGGTGATATATTTTTGATCGGTGATTTGTTTTTTGTAGTACACTCGTGCGATGGAGAGTTGGGTTTGATTGAGTTTGGAGGAGAACATGGAGATGACGAAGGGATTTTTTCGCAGGGGGGAGTCGAGGGGGATAAGTTTGGCGATCATATGGGGGTAGATGGCGGTAATGAGTCGGGAGCATTCTAATCGTTCATATTTTCTTTTTTGTGGTTTTGCCCACAGTTCGTTGGCGACGGTGGTATGGATTTTTCCAGCTCCGATTTTGTCCAAGGTGGTATCCAATCCGCATCGGGTGCAGAAGGCTCGATCTAGGCAGTAGTTTTCGGCGCCGCAGTTTTCGCAGACATACCTTATACCTCCGGCTTCTGGGCCGTAGGGTTTATACCAGATGGCTTCGATGCGGTTTCCTTTTTTGTTGGCATCGATGCGTCGGACTTCTGTCCAGAATTTAAAATCCACGCCCATTTGTTTTAATTTTTCCACGAAGTTATCGATAAAGGCGGGGTTATAGTTTTTTCCAAAGACTTGGTAGTGGAGGGAGTCGTAGTCCATCACCATTGTTCCGGCGATAACGGCGGCCATTTTAGGGGCGCTGGTGTACCAGGGATGGGAGTTATAGATGCTTGGAGTGGCGGTTTCCACGAAGTCTCTAGCTTCTGGGTGGAGTCGGAGGATGAGTTCTAGGCTTTCCAGGCTTAGGGTATTGGGAACGTAGGGAGGTTCTTGGAATTTTTTCCAATTGTCTTTATGGCGGATAAAGTAGTCAGCGCAGTAGGTGCAGATGCAGGCGAGTTTAAACAGGTCCCATTTGGCGCGGAGGGAGAGATTTAGGCGGGCGAACATTCCTAGGGAGTGGAAGGGCGGAGGGAGTTTTTTGGAGGTCCAATCTTTCATTTCTAGTCTATGGCGTTTTTGATCGCTGGTGATGATATCGTAGCCTGTGTATCGTGGGGAGAGGATGGCTCCTACTTCGTTGATGAGTTGGCATAGATTGCGATATTTGCTCACAAAGATCATGTGCATGGGATATTGGAGTTTTTTCTTTGGGCCTAGTCTGTGGTCGATCCAGTTGCCGGTCAGTCCTCCAGCGGTGCCGGAGCGTTCGAGGATAACGATACGGAGCTGAGGTTCTAGTTTTTTGAGGTAGTAGGCGCAGGTTAGTCCGGACAGTCCGGCTCCTACGATGGCGATATCGTATGATGGGGACATGGTTTTACCTCCTAATTCTGGTATCAAGACATTTTTTGCGTTGGCGAGGGTTTGGAAATTTTGAAAACGGCTCTTTTTGCTTTTTCTAAAGAGTGGGTATAATAGTAGAGGGGATTTTGCGCTGTTTTTTAATAGATGTCTTTATCTTTTAAGTATACGATAATCTTGAGAAAAAGAAAAGGAGAAAAGATGGACGAAAATGCAAATGGAGGCGAGTTGATGGCTCAGGTGTTTGTTGAGCGGGGGGTGAAGTATATTTTTACCCTTTGTGGGGGGCATATATCGCCGATTTTGGTGGCTTCGAAGGCTAAAGGGATTCGGGTGGTGGATGTGCGGGATGAGGCAAGTGCGGTTTTTGCTGCGGATGCGGTGGCTCGTTTGAGTGGTATTCCGGGGGTAGCTGTGGTGACGGCGGGGCCGGGGCTTACCAACACGATTACGGCGGTGAAGAATGCTCAGTTGGCGCAGTTTCCGCTTTTGGTGATTGGGGGAGCTACGGCTACGATTTTGAAGGATCGGGGTTCCCTTCAGGACATTGATCAGATGGCTTTGATGCGGCCGCATGTGAAGTGGGCGGCGCGGGCTGGTCGGGTAGGAGAGTTGGCATCGCTTACGGAGGAGGCTTTTTTTCGGGCTTTGGAGGGGGTACCGGGGCCGGTATTTTTGGAGGTACCTGTGGATTTGCTTTATCCTCGGCCGTTGGTATATCAGTGGTATGGGGTGTCCCAGTCTCGGGGATCTGGTTGGAGGGATCGGCTTTTTCATTGGTATTTGAAGCGCCATTTGAAGAGGATTTTTGGGGGGAGGGCTAGGGTTCAGGATTTGGATTTTACTTCATTGTTATCTTCGTTTTCTCCTACTACTTCGGAGTTGCATCGGGCGTTAGCTTTTTTGGGGGAGGCGCGTCGGCCGGTGATGTTGATTGGGAGTCAGGCGATGCTTTTTCCGCAGCGGGTGGAGGAGCTTCAGAAGGCGGTGCTTCAGTTGGGGATTCCTACTTATCTTTCGGGGATGGCTCGGGGGCTTCTTGGGAGGAAGAGTTCTTTGCAGTTTCGGCACAAGCGTCGGCAGGCGTTAAAGGAGGCGGATTTGGTGATATTGGCGGGGGTTCCTTGTGATTTTCGTTTGGATTATGGGCGTCATATTTCTTCTCGGGCTAGGTTGATTTCCATCAATCGTTCTCGGGAGGAGTTGCGCAAAAATCGCCGTCCGGAGCTTGGAATTTTAGCGGATCCGGGGTTATTTTTGATGGAGTTGGCGAAGATGGGGTTTTCGCCGCTGTTGGGATGGGAGGAGTGGATAGGTGAGTTGCGCGGTAGGGAGGAGAAGCGGGAGGAGGAGATTCAGCAGCAGGCGGAGCAGAAGACGGAGTTTGTCAATCCGCTTGCTTTTTTTCAGGTATTGGAGCGGATTTTGCCGGAGGAGTCTGTGATTGTGGCGGACGGGGGAGATTTTGTGGCTACAGCTTCTTATATTCTTCGTCCGCGTGGTCCGCTTAGCTGGTTGGATCCGGGGGTATTTGGCACGCTTGGGGTGGGGGGAGGGTTTGCTTTGGGGGCTAAGTTGGCGCGCCCGGATTGTCAGGTTTGGTTGCTCTATGGCGATGGTTCGAGCGCGTACAGTTTGGCGGAGTTGGACACTGCGTTTCGCCATCGGATTCCGTTTATAGCAGTGGTGGGCAACGATGCTTGTTGGAGTCAGATTGCTCGCGAGCAGGTGGAGATTTTTCAGGATCCGGTATCCACGAAGTTGAGCTATAGTGATTATCACAAGGTGGCTCAGGGCTATGGTGCGGAGGGTTTGCTTTTAGAGGATCCGGGCAAGGTGGAGGAGGTTTTAAAGTCGGCCCAGGAGCTTGTTCATCGGGGGCGTCCGGTGTTGGTCAATGTCAAGTTGGGGAAAACGGACTTTCGCAAGGGTTCGATTTCCATGTAGATTTTTGAGTTTTCTTGTTGGATTAGGGGGGGAAGGATTTTGGGCAAGCTCTTGCATTTGGGGCTTGCATTTGGGGGAAAATTTGGGTAAGATGGTAGCGTGGTGTTTTATTCTAAACCAGTTGAAAGCAGATAACAAGAGAAAGGTTTGAGCTTGAAGACCTCCCTTCTTCAGGAAATTTTTCGTCCTCAGGATCTTGTGGAGGATGTGGTTTTCTTTCCGGAGAGCATTTTTCCTCTTGGCTCCAAGATGGAGTACACGCCTTTGTGGTTGCGCCAAATTGATTCGGAGAAGCACCTTAGTTTGGGCAATCTTTTGGCTCTTACTCCGCCGGTATGGGTTTATTTACGCCCGTATTCTATGGCTAGGCGCATGGTGAGCAATGGGGCATATAGATTTTTTTTGAATGCTCCTGTTGAGGAGAAGGAGGAGTCGAGTTTAGAAGAATGTAGGGAGGAGGAGGATTATTTTTTTGACAACCCTCATCTTTGGCGTTATATTTGGACGGATTTAAACCATCGGATTGCCAGTTTACATTTGCCCATTCAGATTGGGGAGGAGCTGGTTGATTTTGAGGAGGATTACTCCCATTGCACCTCGTTTGTGGAGGCTTATGTGGAGTCCATTCGGTTTGAGGTGGAGCGGAAGTTTCGCCAGATTGAGGTTCCTTGCCGTGGCAATCTTACGTTGACGGAGCTGATTCAGCGTCTTTTTGCCTTGTTGTTGTACAAGTTGAGGGATTCGATTTTGCTGGAGCCAGATGAGTATGATCTTTTAAACGAGGAGGAATTGCGCTTAATTCGCAGCTATCGGAGCGCGGAGGAGGTTTGTTCGGATATAGATTATTTTTGTCTTTATTTAAAAAAGGCCTATTTGCAGGCGATTGACAAGCGTTTGATTAGCCCTTTTAAGAAGGGGCAGCATCGGGTAGAGACTCTTACGTTTTTGCAGAGATTTAAAAAGGCCTTGCTAGAGAATCCGGATCCCTTTGCCCCGGTTTCGCTTCGCAAGGTTCTCTATCCTCGCTACTGGCATTCCCCGGAGGGCAGTCCCACCCACAAGGATTTTTTGGGGCGCAAGGTTCCCTGGCCGCTGCTTCCTGTTCAGGGGATCACTTTGTATGAAGCGTTAGCGTATACCATTTGGCTATCAGATCGCACGGGCAAGACCGTTTATCTTCCTACGGAGGCGGAGTTTGAGCGAGCTTCTAGCTGGCCCAAGGCGCTTTCTCTTCCTCAGGAGGGGGAGGAGGTTGTTTTGGATCCGACTCAGAAGCTTTTATTTCCATGGCAGTCCCACAATCAGAAGATGTTTCACTATTATTTTGGTAGAGAGGGGCGGGGGATGGAGGAGTTTTACGCCAAGAATATTGAGGAGTACGAGCAGTTGCTTGAGCAGACCGCCAAGAAGGACGGTTCGGAGTTTTTGTTGATGTTGGAGGGATTTGGGTGGCATTGGACCTGTGATCGTTACGATGAGGACGAGCGGAAGTACAACCGTTTTGAGGATAGCGATTATCCTGTTTATCGGGGCAAAAGTTGCCGTTTAAAGGATGGAAAGGAGCCTTTGACTGTGTACAAGTACACCCCCAATGTCAACATGAAATCCTCTTATTATATTTTGAAGGGATCTCCAGATATTATTGGAGGCCCCGGTATCACCACGCGGCGTTATGCCATTTATCCTCTGCGTGGATATTCCAACGTGGGTTTTCGTTTTGTGGTAAAATCCTAAACTTTGGCCAAAGCTGGAGTGTAGGGCTTTGGCCGCTTTTGACAACTCTATCTTAGGAAGTGCATCCGATGGAAAGGCATTGTTTTATTTGTGGTTCGGTTGTCGTTCCGTACAAGGACAACAGGAAGGCAAGATGCACTAGACCAGGTTGTGATGTTTTTTACAAATGCGGCTATTGTAAGGAATTTTCTCTTGTGGCGGACGCCAAGAATCGGATTTCGTGCTACAATGCGGAGTGCAAGCTTTACAGAAAGGATCGTTCTCTTTGTCCCCAATGTCGTCTTCACTCCAGGGTTCATTTTCAGGGTACGGCCCTTTGCATTAGTCGGGATTGTCCTAGCAATCAGGCGAGGTTAGGTCAATGTTTTTTTTGCAAAAATCGCTCTCTTCTTCGTTTGAAGAGTGGGGTATATTTTTGCCAAAAGAGCGATTGTCCGCATCTTTTTGAGCTACTTTCAGTTTGTTTTTTCTGCGCTAGGGTTTCCTTTCTTCTGGAGGCCAAAAACTGTCAAAATTCTTTTTGCAAGGTTTATAAGCTTCCCATTGAAACCTGTCCGAGTTGTCATCAGCGTTGTGCTATTGTTTTGGATGAGAAGCAGGGGGTTTGTAAAAATGGCAAGTGTTCCACGGATACTTTTTATTGGAAACCTCACCAGGATGCCACGAAGCAGCTTCAGTCTTTGGATAGAATTCTGAAGCCGGCGGCGGTTTCTTCTTCTCATTCCACGTTAATGGATCTTCCCAAGTTGGAGGTAGCTTCCTCAGGGTCGGAGTTGGAGGAGGTTTTGGAGGGTGAGGGGGGAAAGGGAGATTCTTCTAGCGATTCAGGGGATGTGGAGGAGATCGAGTTGGAGGTTGGTGAGGAGGGAGAAGATGCGGAGGAGGAGGATGCGGAGGAGATCGAGTTGGAGGTTGGTGAGAAGGGAGAAGATGCGGAGGAGGATGCGGAGGAGATCGAGTTGGAGCTTGGTGAGGAGAGAGAAGATGCGGAGGAGGATGTGGAGGAGATCGAGTTGGAGGTTGGTGAGGAGGGGGGCGAGTCTCCGTTGGGGGATTCCGGGGAGGTTGAGGGAGTGGTGGCAGGATCTGAGAGAGGGGAGGGGGAGGAGGTGAAGTCTTCGCTTTCTTCGGAGCGGTCGTCTGCTTCTGGTAAGTTGGGCGAGTTGGAGGTTGGTGGTGTTTCTTCCCGTTCGGGTTCCGTTTCGTCTGCTTCTGAGGGTGAGGATCCGGATTTTTTTGCTTTTACTTCTGAGGCGGAGACGGAGTCTATTTCGACTTATTTGCAGGCATCGCCGTGGCAGAAGATCCGCGGTTCTTCGAAGGTTTTGCCTCGTCGACCTGTAGGGGGGACTTCTCAGTGGAAGAGGATGGAGCTTCCTGAGGCGGAGTCGGATTTTAGTATTTTACAGGCTTTTGATTTTGTTCGCAATCACATTTTAAATGGCCCACAGGCGGCGCCTTTGTATTTGATCATTGGTTTAGCAGGGGCGGGGAAGACCACTTATTTGACGATGCTTGGGGATATTCTTTTATGCAAGGATACGAAGTATCACTATCCTTATCGGGGTGTGGAGGTGCGTTGGATAGAGGTGGAGAAGTTGATAGAGAAGAATTTAGATTTGGACGAGAGTGATGTTTCGAAGCGTTATATTGGGTATTTGAAGGAGCGGATTCAGGATTTGGTTTATCATTTTGCCCAGAATCATTACCAAAAGTACATTGGTCGGATGCAATGGTCGGAGGCTACGGCGCGTGAGGAGGAGGGGAAGAGCGAGATTTCTACTTATTTTTTGTTAACGGAGTTGACGCGTTATGGGAAGGTGATCTCTCGCATTATTACGATAGAGACCAGTGGGGAGGATTTTCAGGAGGTGATTGAGAGTATTACGCAGAAGCCGCCGGAGCGAGAGGGGGCCAATCCGCTTCATTATGTTCTTTATGAGTTATTGAATCTTGCGGAGGGTTTTTTGATTTTATTGGATCCGGCCAATGAGGAGAACAACGATAAGGTATATCAGAAGCTTTTTTTGGTATTGAAGGAGTGTTTGGAGCCTCGGGCGATTTCTACGTTGTATCGGGAGGTGATCAAGCGCTTGGATTATCGCAAGAAGATGGCGGAGACGCCGGATAGTATTCGCAAGGGATTTCTTTACAAGAAGTTATCTGAGCAGGAGAGGGAGCAGAAGCAGCGGGAGGTGGGGGGGATACGGAGGAAGTTGGAGGAGGATTTGAGTCGATTTCAGCTTCTTATTTCTCAGACGCAGGGGGAGGTTTTGCTGGGGGAGGAGGCGGAGTTTTTGCAGAAGTTAGAGGATGAGGTTTTGGAGGATTTATTTCCCAATATTTTGGCCAATGCTCGCAAAAATCTTTATGACAAGCTTGCTCAGACTTCGGCGGAGGGTCATTTGTCGTTGTATATTAAGTATTACGAGGGGCTTTTAAATTTTTGTGTTTCTCATATTGAGACCATTGCTCAGAACTTTTACGAAAAGAGTGTGGACCTTCAGGCGCGCTTTAGTGAGGCAGCATTTCAGGATATGGCGGAGCGGATTATTCGGGAGAGGGGATTGGATGGGGATTTTAAGATTGATTTAGTTGCGAGTGAGTTTTGGGATAGTCCGCAGCATTATCGTTTTGCTCATTTAAAGAACATTGCGATTGCGATCACGAAGACGGACATGTATCCGATTATATATCCGCCGGAGAAGTATGCGATGAAGAAGATGCCGCGTTCTTGGATGCATTTGCGGGCGATTGAGAATTATCTTAAGCTTTGCGGTGGTGGGGTGAAGTACTACAATTCTTCGGCCACGGGTTATTCTATTTTGCGGGATACGCTTTATTATCCGGGCAAGGAGAACACATTAACGCCCATCAATATTATTGAGCCCATATTTGATTTACTTTGTATTCGATGAGTGTATTAAGTTTGCCGTGTTATCATCATATTTATTCGTCGTTGGGGGGGTATAGGACGTTGTACATTTCGAGGGATTTGCCTGCTCGGATTCGGGAGTTGGCGGAGGAGATTGCGTTAAAGATTTATTCTTTTTCCTGGTATGAGACCATTTATTATTCGTTTTGGCATGCGGATTATTTTTGGTTGATCAAGGTTTTTCAGCACGGTAGCGATCATGTAGGCAGGCCAAGGAATTGTGTTCACACGGTATTATTTCACGAGCAGGATGTGGAGGAGATTCCGTTTTTTACCCTTTATGATTTGGACAAAGAGGAGTTATTTATTCACGAGAAAATTCGCTTGGAAAATGTGGGGAATCATTTAAAGTCCTGTTATTTTTTGAGCCCGGTTTATGTGGAGGATCGGATACTTTTGTTGGAGGAGTTTTCGCCTAGTCGGGAGGATTTGGAGGTGTATTACAATGCGTTGATTTCTCAGCATCACAATTTTATTCTCATTAGTTCGCAGAAGTCGCCTTTTCTTTTGCGGTTATTGTCGGGTTTATTGCCTTATCCTAGCCGTTTGCGGTTGGGGGTATGCACTGCTTTTCCCACAAGCAATTTTTCTTTGCCCATCCACTTATTTTTAATCACTCCCCGGCTGTATCGGAAGTATTACAAGAGGTATCAAAATCAGCTTTCTTCTTACGTCGTTTTGGATATGGAGAGCCGGTCTTTTTCCCCCAATTATCCGGCGGCGAATAGGTTAGTGGAGTTTGTAGTGGAGAATTTATTTACTTCGCCGGTGAGGGTGATCAAGTTGCTTAATTTTTTGGAGAAGTTTAAGGTAGATCGGAGGCAGAGCAATGATATGTATGCGAATTTAATGCAGGCCTTTGTTCAGACTCAGGGGGCTATAGATGCGTTGGGGAATATTGAGTTTAGTCGTGCGCCGGGGGTTTGGATTCAGAATTTAGTGAAATTTGCGCAGGCGGGGTATGATAACATAGCGTTGAGGGTTGCTCGGGATGCGGTGTCGTATTTTAAGCGGAGGTGTGAGGATGCCACGTTGGAGGAGTTGGAGAAGCGGCTGGTGTATTTGGAGGAAAATTATGGGGAGTTTGAGTTGGAGAAGGAGTCGATTTTAGCGATCATTTGCAATCTTTTGAGGGAGTATCTCCACCAGCTTTCCCCTTCTATTTCTATTGCTAAGACCGCACCTCCGTCTGGGGAGGATGAGGTTTTTTAGCTTTTGGTATTTTGTTAGGAGCGGATTTATGAGAATTCAGGTATTTTTTCTTCTTTTTGGGTTATCTATTTCTTCTTTTCTCTACGCTCAGTCTGAGGCGCAGAAGACCATTCAGAAGTTGCGGGATCAAGTTCAACGTCAGAAGAGAAAGATTGAGGAGTTGGAGAAGAAGTACCAGCAGCTTTATCGGAATTATCGTCGTGTTCTTTTAAAGAATTTGGAGTACAAGTACGAAAATACCAAGTTATTTCAGGCGTTGAAGAAGATTCAGCAGAAGCTCAAGCATCTTCAGCGTCAGCTTTCGAAGCCTTTGCCCAAGCCAAAGCCTAAGAGGGAGGGGTTTGGTACAAAAGTAAAAAAAGTTTTTAAAAAGATTTGGGGTATTTTTCGTCCCAAGCGGCCTTCTCCCAAGCCCGAGTCAGGTCGCGGGGGACCGCCTTCGCCCAAGGATATTTCTCAGAATCGGATCGCTCATCGCTATGCGACTTGGGCCATTCAGGAGTGGGGGAAGGGGAATTACAACAGCGCTTTACGCTATCTTGGCTATGCCATCCAGCATGATTCGAAAAACGACAAGCTTTTCCTTTTGAAGGGGAAGATTTACTACGAGAGCAAGGATTTCTCCAATGCTATTCAGTCCTTCACAAAGGCCATTTCTCTGAACTTCAGGAATGGGGAGGCTTATTATTTTCGAGCAATCTGCTACATGTACACAAAGAAATATACACAAGCTATCCAAGATTTTAGTACCACTCTTAGATTGCGTCCCAATGATCCGAAGGCGTATTCTTATCGGGGTTATTTGCATCTCATCACAAAGCGGTATTCCGCGGCGGCTAGCGATTTGAAGAGAGCGGTGGAGCTTGATCCGAAGAACAAGATGAACTATTACAACTTGGCTTGTGTTTATTCCTTGCTTGGCCAGTCCAGGACTGCGATTGTTTATCTCAAACAGGCCATTAAGCATGGGTACAATGATTTTGACAAGATCAAAACGGATCCTGACTTGGAAAATGCGCGCAAGGATCCGCTTTTCCCGAGTGTTTTCAAAAGGCAGTGGCATTAGTAGATTCTTTTCTGTTGAGGTAAGTTAGCGGAAAATGGCGATGCATGTGGCCATCACAGGGGCTTCTTCTGGCATTGGGAAGGAGTTGGCGCTTGCTTATGGGAAGTTGGCGAGCCATCTTACGTTGGTTGCTAGGAGGGTGGAGATACTTGAGGAGCTTGCGCGGAGGATTTCTTGCCCGGTTTCTAGTTTTAAGGTGGATTTGAGCGAGGTGGATCGGGCGCATCTTTGGGTGGATCGAGTTCAAAAGGAGGTTGGTCCGATTGATATTTTCATTAACAATGCGGGGGTGCATTTTGTGGGCCATCCTTTTGGAGTTTCGGAGGAGGAGGTTCAATTTCTTTTTAATGTGGATTTTCATACTCCACTTAAGCTTATGCATTATTTGGCTAGGGAGATGAGGCAGAGGGGTGGTGGGACAATTGTCAACATTACCAGCATTGCGGGGTTGGTGGCCACGCCGGGGATGTACTATTATAATGTGGCGAAATCGGCTTTTTCGGTGGCCTCGGAGGCTCTTGCTACGGAGTTAAGGGGGACAGGGGTTCATATTCTCACCGTTTATCCTGGTCCTGTGTCCACTCCTATGGAGGCTGCTATTCGTCGGAGGTATGCGGATTTTGCTTCTTCGCTTTTGCCTACAGGCAGGCCGGAGGTTCTAGCTAGGCGCGTTATTGGGGCGGTTAGGAGGCGCAAAAGACGTTTGTTTTATCCACGCATTTATCGACTCACTTACACTTTTCGCAATGTTGTCCAGTGGGTATTGGATCATTTTACTCCTTATCCCAAAGAGGAGGAAGAAAGGTAATTTTTTTTTATGGGGGTGGATAGGATAGGTGCTGAGAGGGTGGAGGTTGGGTTAGGGGAAAGAGATTTTGGGTTGGTGCTGGAGGTGATTTTTAGATAGGAGGCAAAGTTGTCTAGAATTGCATTTAAAAATATTTCCAAGGTTTACTCCAATGGAGTGGTGGCTGTGGGGGGAGTAGATTTGGAGATTGAGTCTGGGGAGTTTGTGGTGTTTATTGGTCCTTCGGGGAGTGGAAAGTCATCACTTTTGAGGTTGGTGGCTGGGTTGGAGGAGATCAGTGCGGGAGAGCTTTGGTTGGATGGGGTTTGCATCAATCAGGTGCGGCCTCGGGATAGGGACATTGCGATGGTTTTTCAGGATTATGCTCTTTATCCTCATATGAGTGTGCGGCAGAATTTAGGGTTTAGTTTGAAGTTGAGGGGATATTCGAGGCAGGAGATTGATCGGCGAGTGGTGGAGGTGGCAGAAGTTTTGGGTTTGGAGGCACTTTTGGACCGCAGGCCTGGGCAGCTTTCTGGTGGGCAGCGTCAGCGGGTAGCGATGGGTCGGGCGATGGTGCGCAAGCCCAAGGTTTTTCTTTTTGACGAGCCTCTTTCCAATTTGGATGCAAAGTTGCGTGTTCAGATGAGGGTGGAGTTAGCGAAGCTTCATCAGCGTCTTCGGACGACGACGTTGTATGTGACGCACGATCAGACGGAGGCGATGACGTTGGCCACGCGGATTGTGGTGTTGGATGGGGGGAGGGTTCAGCAGGTGGGGAGTCCGTTGGAGCTTTATCGTTGTCCGGCGAATGTTTTTGTAGCGACATTTTTGGGTAGTCCTGAGATGAATTTGCTTGAGGTAGAGGTGGAGGTGGTGGGGGAGGAGGTGCGTTTTCGTCATCCGTTGCTTTCGGATGCGATTTGCCCGCCTCTTTCGTTTAGTAGGGAGTGGCGGGGTATTTTACAGAATCATCGGCGGGTTATTTTGGGAGTTCGGCCGGAGGATCTTAGGGTTTCGGAGGTGGAGGGGATATTGGTGAGGTTGGAGGTGGTGGAGAGGATGGGGGGGGAGAGTTATTTTTATTTTTCATTTGGTGATAGGATGTGGGTGGTAAAGGTTTCTTCGTTTCCTACTGTGGGTTGTGGGGATGAGATTAGGATTTGGATACCGTTTGAGAGGGTTCATTTTTTTGCTGTGGAGGATAGGTCTAGGATTTTTCCGGGTGTAGCGTAGGAGGGATTTTTAGGGGAAAGGTTTTTCCCCTAAATCGAAAGAGTTTTTGGGAGGGGGTGGTAGGGGGAACACTTTTTTCAAAAAAGGGTTCCCCCTACGTCTAA
>RFKQ01000062.1 GCA_003694635.1 Planctomycetota bacterium
TCCCCCCACCCTACCCCCCCTAACACAACCCAAAACCACCCAAATTCTACCCTACCCCAACAATCCTCCCCAAACCACAATAAACCTCGCCTATCTACCTCCCATCAACCTAACCCATCCCAAAACTCAAATCAAAAAACAAAGAAAAAAAAGAAAAAATCCCACAAAAAACAAACAAAACAAAAAAAGAAAAAAAAAGCTAAACAAACCACTACCTCCCCCCCTATCCCCTCCACCACCACCAACGCCTCAAAATATACCACCAAATCCATTCAACTCGTGCTCAAAAACCTCTCCCTACTCCTCGCCCTTCTAACCACCCTCTACCTCCTCCGAAAAAAAATCTACCCCTCCCTCAAAAAACTCCTCTCCTACCTCCTACACTACCTAAAACAATTCCTAAAACAAAAACAAACTCTACACCACCCACACCAACCTTCCACAAAATCCCAAAAACCCTCCCCTACCCCTCACCACTCCTCCCTCCGACAAAAAGCTATCCTCGCCTACCTCCACTACCTAAACTTCTTAAAAAAAATTGGACAACCTCTCCCCAATTACCTCACCCCAGAAGAACACCTCCAAACTACGGAAAAACAAAAAAAACGAAAACAACCACACCTCCAAGAACTCGTCAAAATCTTCCTCAAAGCTCGCTATAGCCTAGAACCTATCTCCGAAGCCGAAGCCCAAAAAGCTGAAATCTGCTCCCGATGGTTACAACAAAATCTAAAATCTACCAACTAACCTAAAACCATTCATAAAATCGATTCCGCAATCTCACCTAAATTCCTCCATACCCGCACCCTATCCCTACCAGGATAACCCCTCCAATCCTCCAACGTAGACTCCCCCGTCAATACCAAAAAACCATGCAACCCACACCGCAACGCCATCTCCATGTCCGTGTACAACCTATCCCCCACCACCGCCGTCTGCTCCAATGAACCACCCAACCTTTCCAACGCCATCTGCGCCATACCCCGCGACGGCTTGCCAAATACCCGAGCCGGCGGTACACCCGTCGCCGCCTCAATACACGCACAAATCGAACCACAATCCGGAATGCTCCCCCTCTCCGTCGGACAAACCTTGTCCGGATGCGTACCAAACCAAGGACAACCACGCTGAATAAAATAACATGCCCTCTCTAACTTCGCATACGTCAATGTTAAATCAAAACCTACCAATACACACTCCGGCGATGCACTCTCCAACTGAAAATCCGCATCCAATAACTGCTCCGCCAAAATATCTGTACCCACTAGATATACCTTCCTCAAACCAACTCTAGCTAAATACTCTATCGCCTGATGCGTGGAAACCAAAACCCGCTCCTCACCCACCTCTATCCCCAATCGACCTAACTTCTCTACATAATCCCTAGAACTCTTTGAAGAATTATTGGTCAAAAAAATATAATCTCCCCCTACCTTCCTTACCCTCTCCAAAAAAAATAAAACGTCCGGAAAAAGCCTATCCCCCAAATAAATCGTTCCATCCATATCCAAAATAAAATACTTCATCCCCATTCTCTACTACCCTTCATATCTAATCGGCTCTTAATTATTCTTCTACACAAATCCCCCTTTCTCCACCTAAACACAAAAAAACTCCCTTCACAAAGAATCAAATCCCTCCTTCCACTTTCTATACCCCCTCCAAATCTCCTCCCTAAAATACTCAAAAGTGCTCCTAATCGCATAACTCTGCCTCTCCATAAACTCCTCCACCGACTCCCAAACCTCGAATCCAAAATCCTCTAGCAAATTCCTAGGCAAAAAATACCCAAAAAATTCCACCAAAGAAGAAGAGGAAGAACAAACCTCCTTCCATCTGTAAAATCCCTCCTCCCCTAAATCCCACGGCAAATCATATCGATCTAACGCTATAAAAAGGGTATGACCCTGATGATATGATAAAAATCTCTCAATATACGAGATCTTTTCCCTAACCCAACCAGAATATCCTCCCAATCTTGCCCACTTTAACTCCTCTTCCACCTCCACCACCCCAACCGGCAATACCCGAAATAATCGCCAAGCTGATGAGAAAGAAAACTCCTCCAAATTCCTTTTCTGTAGCTCAACAAAAGGAAATTTGTCTAAATCTAAAAATACTTCACAATCCCTACATCCAAGAAAATAAGCTATCCCCATATCATTCTAAATCCCTTCTTTGCTACAACAGAAAGAAACTTGAGGACTTTTTTTATACCCCCACCCGGGTGGGGGAAGTAAAAAAAAACATACCTCTCCCTTTTATACAAGCTGTAAAATTCAGCTCATATTTAATAAAGGGGTTTTCTCCCATCCTATTCGCCCTATTCCGACCCGCCTCCCGAGGACGAGGGAGTAGGAGAAAACCCTAAGTATTTGTTTGAACTTTGTTTTGAACAAAGCTATTTTTGTTCTAGCAAAAACTATTCCAATTTTTAAGAAAAAAAAATATTTTCCCTAAAATACTTTCATAACTTTTTTATTTTCAAAATATTATAATCTTTCAAAAAGGATAATTGGACAAAGTTTACCCCCCTAAACTCCCCCTGAAAACGGAAAGTGTCCCATTTCGAGACACCCTCACTCTATGGCAAAGTAAACCACCAAAATGTCCCATTTCGAGACACTCTGGTGAAAATCATCGACTAAAGTGTCCCATTTCGAGACACCCCTCTAAAAGTTTTCTCCCACCTCACCGCTAAGCTTCTCCGGAAAATACCGACGAAGCTGACGCACCACTACACGAAATACCTCCTCCGGAGAAATGTTTCGCATGCAACCATGATCCACAGGACATATTTTTAAATGGCAAGGACCACATTCCACCTCGTGGCGAATCACCATCTTCTTTGGATCCTCCACCGCACTGTAAATGGGATGCGTGGGCCCCATTAACACCACCGAAGGTATAGAAAAAGCACTCGCATAATGTACCGGCCCAGAATCCGTAGATACCAGCAAATGGCACTGAGCCACCGCTGCCTTGAGATGATCTAAAGGCAAAATCTCATCGCAAAAAGCCACCGCCTCCTCCCTCATCCCATCCCAAATCCTCCGAGCAATCTCTCTATCAGACGGCCCACAAAAAATAAGAATTTTGGCCCCCAATCGCTCCACCAAAAGATCCCCAAGCTGAGAAAAAGACTCCGCTGGCCAAAGCTTAGAAGATCCAAAAGCCGCACCAGGATTAAATGCTATCACCAAATCCCTCCCCGTGGAAATTCCATAAAAATGAAATTTTTCCCGAATAAAATCGATAGAACTCCTCAAAAGAGGAAGCTCCAACTTCCTATCTTTCTGCGTAAAATCCACCAGATTCAAAAGCCGATTAAAGTAAATATCCGTGGGAAGAAAACGCAAACGGCCTTCCCGCTCAACCTGCAAAGTATGAGTGAGTAACCACCCCCGGCCATTTTTGTCATAACCCAAACGATAGGGAATCCTAGCTAAATAAGCATACAACGCAGAACGCCAAGAATTGGTCAAAAGAAAAATTAAGTCAAATCTCTCCCGCCGAAGCTGAAATAGCAAAGAAAACGGATTCTTCCCCTTATCCGCAAACGACAAAATCCTATCCACCTCACCCATCCCCTCCAAAATAGGAACCAAATGAGGGCGCAAAAGCAAACTAATCTGACTCCGGGGGAACCGCTGCCTTAGCCCCCTTACAAAAGGCGTAGCCATCACCACATCCCCTACCCAATTGGGCATCTTCACCGCAATTTTTGCAACGTACCTAGGAACCTCTCTCGAACGCCTTAACTTCATTTAAAATATGATAAGCAGAGAAAAATCAGCAGACAAAAAACTTGCCCTAGAACTCTTCCTCGCACCTTGAAATTCCACCACTCTCCTTTTCTACAAACACTTGCAGCGCCTTCCTAGTAGCTGGAGCTTTCCAAAACAAAGCGTATCCGAAAGTCCCGCACCAACACCACCCCATCCGGAGTTCCAACATGCACTGAACTCACAGAAGGGACGGAGAGCTTAGGAAAGGGATAGCGACTGTCCAAAATACAAACCTTCCGGGAGTTGAGATAAACCTCCATAAAATATTTGTAAATCACCCGTATGCGAAGTTGATTCCAGCCATTGGTCTTGCCCTGAAATAGAGCAAAACGAGTCACCGGCTTCAAACGAGCTAAAAAAGTACCTTTCTCCCCTTTTTTAAGAATAAAAATCAATGTCTTCCCTACAAAAGGTATAAGAACTATCGCACTCTTACATTTCTCTGCCTTGAATTGAAAAGAAAAGTCAAACGTCTGCCAATTCTTATAGTACCTAACCTTCCCTGTGCGGTTATCCGTTAAAGTAACTGTGATATTCAGTGGTTTTTCCCGAACAGCTATAGTTTTTACCTTGAGATTTAAAGGAGTTAATTTCTCTGCATCCAAAAGCTCTGTGCTAGCAATTCTGTCCATATTTTCCCGAACACTCAAAGGACTATTTACCACCACCACCCCTACCGCCGCCAATGACATTCTTTCCAACGATGTAATATAAAAATATTGCAGCGGTGAGGTGATCGGAGTCTCTAAAAGAAATTTCTTCCCCACCCCCACCCGGCAAAGAGCCTTGTAAGCCTCCACACTTAAAAAGTTCTGTAGGGAGAGTGATTGACTTAGACGAAAACCTGTAGACTTTTTGACAGCATCCAGTAAAATCAACCTCTTTTTCTTCTCATCCCAAAATACCTGAACTTTGCTCCGGTCCCGAAAACAAAGCGTCAGTGCAAAAGAACCTATCTTCTTCGGAAATATCTGCACCTTGTAGATGGACTTGACACGCGGAAGAAAACTCAACAGCTCCCCTTCCTGCAGCTCTCCCCTCTTTTTCCAACTATCTATCCGACGCCCCCAATCCCTCTCCAATACAGAAGTATGAGTGCTGAAAAAAGAATAAAGAAGATGATGAACCGCCTTTGATTTGCGAGAAGTACGCCGGAACGCAGATGTATACATCACCCTCCCCCACTCCTCCATCGTGTACTGAGAAAAAGGAACAAACTTCCGATTGACAATCACCCTCATATTTTTGAACTTTCGGGAAAAACTCTTGCCATTTTTATCGGAATTCTTCAAATTCTCCGCAGAAGTAGAGGAAATAGACCCCGAAGAAGAAGTCCCTTTCCTAGAGCTCGAACCACTTTTCGAGGATGATTTCTGCCCCTCCGATCCGGGCCTCAAAATTTGTCGCCCCTCACCTTGAGAAGTCTCCCTCTGAGAAGAAGTGCGGAAACTCCGAGCCTTAGGATGTTGCGGCAAATCCCTTCGCGATATCTGAGAAGAACTTTCTCCAAAGCCTCGATCCCCCCGCAAAGAAGAATCTTTCTGGCCCCCTTTGGCTAATTTAGTACCGGAAGGATTACCTGGCGAACGAAAAAGAAAAAAAAGTAAAAACACCACGCCAACCATCGCTCCCGTGATCCAAGCCGCCAACACCGCCGGCGAAACCTTATTCCGAACCTTAGATACCGGCACCTTTTTCCGAATCTGAGATTGGGAAATCTTGCGACTCCCACTAGAAGGACGTAAAATCACCGTGCTGGATTTCCCCAAACCCCTCTGCAAGGACTTGATAAGGTCAATCAACTCCTGAGGAGAAGAGGGGCGATCTTCCCGATCCTGCGCCATCATCCTCTGAATCAACCGGCGAATACCACTGGAAATTCCGGGATTGTCCCTGCGAGGATCCGGGACCTCCGGGGATAAAATCTGAGCGTAAATCCCCCCCACCCCCGGCGCCTCATACGGAGGCTTGCCCGTCACCATGTGATAAAGGGTTCCCCCCAACGAATAAAAATCCGAACGAATATCAATGTCCTTCTCCCCCCGCGCCTGCTCCGGCGACATATACGCAGGCGTGCCCAACGAAACACTGCTCTGGGTTAAATGATGGCTGCGCTCCACCTCCACCGCCAAACCCAAATCACAAAGCTTCACCGTCCCACCCTTGTCCAACATAATGTTGGCCGGCTTAATGTCCCGATGCACCAAGTTATGAGCATGGGCGTGCTCCAACGCCTGAGCTACCTGCAAAACTATATGAAGCGCCTCCCGCTCAGAAAATACCTTCCCCCCCTTTAAATCCACATCAATCGCATGCCCATCAATGTACTCCATCACCAAACAATAAAAATTGTCCCTGCGTATGGAATCAATCGCCGAAACAATATTGGGATGATTGAGCTTGGCCAAAATCTTAGCCTCCCGCTCCAAACGCTCAATAAACTCCCTGTGCTGAAGAAGGTGCTGAGCCAAAACCTTGATCGCCACCAACCTGTCTAAACTCGTCTGCATCCCCTGATAAACCACCCCCATCCCCCCTTCGCCCAACTTGCGAAGAATCCTATACCCCGGCAAAAAACCCTCCACTTGCCACTCTCCTCCACTCCCCTCCAACGCCGCCAAATTCCCCTGCGTCGAACGCTCCTCCAAACGCGATAAATGTTTCGTCTCCTCCAGCGAAGAATCCTGTCTGAAAACTCGCGAAGAACGATTCTGAGAAACACCCGATAAAGACAGATCCGAACTTGAAACACTCTCGGAAACCGAATTCTTCACCGCAAATGTCATATTCTGAAATATCAGTGCCAACTGACTATTCGATAACCAAGATTGCTCTAACGCTATCTCCCAAACCACCCGATACCCCCCACCTTCCATCATCTTCCGCTGAGCCTCAAGACACCAAAGAACATGATCCGGCTGCAAATAATGAAGTTCCTGAGCCTTTTGCAAAAAAACCCTCTCCAAAAACTGCAAATGACTCCACTGCAATACCCCCAACTCTATCAACATCCTCCAAATAGGTACCCTAACACCCAAACTACCAGAAGACTGGCAGCGCTGAATCACCCGATTGACCTCCTGCTGCCCCACCCACCGCAATCGAAGCAAAACCTGAATCAAAACCTGATCCAAATATTCCATAACCTACGCAACTTCTCACTTACTTAGTAAGAAAATTATTTTAAAAAAAAAGAGTTGACATATGCTTGCTTTTTATTATAATATTTTTTTAATAATTTGCCAATTAAAAAATGTAAAAATTAAAAGGCTGTTGTAGCTCAGTGGTAGAGCACTTCCTTGGTAAGGAAGAGGTCATGGGTTCAAATCCCATCAACAGCTTTTTATTTATTTACCGATTTCTGACTGCGTACACCAAAAAAACAAAAAAATCTAAAATCAACCCTCTCTCCATAAAACCCCAAACAAACAATCGTCAAACCAAAAACAGAAAAATATAAAACTAATACCCAAAAACCAACCAAAACCCCTTTTCCCAAATTTCCCATGAACTCCACCATAAAACGCGCCCTCTCCGGCATCAAATCCACAGGCACTCCACATATCGGCAACTACTTGGGTATGATCCGACCTGCTATCGAACTCCAAGAAAAACACCAAACCCTCTACTTTATCGCCGATTACCACGCCCTCACCACTCTCCATAACCCCGAAAAAATGCGAAAAAATACCTACGATATCGCCGCCACCTTCCTCGCCCTCGGACTAGATCCCCAAAAGTCTATCTTCTTCCGACATAGCGATGTCCCAGAAGTATGCGAACTAGCCTGGATCCTAGACTGCGTCATCAATATGGGAACCCTCCAACGAGCACATGCATTCAAAGCCGCTAAAGAAAAAGGATTGGAAAATGAAATCTGCGTAGGACTGTTTAACTACCCCGTCCTCATGGCCGCAGATATCCTTATCTACGACTCTCACCTCGTCCCCGTCGGCAAAGACCAACTCCAACATATCGAAATCACCCGCGATATCGCTCAACGCTTTCACCATACCTTCGGAGAAACCTTCGTCCTACCCCAAGCCCTCGTCCAAGAAGAAACCATGACCGTCCCCGGCATCGATGGACAAAAAATGTCCAAATCCTACAACAATACCATCGAAATCTTTAGCTCACCCAAACAACTTAAAAAACAAGTCATGAAAATTGTCACCGACTCCACACCCCTGGAAAAACCAAAAAATCCTGAAACATGCAACGTCTTCGCCCTCTACCGCCTCTTCGCCCCCAAAGAAAAAGTCAAAAAAATGGAAGAAAACTACCGAAAAGGTGGCTACGGCTACGGACACGCTAAAAAAGAACTCCTCCAAGTCCTCGAAGAACATTTCGCCCCCTACCGAAAAAAATATGAACAACTGCGCAACGATGAAAAATACCTAGAAACTATCCTAACCCAAGGCGCACAAAAAGCCCGAAATATCGCCCAACAGGTTATGGCAAGAGTGCGAAAAAAAATCGGCTACGCCCCCTACCCTACCCCCTCCTCACCAAACTCCTAAACCACGCTCAATCCACCCTGCAAACCCCCAAAACCTCAACCACCAAAGACAAGATAGGAGACCACCATGCCAGAAGAAAAAATGAATCCCTCCACCACAGCCCAACCTAACTTCCAAGAACTCTTCCCCCCAGGACTCCAACTCGAAGAAGAAAAAATCGTCCAAGACTCCCACCTCGCCGCCAGAATCGAAAGCGGCGCCATGGAAGTCCTCTCTACCCCCTGGCTCATCGCCTTTATGGAACAAACCAGCCACAAACTCCTCCAACAAAAACTCCCCCACAACTACTCCAGCGTAGGCGCCACCGTACATATACAACACCTTGCACCTACGCCTGTGGGAACCAAAATACGCGTCCAAGCTACCGTCGAAAAAGTGCTTAAACGCACCGTCTACCTCCACGTCCAAGCCTGGGACCCTATCGAAAAAATCGGCGAAGGTGAACACCAGCGCGCCATCATCCACATCGAACGCTTCCTCGCAAAAGTCAAGAAAAAAAATCCCTCTCCCTAAATTACACCCTTACCTTAGAAGCTCAATACCTCCCTATAAAACCATAAAAATTTTTTAGATTTGTCCAAAAAAACCAAAAAGCTTCCAAAATGCTGAAAAAACAAATCCTCCCCCTCCTCCTCCCCCTCCTCCTCTGCGAAAGCTGCTCCCAACCCCGCTTTGTCCTCGTCTACATCGGCAAAAAATCCTATCACCCCCAATTCGTAGGCGAAATTGTACCCGTCCAAGTCCTGGACACCGAATTAGAACAATTTGTGCGCATCTCCTACTTCACCTTCGAAATGTCACCCCCAAACTGGGCAGAAATCTATGAGACCAATCCGGAAAAAAAATTGGGTGAACTTAAAGTAAAAACTCTCTTCTCCAGCCCCTTCAACGATGTACAATACCATATTACCCCCATCCTTCGCCAAGAAGCTCCCTACCAATAGCCAAAAATATGAATCAGGAAAAACAATGAAAAAATATCCCCTCTACCTTCTCCTCTCCCTAACCCTACTCGCCTCCCCCTCCCTAGCCGATATCCTCTACCTAAAAAACAATAAAATCCTACGCGGAAAAATCCAAAAAAAAGGCAAATGGATCTATATCCAAACCAAATACGGAACCCTGAAATTCCACCAATCCCAAGTGCTCTCCATCCAATACTCCACCCCCCAAAAA
>RFKQ01000063.1 GCA_003694635.1 Planctomycetota bacterium
CCCACACCCAACCCCACACCCAACCCTACGCCCTTTCTCGACCTCCAAGAAGAATACAAACTCCTTCAATCCCACCTCACCCCCCCACTCCTCCAAACCCTCGTCCAAGCCCAATACATCCAAGGACCTCCCGTCAAACAACTCGAAAAACAACTCCAATACCTCCTCCGAATCCCCCACTGCATCACCACCTCCTCCGGAACCGATGCCCTCGTGATCGCCCTGCGCGCCCTAGCCCTAGAACGAGAAAAAAAAGAATTCTTCCAGCCAACCGATGAAATCCTTACCACCCCCTTTAGCTTCGTGGCCAGCGCCGATGCCATCCTGCGAGCCGGCGCTACCCCCGTCTTCGCCGATATCCACCCCCAAACCTTTAACCTCCACCCCGAAAGCATCCAAAAAATTCTCCGCTCTAAACATAACATCAAAGGACTACTCCTCGTCCACCTCTACGGACAAGCCTGCGAAATGGACGAAATCATCAAAATCGCCCAAAAATATCAACTCTTCATCGTCGAAGATGTCGCCCAAGCCTTTGGAGGAAAATGGAACTCCCAACCCCTCGGAACCCTAGGCGATATCGCCGCCTTTAGCTTTTTCCCCACCAAAAACCTCGGCGCCATGGGCGATGGAGGCATGATCGCTACCCATAACCCCAACCTAGCCCACTACGCCCGTATGCTCACCAAACACGGGGGAAAAAATAAATACAACTCCCAATACCTCGGCTATAACGCCCGCCTAGATACCCTCCAAGCTACCCTGCTCCTCGCCAAACTCCCCTTCCTCCCAACTCTCCTCCAACAACGACGCCAAACCGCTAAACTCTACCAGCAATATCTACAACACCTCCCCCAACTCAAACTCCCCTACGTCCACCCCTCCGCCCAACATACCTACCACCAGTTCACCATCTCTACCCCCTACCAACAACAACTCCAACACTACCTCCAACAACACCATATCCCCACCATGATCTACTACCCCAAACTCCTACCCGAAATGAAACTCTTCCAATCCAAATGCCGAACCCCTCTCCCCCTCACCGCCGCCAAACAAGCCACCCAACAAGTCCTTAGCCTCCCCATCTCCCCCACCCAAAAAACACAAATCACCCAACAAATCTGCCAACATATCCAAAACTTCTTCCACCAAAATACCTAACGAACCAACACCTCGTCCGGCCGAACCATCCGAAAACGACGACGCATCATCCACTCCAACATGTACGGATCACCCCGCAAACCCTCTATCTTGCGACGCAAATCCCTATTCTCCCGCTCCAACTGCCTCACCTCCTCCGCCAACTGGCGCCTGTAATCCCCCAAATTCCGAACCTTCACCGCCATCGGTAAAATCGACGAAAACGTGAAACAAATGACCCCAAAACTAAAATACACTAAAATCTTTCTGCGTAATCCCATCCAAAAGCTCCTAAAAATCCAAAATCAACCTAAAGATAAACCATAACAACCCACCGCCCCTAACTCCTCCTCTATGCGCAAAAGCTGATTGTACTTGGCTACCCTGTCTGTGCGACAAATCGAACCTGCCTTGATCTGACCCGCATTCAACGCCACCGCAATGTCCGCTATCGAGGTGTCCTCCGTCTCACCAGAACGATGAGAAATCACCGCCCTCATCCCACTCGACTTCGCCATTTCCACCGCCTGCCAAGTCTCCGTAAGTGTCCCTATCTGATTGATCTTGATCAAAATCCCATTGCTGCATCCAAGCTCTATACCCTTGCGCAAACGACGAGGATTGGTGACATATAAATCATCACCTACCAATTGAATCCTATCGCCCAATTTCTGGTTCAACTTTAACCAACCCTGCCAATCCTCCTCCGCTAAACCATCCTCAATGGAAAAAATCGGATACTGGGAAACCAACTTCTCATAATACCCTATCAGCTCCTCCCCACTTAACTCCTCCTTGCCAAGACACTTTAGATGATAACTACCATTTTCGTAAAACTCACTCGCCGCCACATCCAACGCCAACTTTACCTCCTCCCCTACCCGATAATTCGCCCTCTCAATCGCCATCAAAATCAAATCCAACGCCTCCTCATTCGAGGATACCTCCGGCGCATACCCCCCCTCATCCCCCACATTGGTCGAATAACCCTTCGCCTTCAATATCCCCCGCAAAGTATGAAAAATCTCCGCACCCATCCGTAAAGCCTCCGAAAAACACTCCGCACCCAAAGGCATAATCATAAACTCCTGAATAGATAACACATTGTCCGCATGAACCCCACCGTTGAGTATATTAAACATCGGTACCGGCAGAAGCCTAGCCCCCACTCCACCTAAATACCGATAAAGAGGAATACCTAATCCCGCCGCCGCCGCCTTCGCCACCGCCAAAGAAGTACCTAAAATGGCATTCGCCCCAAGATTTCCCTTGTTCTCCGTACCATCCAACGCGGTTAAGCGACGATCAATCTCCCCCTGCTCCAACGCACTCATCCCCCGAATATGCGGCTCAATCACCCGATTGACATTGATCACGGCCTTGTGTACCGTCTTGCCACCATATTCCTTGCCCAAATCCCTTAACTCCACCGCCTCATACGTCCCCGTAGAAGCACCAGAAGGCACAATGGCCCGACCAAATCCACCCCCCTCTAAGTACACCTCCACCTCCAACGTAGGATTGCCCCTAGAATCCAACACCTGACGTCCATGAACGCGCTGAATTTTCATACATCCTTCCTTTCTTATCACTAAATCCAAACAACATTATGCAAAACCAAGCCAAAGTCTATACGCGGACGTACAAAACTTCTTCCTCACCCCTCGCCTCCATAAACAAAAGCCCCTATTCCTTATTATACAACACAACGAAGGAATTTTCACGCAAAGGAAATCCATCTCAGCTGAAATCTTACAAAATTTTTAAGTAAAAAACCCTTTCTGCCGATTGTTAAAAAACAAAACGACCTCCCCCCACTAGGAAAAGCAACCAATGAATCAAGAAGATTGTTCACAAAATTTTATCCCCAATAAAGAAAGGAAAACCAATTATGGCCGATATTCAGCCCTTTTCCTTTGCCCCAGAAGCTAAAAAATTAGATGAAAATGCCTCCCTCTGGATCCCCCCCCTAAGCGAATTTAAAATCTTACAAGAAATCGCCCAAGGTGGAATGGGAATCGTCTACAAAGTTTTCGATAGAGAACAAAATCGTATCGCCGCCCTCAAAGTGCTCAATATGGTCTCCCTCCTGCCCTCTGAACGCAACGAAGAAATCCACCGCTTCCAGCGCGAAGCCACCATTTCCATGCAACTGCAACACCCCAACCTCATCTCCGGATACCGAATGGGCTGCGAAAAAGGAATCTGGTACTACGCCATGGAATACGTAAGCGGCAAGGATCTCTCCGATTTGGTGGAGGAACGAGGCTACTTCTCCGAACCAGAAGTCCTTACCATCGCCCTGATCGTGACAAAAGCCCTGGATTACCTCCACCAAAAAGACCTTATCCACCGCGATATCAAGCCTGAAAACATCCTTCTCAGCTATGAAGGTGAACTCAAAATCTGCGACTATGGACTTCTCCGACCTAGAACCATAGAAAACGATATCACCGCCGAAGGAGTCTCCCTAGGTACACCTAGCTATATGTCCCCCGAACAAGCGCGCGGCGATGAAGAGCTGGATATCCGAAGCGATATCTACTCGCTTGGAATTACCCTTTTTCACTTCCTAGCCGGATCTCCCCCCTTTGAAAGCCCCTCCATCACACTCACTCTAAGCAAACATATCTTTGAAAAAGTCCCCTCCGTCCGGAAATACAATAGAGCCGTCTCCTATGAATTCGATCAAATCTTGCAAAAAATGACAGCCAAACACCCCAATGACCGCTACCAAACACCCCAAGAACTTTTGCAAGATCTAGAAAAACATCAACAACAACTCGCCTCTCATCCACAACCCTCTCCCCCCTCTCTACCTACTCTCTAAACACCTCCGCCTCACCCCTACCCCGGCGAACCAACCGTCCTCCCCCCTGAAACGGTGGTTCGCTCTCCTCTTATTTACCCCTTTACCCCGCCGAAAACGATGAACCTCTCCAACTCTCCCTCATCCTCCCTCAAATACTTGGGCAAAAACGAAAACTTCACTTATCTTATCCCTTTGAAATTAAAAATGTTGCCCAAAATTTTAAGCTCTTTGGGGCGATTTTAGTTGACTATTTTGGCGGCGGCGTTATAATTCTTAAAAAAGAAGCTCACCCAAAAAAGAATCTCAAACCAATTTGTGTTTAGGAGTTTGCCGCCAAAATGAAACACCCCAAATGGTGCCTTCTAACCCTTCTTCTCCCCCTATTCACCGGCTGCACCTACCTCACAAATAGAGGGAACGATTTCCTGGATATCTTCCACTGCAAATTCACCTTCGGCCCCGGCGCCCTAGTTAGCGCCCGCATCACCAAAGGCCTCGCCGGCGGACTAGGTATGCTACTCAACGTGCAAAAATACGGACTCAAAGGCCGCGGAGTCGGCCACTGGGAAGAATATCGTATCGAAGGCGGCCTAACCGCCCTAGGAGCGCCCTTCTACTTCAAAGAAGTGCGCCGAACATTTGTCTCCGGCAACCACTACCTCAAAGAAGATATCGAAACACCACAAGAAAAAAAAACACGTATCTATCCCGTCTCCCTCTCCGGCTGGATTCCCCTGAAAACAGGAGACCTAGAAACCGATGATCCCAACGCAAATCTAGCCAATGTCAACGCCTTCGTACGGGATAGACGACCCACCGAAGTGGGAGTAACCGCCCATGTCCTCTTTGTAGGCGTGGATATGGGTGTGGACCTCATCGAAGTGGCTGACTTCCTCGCCGGCCTCGTAGGTATCGATATCCAAGGAGATGATACCCACAGCCATAACCCCCAAACCAAACAAAAAAAATTAGAAAAAAAACCAATTGTAGAAGCCAAAAACCTAAAGGGAGAATAGCATATGTCTAACAAAATAAAGCTCCCACATATATACCTACTTACGCTGGCCATTCTTGCCCTCTTCTCCAGTGGCTGCTCCAGTGTCTACTTCCAAGACCGTCTCGGCGATCTGCGCGACGTCCTCCGATTTGGCTTTACCTACGGCTCAGGCGCCCTTGTGAATGTAAGAGTCACAAAATTAGCCCAAGTCGGAGCCGGAGTCTTTGAGGTCTATAAATGGGGCATTCAAGGGCGCGCAGACGGATTCTGGCGAGAATATAGAGGCGAATTCGGAGTCAGTCTGGTCTACTTTACCCACATCGAAAAAGAGTTTATCCGCGGCAATAAAACCCTCGAAGAAAATATTCAACAACATCAACAATATATACAACGCCAACAACAAATGGGCGAAATCGCCGACTCCCTGCGAGATATGGAACCCTTCTACGGCGACCGTACCTTCGGCGAAGTGGGCTTCACCGTCCATATCCTAGGCCTAGGTTTGGAATTTGCCCTAGACCTACCCTCCCTACTAGACTTTTTCAGTGGCTGGATACTCTTCGACCCCCAAAACGATGATTTAGCTACCCTCAAACAAGAAAAAGAACAACTCCAAAAAGAAGAATTGGCCCAAAACCCTTAAAACACCCCTAATACCCAAAAAACAAAACTCACCCAACTCCACGGAAACACAGAAAAAAATTCGATGAAAAAAAACACAATTCCTCCACATATGAAAAATTTAGCCAACCTACCTCTTTCAAAAGGCACCAAGCTATGAAAGAAAAATACTCCATACCCTGGCCCTCCTACCTAATTTATGCCCTCACCCTCGTAGCTCTAACTTCTTCCTCCCTCCAAGCTCAAGAGGAACAAAACGATAAAAAAAACTTCCCCCGCGCCCAAGTCTGGTTCCTCGAATTCAAACATCAACACCCGAAACGCTTTTTCTACCACGTGGGCAACTACTCCATCCAAAAAGGCTACACCATGCCCAAAGTGATCCGCCGCCACTACCCCTCACTTCTGACTCGTGTCGAACCCTACTGGTACATGATCTACACCCTCACCACCTACGAAAAACAACCCGTCTCCGTCTTTATCGATATCACCGCCGAATCCACAGGCGCCGATGTACCACGCCTCCCTACCGACGGACTCTATCCACCACGCCCAAAACGAATTGTACGCTACCACGATGGCTACTACCCCCTCGTACAAGCAGCTATCGAACGAAAATATAAACGACACTTCTGGGGACAAAACGATCTAACCATCCCCCGAAAATTCGTCTCCCGTACCCCCAAAGAAGGAGCCCCGCTCAACCTACCCAAACTCGGCGGTGTTAACCTCAAAAAAGACGCTATCCTAAACTTTACCGATACCAGAACACTGCGGGGAAAAATTAGCTTCATTGATGCCTCTAACATCGAAATGATCGAAATCGTCAAAGATGAAAATGGCCTCGAAACCTGGAATATCATCCCCTTCCTACAATCCATCATCAAAAATAAAGACAATATCGCCTCCATTACCATCACCAAAGAAGATGGAGATCAAATCGATTGCGAATCTATCAAAGAATACCTCGGCGGAGAAATTATCTACAGCGCAGGAGGCGAAGAAAATAGCATCGACCTCGCCTCCGTCCAGTCCGTAAAAGTACGCATAGATAGAGAAAAAGTCGAATCCATCTCCTACGAATGTATCGCTATCTTCAAAAAATTTGACCTCCAAATGACAAAACTCAAAATCACCATCAAAGGCCTCACCAACGGCGTCCTACTCAACGTGGAAAGCAAAAATCCACCCGTCTGGAAAAACGCCGATACCCTCCTCGGACCAGGGCAACTCTCCCAAGAAATCGAACTCCTCAAAAAAATGAAAGCCGATGCAGAACGAGAAAAAAATACACGAAAAATAAAACGACTAACAAAACTTATCCAACTCTATGATAGCCTTGAATCTCCACACGACCGAATCCTACGATACAGCGTCCTAGAACTACACTACAAAGTCAAACACCTCAAAACCTACCCTCACCATAATAAACTCGAATACGTCGGTAGAAACTGGCGTACCTACGCTAAACTCGTACATGTGGACCTCCCCCAAGAAGAAGGTGCGGAAGAGGAAGAAGAATAGTCTCTAGGCCCTTTTAAATCCGTAAAAAAGGATATAACCCACATGAAAAATAAAACCAAAACCATCCTCAAAATCCACCTGCTAGAAATAGCTCTAATTCTGCTGTCCCTACCCGCCTGTTCCAATACCCAAACCACCGCCGCAAAACGACGAGTGGTGAAAAAGAAAAGCAAAAAAAACAATCAACCCAAAAATAAAACTACTCCTAGCCTCCCCTCCAGCCCCCCACAAACCTCTCCCCCTACCTTCTCCAATTCCCAGCTCGTCCAGTTCAAAAACAATATCCCCTACCTCAATGAAAAACTCCTCCAACGACATAACCTCCAAATCCTCTGGACCCTACCTATCCGAGATAAAACCTCTCCCTCCCAAAACGGTCAACTCCATGCACTCTACCTCCAAGATGACTCCCTCTACGCCTTCGCTACAGTAAGCAACCAAAAATTCCTTATCCGAATCACTCGCCTGAATGGCGACCCAAAATGGGTCTACGAATTCCCAAAAGGCATTAACTTTTCTCCTACTGTCTACAATTACACCAAAGAATATCGAAAATATGTCAATAAAGAAGCCGCGAACGAAGTCTTTGTCATCTCCAAAGACCGCCTCTATTGCCTAGATAAAAAATTTGGCATCGCCCTCTGGTCCATCTCCCTCGGCGGTATCACCCCCTCCGCCCCCCCAGGCGTCCATCGCGACTATGTCTACGTCTGCGGATTCGACGACAGAATCTACGCCTTCTCTAAAAAATATAAAAGCGAACGATGGAGATTCCGCGCCGATAAAGAAATCATAGCTACCCCCGTCACCGCCCCACCCGAATCACGACGCGATATCGTCTACGTCGCCTCCACAGACGGCAGAGTCTACGCCCTCAATGCCCTCACAGGAAACTTCGCCTGGAGCCAATATTACCAAACCTATAAAAGCATCCTCGCCCCCCCCGTCTTCCACCAATCCCGCCTCTATGTCGCCTCCACAGATTACGATGTCTACTGCCTCAATGCCGCAAATGGACTCCTCGAATGGCGCTACAGCTGCGAAGCCCCCATCGAAACCCCACCCGTCGCCATCGGACGTACCATCTACGTTATCGCCAAAAATAAAGGACTATACTCCCTCTTCGATAAAAAAATCACCGGCAGCATGCCACGCTCCAGCCAACTGAACTGGAAATACCCACCCACACAACATACCGTCTGGTTGACAAACGGTAAAATCCTCTACGGCGAAATCGTCTCCGTCGGTATGGATAACCTCGAAATTATCCTCAAAAACGGAAAACGCCTCGTCCTTGACCGCTCCTACGATGTCAAAAAATATAGCTTTGGCTCCCAAACCCCTATCTCGGAAATGCCTATCCAAATACTCGCAAAAGGAAAAAAAATCCTCTATGTCCTTAACCAAAAAAAAGAAATCTGCGCCATCAATGATAAAAACGGATTGCTCCTGTGGAAAATCCCTGCACAAAATGTGGACTTCTTCCTCACCAACCCCAACTATCATAAAGATAAAATACGAAAAAAACGAAAATTCGCCTCTATCCTCTACCTAGGCTTCAAAAACGGCTGGATCGTCGCCCTAAAAGAAAAATAAATCTCTCCCACCACTTCTTTACTTAAATAACTCACCGAAAAAATTACTCTCAACTCCTTCTCCATTACTCAATTCGGGATTGATTACCTTTTACCTAAAAACAACAAACTATCTATCTTCCATAACTCCCTAAAAATCTGAAGTCGCATGTAAGTCCGAAACTGAGGATAATCTGCGGCTTTCTCTAACCCTTTACACTCCTTTTAAACTTATCCAATCAAATCCTCTCCTCACCCACTTGGTATAAGACCTATTTGTACCAAGGATAATGTTGTTTTTTTGAATTAAATCTGTACAAAATAAAATTGACTTTTAGCCGCTGTCTCCAACCATAAACCCCTATCCCCACTCACCCACTATGAACCATATCATCTGCGACCTTCGCATCCATCCCCTACCATCCAAGAAATCTAACCTACCCCAAAGAATCTTCCATTTCTATAAATGGGCTATGCTCAAAGGCGTCCAACTACTCTCCACCGGAAATATTACTCACCCCTCTTGGCTAAACAAACTAGAACAATCCCTTACCCTAGCCCCTCTCCCAGGCCTCTATCAACCCTGCTCTAACTCCCTGAAAAAAGAAATCTTTCCCTCCTGCCAACACGAAGTTTATTTTCTCCTCGGTGGAGAAGTGTGCAATATCTATAAAAAAAAGGGAAAAACCTGGAAAGCTCATAACCTAATCTACCTTCCACATTTCCAAGCAGCAAAAAATCTACAAAAAAAACTCGCCCCCTTCGGAAACCTTCACCAAAACGTACCTCAATTGAACCTTGACGCAAAAAACCTCCTAGAAATCCTAACAGAAATCTCTGAACACGCCTTCCTTATCCCCGTACACCTCTCGAACAATACCACCCCTCCAATTTACCATAATATAACACCCCAAACCCTAAAAGAATTCTTTGAAGATATGAGTGATCTAATCTTCGCTCTGGAAATCAATCCAATAGATCAACATTGCTTAAAAAATTTTGACCTACCTTTACCCTTCCATCTAACCCATGTCCGATCCTCTAATGCCTCCCAACCTCAAAAAATCGGACAAGCTGGACTAGCACTAACCAAAATCTTAGATTTCTATAACCTCAAATCTAGCCTACAAAACAAAAATCATATTTCTTTCGCCTACTGGACAGAAAATCTCCTCCTCTCTCCAAAGCTCAACTACCCCTCCACAGCCTCTACCTCCTCCCCCCCTATCCAAGAAACATTCTCCCACCCGCAAAGATTTTCCCTCTCCCCCCCACAACGATCCACCCCCGAATTAAAAAAAATCCTACAAACAATCTATCCCTATCAAAAAATTGAACAAAAATATATGGAAATATTGCAAAAACTCGGACCAGAACTGAAAATACTCTGGGAAGTCCCCCTAGAAACCATAGAAAAACAAACCTCCTCCACCCTCAAAGAAGCTATCTCCCAAATACGAAACGGACAACCTCTCCACCAAAACCAAATATTCCTACAAAACAAAAATCAAACCAAAATCCCTGCCCAAAAAACTTTCTATTTCTACCAACCTAAAAGAAAGAAAAAAGCTCCTATCATCACCCCTCCAACCTCCAAAAATATATCTCCTCCAACCCTCACCTCACCACCTCTTAACAAAAAACTTCCCCTTCGTCAAAATATCCCTCCAAACCTCTCCAAACAAGTTCACTCCCTCCTCACCTCCCTCTCCACTGCCCAAAAAGAAGCAGTCACCCTCCCATCCAACTCCTACGCCCTAATCACCGGCCCCGCTGGCACAGGAAAAACCACTACCCTTCTCCATCGCATCCTCTACGAAACTCTCACCTCCCTCCCCCAAGAAAAAAAACTCCTCATCTTCTCTACCTCCCAACAAAATAAAAAAGAAATCTACGAAAAACTCGCCCAGTTCTTACCTCCCTCCACCCTCCATCAAATCCAAATCACCACATTTTCAGACTTTGCCCTCCATTTCCTTATCTATGAAACCACATTTCTAACCGATGCCAAAACCCTCACCCTCCTCGATGAACTCGATAAAATCGAACTCCTACAACTAGCAAAACAAAAACAAATCCCCTCTATACCACCTTCCAATCGATCCATACTAGACGAGATCGCCTACATAAAATGCCACTCCTACTTCCCCGAAGATCTATCCTCTAACCAATATCTAACAACCCCAAATATATCGGGCACCTTCCAACTCTATCAAAAAAACCTCGAAATACGAAACCTCTTCGATCTCGAAGATATCCTACTCTGGCATATCCAAATCCTAAAACTCCAACCCCACCACGCAAAATACTATCAACAACGCTACCAAACCATCTTTATCGACGAATACCAAGAAATCACCTCCCTGGAATTTGAACTCCTCCACTTCCTAGGAAATAAAGCCTCTATCCCTATCTTCGCCGCCGGCAACCCTGACCAATGTATCTCCAGCTACCGAGGCGCCAACATGCTCTACTGCCAATGCTTCCACAAAAATTACCCAAACGCCAAAATCATCTACCTCAGCCGACAATATCGAACCACAAAAACCATCCTCCAAAGTGCCATCAATGTACTCGACCGAAACCTTCTCCCCCAAAGCTATTTTCCAACTCCTCCCCCCTCCTCTCCTCCTCTCTTTGTCTTTAAAGCCAAAAGCCCTGTCGATGAAGGAGAACGCATCGCTACCATCATCCAAGAAATTGTTCAAAATCCCTTCTCCATCCTCCCCCTAAACGAAAATCAATACCCCCACCTAAAACCATTCACCTTTCAGGATATCGCCATACTCTACAGACTAAAAAGCCAAGCCCTACCTATCGAATGCGCCCTAAATCACGCCAGTATCCCCTACCAAAAACTCGACTGGCATTCCCTAAGAGAAGATTGGGATATCCGAAAATTGATCTCTATCCTACGCCTCCTCTACAACCCTAACCTAGATATAGACACCCTCCAATTCCTAAAGCATTTCCACCAAAATTGGTCAGAAAACTTCTTTCTAAAACTGAAAAAATTCTCCCAACAAAATCAAGAAAACTACTTTCATACCCTCCAAAATAACGAATTTCAAAATTCTATCCAAAAAGAAGAAAAAAAATCCCTCCAAAAACTCCTACATCAATACCATCAACTCCAAGAAAAAATATACAAAATCCCTATCCAAAATCTTGTATACCAAGTTCTCCAAACTTTCGACCTGCCAAAAGGAAGAGAACATGAAAAACATTTCCAAAATAAAATCCAACAACTCCTCAAAATCGCACAACCACACAAATGGGATCTGCCCGCCTTCCTAAGACAAATCGCCCTGCAAACCGATAAAGATACCTATCAACCCCACGCCCAAAAAGTAAACCTCCTTACCATCCACAACGCAAAAGGTACAGAATTCCCCGTTGTCTTCCTGCCCGGCTGCGAAAAAAAATTAATGCCCTACCTGAAAAAAGGGGCCGCTAAATTCGACCGACTAAACGAAGAAAAACGCCTCTTCTATACAGCCCTCACCCGCGGAAAACAACTGGTTATCCTCAGCTACTGCACCAAACGAGTCTGGCTCGGCCAAAAAACTAACTCCATCCCCTCCCCCTTCCTGAAAAAAATCAATAAACGCTGCCTAAAATCCCTACCCAACTTCAAGAAAAAAAGACCAACACAACTCCAACTCTTTTAAGGGAAAAACTTCTCCGATTTAGGGAAAAAACTTTCCCCTAAAAACCCCTTTTTACTTTTACTCCTGAAACCCTTTTTAGAAAAAAGGTTTTCAGACTTCCCAAAAACTTCTCTCCTCGGAACCTTTTTCAAAAAAAGGTTCCGTACCTCCAAAAACTTTCGCTTTGGAGGGGAACCCTTTTTCAAAAAACCTTTTTCCCCCTCATTCCCTCCCCAAAACCCCATCCCTACCACATCAAATCACCTCCCCTTCCTACCTCCCCCTGGCAGCGAACCTTGAGACAAAGAACGCAAAGGCGCCTTAGCCAAAATCTGAAAACACCTCCGAGCTAAATCCCGCAAGGATTGAAACGAATGATTCCCCCCAACTACGTTAATCTCCAGAAGATAATTCTCATAAGCAAAAGAAACATGGTAAACGTTGTAAACGGAATCACTCTTAAATTTCTTTATGGTCGTAAAACACTTACCCACATTCGGTAAAGACTGCCAGCGCTTCTGAGACGACTGAATCCAGCGGCGAAACTTCTTATCCTTTGCATCCGAAAGAGCCTCTTCCAACTGTAAAAAAAGCTGAGGACTCTTCGTATTCTCAAACTGAACCAGAGCTACTGTAATCTGCTCAGCTCCAGCGATATAACGAATAATATTCGTCTGAATCAAACCTTGAAAAGCTGGCTCAACTCTCTTAGAAGGTAGCAAACTCAAAGCTGCCCTTAATACAACCTCATTTACAGAAAGAGACCGCACTATCTTCCATCGCAGTTCCTTCTCCAAAAGCTTGCTCAACTTGCCAACATCTCTAACCCGACTCCTATCCAAAGCTCGTAACCCTACATACAACTCCGGTTCCAAAATGTGCTTGGGCGTCTTCGGCGGATGAGTAAAAACCCTTCGCTCAAAATCTTTTATCTTAAGCTTCTCCAGCTTTTTGAAAAACAAAAAACCTTGAGTGTAAGCAAAACTAAAATGAGCAACGTACATCTTGCGCAAATAATCGGAAAGCTCATTCCCCGTCTTGAAAGAAGACGTATACCAACGATGCCAAGCGATGAACTCCTTCTCCAACGAAAGCTTCCGGGCAACCTTCTCCGTAATGTACTCCGCATGCCCCTCTATCACTGCATTAAAAGCCTGATACGCCTCCGGCGAAGTGATCCGAAATAACCTCTTCACATAACCATACCTCGCCTCATCAAACCCATGGCAAAGCTCGTGAATAAGAAGAAACCACAAAAACTTCTTACTCCTAAGCGGCATCTTTAACTTCATCGCCGCCTGATAAATATTTTGAGGAATCACCAAAATCTCCCCGCGCTTTATGGCAAATTTGGCAAACAAAACCTTCTGAGCAAGAGCTACCGCCTGAAAAATATTCGCCTCTTTCTGAGGACCATCATAAATACGATGGAACTTAAACTCATCCCTTAAAATTTTTGCTAGCTCTTCACTGGAAATAAGACGAATAGGAAAAGGCTTGCGACGGCTTTGATAAAACTTCGCCACAACAGGAAACACCTCACCATAAACCTTGCGAACCTCCCTCTCTTCTAAACGAAATCCCCCCTCCTCCCCCCAAAGCCACCCTGAAAACAAAACATATCCTAAACATAACAAAATCAAAAATGTTATATTTCTTTTTCCCATCGCTCGACCTTTCCTCTAAAAAAATAAAAGGACAATCCACTCGCACTCTCAAAGTTGAGCAAGAGCGGATGAAAAACTCCTATTCCAAACTCCCCCTACTTAAATGCAATCCTACCACCCCTACAAGAATAAGAGAAATGAAAAAAAGTTGACTCCATGAAATGGTCTCCCGAAAATAAAAAAAACCAATCCCCACAATCAAAGCCGTCCCTAACCCAGACCAAATCGCATAAGCCGTGGAAATATCTATCCCTCTAAGCGCCAACGTCAAAAAATAAAAGCAAATTCCATAAAAAATAAAAATGCATACAGAAGGAAAAAAACGACTAAAACCCTCCGATAACTTCATTGAAGTGGTGCCAGCTATCTCAAAAAATATCGCTAAAAACAAATAAAACCAATGCCTCAGCTCACCCATACTATCTCCCTAAACTACACAACCTTCCAAACCTAAAATCCATATCCCCTATTTCTGAGAAAATAAATGGGAAAACTTCGGAAATAAAGGCCCACGAACCCGAAAACCAATATAGGGACTTCGAACTCCCTTCTCCTCAAAAGAACGATAACTAGAACGAGAAAATTCCGCCCCAAAGTAAAAAGCTCCCCCACGTTTTACCCTCTCTATCCCTCTAGAACGAACTACCCGCCCCTGCCGTGGAGGGAAACGATCACTCCAACTGTCCTCACACCACTCCCAAACATTCCCACTCATGTCGTACAAACCAAAGGCATTCGGCTTCTTTAACCCCACCGGATGAGCATAATATCCATCCCCCTGCCAAGAGTTTTGATTGTACCAAAAATACTCCCCATCTACCCTATCC
>RFKQ01000064.1 GCA_003694635.1 Planctomycetota bacterium
AAAAAAGGTTTTCAGACTTTCTAAAAACTCTTCTTTTCGGAACCTTTTTCAAAAAAAGGTTCCAAACCTCCAAAAACTTTCCCCCTACCACCCCCTCCCAAAACCCCTTTATCTTTTTTCGAAAAATTCTAAACAATTCCAAAGAAACTTCTCCACCAGCTCCAACGTGGCCCGGTAATCCCCCAAATTCATCAGCTGACAAGGGGAATGAATGTATCGGCAGGGAACCGCCACAATCCCCGTCAAAACCCCCTCTCGACTAATGTGAATCTCCCCCGCGTCTGTGCCTCCAAAACCCGGCTGCTTGTACTGAAACGGGATGGAAAACCGCTTGGCCAACTCCTCCAACGCTCGGATCATCCGAGAGCGAACAATGGTTCGCTTGTCCGCCAACGTGAGCGCCACTCCCCTCCCCATCTGGGTGAGCTGACGCTGGGCAGGTACCCCCGGGGTGCCCGCTCCAATGGTCCCCTCTACCACAAGCGCAAGGTCTGGCCGAACGCGATACGCCGCCGCCCTCGCCCCGCGCAACCCCACCTCTTCGCAAACACAAAACGCACACACCACCGTCACCGGTGGAGTTTTACCCTCCAAACGCTCCAAAATCTCCACTAAAATCGCACACCCCGCCCGGTTGTCAAACGCCTTAGACAACACATACTCCCCATTCAAGCGCCCAAAAGGATACACAATCGTCGCCGGATCCCCCAACTCTATCCCCATCCGCCTTACCTCCTCCTCGCTCTTCGCCCCCACATCAATGAAAAGCTTCTCTATCTCCAAAACCTGCTTCCGCTCCTTTGGATTGGAAATATGCGGGGGAGGCATGCCAATTATCCCTTTATATTTCTTCCCCCCCCTCGTGAGAATCTCCACCATGTGAGTGGGGAGTATCCGCGGATCCCAACCACCGATAGGAATAAAGTGCAAAAATCCCTTGGCATCAATGTGGTTGATCATCAACCCAATCTCATCTAAATGGGCGTCTAGCATCAAAGTAAAATCTCTCTCCCCTCTGCGAATGGCAAATAAATTCCCCAACGCATCCTCAAAAACCTCATCCGCCTTTGATTCAATCCGCTGGTGAATGATTTCCCTTACCTCATCCTCAAATCCGGAAACTCCATGTGCTTGAGAAAGCTCTCGCAAGAGTTCTAAACGGTGCTCCATGGCTAACTTCTCCTTACCATAAAAAACATCCGCATTAAGCGCATTAAGAAAATACTATCTTAAGATAGGGAAAAAATTCTGTCAAGAAATGAAAAAACTCAAACAAATCCTCATCCTCATTTTTTGATCCTGAATTCCTCAACTTCCAGCAACAATTTTTATTTTAAAAAACCTTGACAAATTTTTCCTTCTTACCTATAATTTCAATGCATTTATGAGCTAGTAGAGAGAGGGAAAATCAGAGGTGAGAATAAAGAGAATGGGTAGAAGAAAAGTTTTTGGGAAGGGGTAGTACAAAACAAAAGTTTTTGGGAGGGGGTGGTAGGGGGAACACTTTTTTCAAAAAGGGTTCCCCTTACAAAGCAAAAGTTTTTGGAGGTACGGAACCTTTTTTTGAAAAAGGTTCCGAGTGAGAAAAGTTTTTGGAAAGTTTGAAAATCTTTTTTCAAAAAGGTTTTCAGAAATATAAGATGATATTTGACAAAATTCCTTTTTCGATTTGGCTTGGTGTGATTGGCGTTTTTGGGCTATGTTGGGGAAGTTTTCTCAATGTTTGCATTTACCGTCTTCCCCGGCATGGGCTTCGGATTGACAGGCCTCTTTTTTCTTTTTGTCCCCACTGTTATATCACCTTAAAGTGGTATGAAAACCTTCCACTTCTGAGCTATTTCCTTCAAGGGGGGAGGTGCCGCACTTGCCGGGTGCTTATTCCTTTGCGCTATCCACTGGTGGAGTTACTTACGGGGGCTTTGTTGGTTTTTTTGGCTTACCGTTATCTTCAGCCGACCTCTTTGGATTGGCCGAAGATGGTGATTTATGGGGGTTTTGTCTCTGCGTTGATTGTTTGCTCGTTTGTGGATATAGATTTGCGGATTATACCCGATGAAATTGATAAAACAGGGATGCTTTTCGCACCGGTATTGGCGGCGGTTTATCCCAAACTCCATCCATCGCCTTTTCCCATGCCCACGCTAGGAAAAGCGTGGTTTGGCCAAAGTCCTGCGATTCAGGCTGTTCTCCACTCTCTTGCCGGCATTGCGGCGGGAGCGGGAATCATCTGGCTGGTGGCGATTGTGGGCAAGAAAATATTTGCTAAAGAAGCGATGGGATTTGGCGATGTCAAATATATGGGAATGATTGGAGGCTTCCTCGGATATAAGCACGTGCTTATGGCTTTTCTGATTGCTTGTTTTCTAGGCGCTTTCTTTGGGATTATCCAAAAAATTCTCACCAAAGATTCCTACATTCCTTTCGGCCCATTTCTCTCTATAGGAGCGCTTAGCATGCTCTTTTTCCCTCATCGCATCCTCCATTTTGTGTTTTATACCTACCCCCAATGGCTCAAGGAAGTCGCTATCTAAAAACCATGCAACCAATTCCACTTTTTTCCGCTCTAAATTCAGCCCAAATTCCTCCGTTTTCACGATGGTTCGGGTTCTCGTTCTTGCTTCTTTTTCCCGTTTGGGGATGCCATTTCACCGCCGCTTCCCCGCAGAAAAAATCTGCCCAATCCCCCTCCGGAGCTCAGCAAACTATATCCCCCTCACCGAAACGAAAGGAAAAGTCAACCATGACCAACAAGCCTCTCCCTCGCACAGAGGAAGAATGGAAAAAAACTCTTACCCCTCAGCAGTACTATATCTGCCGACAAGGGGGCACGGAACCTCCTGGTACAGGAAAGTACCTCTACACCACCGACGAGGGAATATACCATTGCGTCGCCTGCGGTCAAGAGCTATTCCACTCCAAAAACAAGTACGATTCCGGAAGCGGCTGGCCTAGCTTTAACGAGGTCATCCATTCCAAAAACGTGCTCTTAAGAGAAGATAGAAGCCTTGGAATGGTGCGCATAGAGGTCATTTGCAGCAACTGTCACTCCCATCTAGGTCATCTGTTCGAAGACCCTTCTCAGCCTACTGGAAAACGATACTGAATTAACTCCGCTGCTCTGCAGTTGCAGAGAGAAGAAGAGCAGGCAAAGTAAATCCTGCTTACTTGGAAGCGGATAAGCGAACATTTTGCTCCTCTGTTCAATAAAGTAATGGGATTGTTGGTTTTGGCTTGACTTTTTGAAATAAAGCGCTAAAATTCAATACAAGAGGAGTTTAGGAAGAATACCTCTATACTCTAAAAGAAAAAACAGCCGATTTTACCTCAAAGCTATCCCATAAAGGAGTGGTTCCCCATGAGGTTGCCAAAAACCTTTGTTGTTTTTATAGGTTTGCTGATGGCTCTTCCGTGCACAATTGGAAGCAAGGGCGCCTGCCTTCCCTTTATTCCCGGTAGACGCTTTGGAATTAGTACCGGACATCGTGGTGGGAAAAAACTAGGCGCAGGCGGCGTGGTGGCTCCTCAGCTAGACCAGGATGCTTTTACCAATGTGGCTGCCCTTTCCACTACACAGTCAGTAGGACTGCTCAACCCCCGTCGAGACCATACCGCCACTCTGCTGCTCGATGGAAGAGTGCTGATCGTTGGCGGAGAAGCCGGAGGAGCCGCTGTAGGTGAGGCAGAATTATATGACCAAGGTAGCGGCGAATTTACCGCCGCCGCTACCCTAAACTCCGCTAGAATGCGCCACACCGCTACCCTTTTGAGCAATGGGAACGTGGTCATCGCCGGGGGCCAAGACACCCAACTCAACCCTCTCGCCTCTATAGAAGTCTATGACCCTAACCTAAACAAATTCGAAATCCTGATCTCTACCCTTTCTGTCCCTCGCTTTGGACATACCGCTACGCTCTACCCTGCCACAGGACAAATTATCTTTATCGGAGGCTTCCGAGACAATAACCCCCAACCAGAAGCTACCGTAAGCGTGGATATCTTTACTCCCTCTAACGCTCCAGGCCAAAAAATCGAAGCCCTCGATGACCTGCCGGATAATAGAGCGGAACATGGTGCCGCTCTTCTACCAGGCCCGGATAAAATCTTCTCTACCGCCGACGATCGTATCCTCGTCTCCTACGGCATTGGCTCCATCAACCAACAAGGTCAGATCGCCTACGTTCTACGAAGAACCTTTCTGGTGCTCGATCCAGCTCAAGCCAAAGGCAATCAGTGGCGTACTCCCGTAGGAACCACGGGGCAGAATCCACGCTGGGAACACCACTCTATCCAAACCTTTAACGCCAATGGTGATGTAGCGATTTTGGCAGGAATTAGCTCAAACACTGTAGGCGGAAGTTATACCGATATTCGCTGTGGCCAAAGCAGTCGAGATTCCGGCGCTGGATTTGTCTCCCCTGTGGAAATCTACCGCCCACTTAGCACAAGCTCAAACCCTACCCCCTCCGGCCAAGTGATATTGCCCGGTATCAATATCCCTCAGTTCAATCCACAAAATCCAAATGCTCCCTATATCGGAGGGGGAGGCTCCGTGGCCCTCTTACATAATAACGGTACTATCTTTATCGCCGGTGGAGTGCATTTGGCTAGTAGCTCCCCCTGCCAACGAGTCTATAGCAATGACGCTTTCCTCATCGATCTGCGAGACCCCTCTAGCCAACTCAATCCACCTAAACCACCTCAAATCTACACCTGTGGCTCCAACTATCAAGATACCAACTCCAAAATTCAATCCAACCAACCCCCTGGCTCACTTAAAGTCGGGGTAGGATTCCCTGCCATCTCCATCCTCCCAGGCCCTGATGGCTTTGCCAATACCGCCGATGATACCATCCTTGTCTGCGGTGGACAAGAAGCCGGGCCAAATTCCATCGAATCCTCCGACGTCTACACAATGCCCGCCTCCTCAAACTGGCCACCGTAATCGGCAACGACCAACCCCTCCTCATCCCCCCTCTATTGCACCCCCCCCACGGGAGTGGCTCCATTCTCCAACCTCCACGGAGCCCTCCCATCTATTTTCTCTCCAATGGCCTTCCCCTAGGAATTAGAAGAGTAGGGAAAGAATCTTACAACAACTTTCTTGATTTGGGCAGTTAATAAGAAATAAAATCGCGGAACAAACGGTGGCTCCAAAGGTAAAGCTCGGGTTGTGCCACAATAAACTTACTCAGCTGATTCGCCCAAGCTTGAGTGAGCCGAAACACCTCCTCCCTATTCCTCCTTCTTCCCTTTCTATCTGGGTATATCGGTCTATCGTAGACGAAGACATATCGCTGCCTCTTCCGGTCTCGATAGCAATAACCGGGAAGAATGGGCGCGCCCGTTTGTAAGGATAGCAACGCAACACTTTTGGTTAACATCGCAGCTCTTCCTAAAAACCTCACCTGCATCCGCTGCCGGTAAGGCACACGCTGATCCGCCAGAATCACAATCAACTTATTCTGCGCTAAAAGATATTGGCAAATTTTCATCGCTCCTTTGCGATCAATTAAACAAGCTCCAGTGGAAATTCTTTGCTCTGCAATCCACTGGCTTAGCCTAATATTGTGCAAGGGCTTGGCAATAGAATGGAAAGGATAAGAGCTAAAACTACTCAGAATTCCAGCGGCTTCCCAAGCACCTAAGTGAGGTGATACGATAATCACCCCTTTTTGGCGAGATAAAGCATTCTCTAAATGCCTCAACCCCTGTAAAATAATAAAATTCTTGGCTTTTTTGCGCTGAGAATAAATTTGAGCAGGAAGAACAAATAACTCCACAAATGTCATCGCTAAACTCTGAAAAGAACGTAACAAAATTTTACGCTTGCGGGGCAAAGAAATAGACTTTCCATAAACATAGTCTAAGTTTTGCATTCCTATCCGATAAGATCTCTTGGAACAATGGTAAAATACCGTTCCCAACCCACAAGCTAATTCCCACGAAAGCCTTAACGGAAGACACTTCAGAACTGCGAAAAAAAACTTTATCAACAAAAAGGCAAACTTTAGGGCAAAACTATCTTTGTTGGCCTTGGAAGAAATTTTCTTTTGAGAACGAAAATAAGCCCCTTTTTGACTAAAAGAAAATGTGCAAATTTCAGAAAAAATAAATTGTGTTTTGGGGCCAAATTCTTCAGAAAATGAAAAATTCCTCTTCATCTACTTCTAAGTTAAAATGGCTGCTGGAGTGGTGCCCAAATATCTTACCTATCTGAACTACACAGCGAACGTAAAATGCTTTGAAAAGTCTCCTCACCCTTCACCAAATCAGCTTCAAGCTCAAACACATAAACAGGAAAACTGGAGCGCAAGAACTGGATTTTCACAGCATCCTTTTGGGTGGTCAACAAACCCTTGGCTCCAGCGCGTTGGGCTTGCTGAATGAGTTTATCTAAATCTTTTTGGGAATAAATGTGATGATCGGGGTAAATTTGGCAGCCCAAAGGGGTGATTTGATAGTGCTCCAAAAGCAAAAGGAAGGATCGAGGATTTCCAATAGCACAAAAGGCAAACAAAGGCGGTAGGCTATCCAGAGTATAAGCTGTGCCTCGGAATAGCTCATAGCATCGGCGTAGAGAAAATTTCAACCAAAAAATAGGAAGAGCTTTGTAAGTAAGAACCGTTTCCTCTAGCTGAGCTAAACTTGTAGGCGGACAGAGCTCCACCCGTGTCAGTATCACCACATCCGCCCGTTGTATAGCATACATTGGCTCTCGAAGCAGGCCGGCAGGTAAGCATTTGCCATAGCCAAACGGATTGGTGGCATCGAGCAAAAGGATGTTGAGATCCCTTTGCAGGCGAATATGCTGAAATCCGTCGTCTAAAATAGCTAACCGATACCCCTGCTCATAAGCGGTCTTTGCTAAAGCCACCCGGTCTTTTCCCGTGAAATGAGCAATGGAAGGTAGGTTTTGCTGGAGTAGCAAATACTCGTCATTGACACCGCTATCCAATTGTTTGTAGCCTCGAGAAAGGAGACAGATGTAGTCTGAAGGTAAAAACTTCTGAAGGGCTTTGGCCAACCACTCCACAAACGGGGTTTTTCCTGTCCCACCTGCTGTAAGGTTGCCTACACTCACCACTTTTATGGGGACGCGATAGATATTCAGAACCCCCCAGCGATATCCCAACAAACGCAGGCGAATCCCAGCTTGGTAAAAGAGTGAAAATACTAAGAGAAGCTTTTGGATCCACCAAGCAATTCCATATCTTTGGCTATTTTCTAATAGAGAAAAGTACCATCTCCACATTTTTTTTCAGGAGAATGCGTTTTCTAGGTCTGATTGGCAAACGCGAATATCATAACCTAAGTGCGCAGAGAAATCAAGATTACTGAGTAAGTAGAAGGAGTTTTTTAGAGAAAAATTGGTTTGCAATCAGAGAAGAGAAGGGCGGCAAGAAGAAAATACTCATAAATGCAAGGTTTAGCTATTGAAATAAAGCGGGGTTAAAGATGGAGAAAGGAGGGATGAGAAGTTAGCCGCCAATCTCTTAAAGGTGGGATGGATCTTAGAGATCCATTAGGATGGAGGTGGAAAAGAATTGGTTGGGATAGAGGAATGTAAAGGGGGGAAATTTAGGAGAATAAAGAATTCTCCCTCCATCTCACCTTTAACCCCTTTCTTATATTTGGAGACGCAAATCCAACGATTATTTTGCAAAAATTTTAAAAAATTCTTTCTGAAATTCCAAAAGTTGCCAGATTTTTTCCAACGTTAGAGAACAGTAAGCAAAAGAATCCAAGCAAAAGGAAAGTACCGAGGAGCTCTGCTCCTGTTTCGGGGAGGAGACACCTAAATGAAAAGAAACCTGATGGTAAGAAGAACAAACTTTTTCTTTGCCTAACTGATAAAAATAAAAATTCCAAGATGGAAATTTTTCTTTTAAAATAAGTGGGAACATTTGCATCTCCAAAGAGGGTTCCTTGACTTGAAACCCAAAGCCTATGATGGGTATTTGATGCCTAAATTGCAAAGAAAGAGCTAGATTATCCAGAAGAAAAAGACTGAATACCAACCAAAATACCGAAAATTTGTATCCCCTTTTTCCCGGAAGGCGTAGCAGAATATGCCGATAATTTTCGTACTGAGGGAATAAAAACGCTAGCTTTCGAAAACTTCTTGGTAGAGAATAAGCCCTTCGTTGGTAATGCAATGTCTCACCCTGAGAGTAGCGTATGTCAAATAAGTCTAAAGAGGCAAATGGATCACTGTATAAAAATTCAAATGGCAAAATATCCTCTATCCGTCCGTGAGAGGAGATTTGATGAAAACCACCAACAGGGATTTTAAAAAGTAGGGAAGAGGACTTAGAGAACGTAGCTAAAAGTGTACCGCCTTTTGAATTTTTATGAAAAATAGGGGTTAAAGTCTGATAAATATTCCTAAAATCGTTAAAAATCTTAGAAGAAGAGGGAGAACGAAAAAAGTAATAATGTTTGATTTGAAAGAGGTATTCCGGTGTAAGTTTTTGTAAAATTTCGTAAATTTGAAAAGAATGTATCCAATTTCTTAAAGCCTCGTTCCACACAGAGCTTGGAAAATGATGAAAAAAGAACTCCCAAGAGTTTGCTGGGGAAATACAGGAAAAGCAAATTTTTTTTAAACCCTCATTTTCTATGTCCTCAAAGTCAAAAATTTTGCCCAAAGAAGATAAAATAATCTCCAAAATTTTGCGAAGACGCTTGGGATTCTCCTGCGCCAAAAAAACAATCTTTTGAAATACTGAATACGATAAGAACGTTTTTAAAATATTGGTTTTATACGCAATAAAAAGCTCACTCCAGTTTAAAAAATCCAGCTCATTTTCCCCAGAAAGAGTGAAAACATTGCGAAACTCAAATGCTCTCCCTTGTAAAAATAACTCCCTCAAATCCACTATCAAAAAAAAGGGAATACCCCGCATCCCCCTTTGATAATAAAAATAACGATAATCCTCTAACGCCAACTGGGCCTTCTGATCCAAATCCGCATATTTCCCCCCAACTAAATTCAACATAGCCTCAAAGTACTGTCCAAGGAGCTGTTGAGGAATTCTTACCCTTTTCATAGTCGCCAAGACCTTTCCTTGAGCTTATTTGTTTATCTATGGAAAGGACAAGCACAAGGGGTTTGATTGCAACGAGGGCAGCCATGGGAGTATTTTCTTATCGCTTTCTCCAAAGATATTCCCGATAAACTGGCTAACGTGGCTAACCAAGCCAGAACATCCGCAAACTCTTCCTCCATTCCCCTCTGATTTTGAATGCTTCTGGCTAACTCTCCTACCTCCTCCACAAACCACATATAGGTTTTCGCTATGCCTCGTCTCTTGTCCCGCTCAAGGTAAATTCGCTCAATCAGCTTTTGAAATTGCTCGATTTCCACAACAAAATCTCTCTTTTTACGAAGAGCTTAAAAATGAAACGATGTCCAAATAATCCTCAATTAAATCCCAATCCTCCGCCCGAAAGCGAAAAGAATTCATCAGGTTTTTAAGAGCAAAATCCGAAAGATAATGGCTCAGCTGCTTACCATAGCGAATCTGAAATCCTGTGATGCTCATGCTATCATCTTTGTCATCAAAAACCGATTTGAGGTCTAAAAGCCCTTTGGCGGTGTAATTTAAAATAAACTTAAACACTTCCCCATAAAACTCCTTAAGCATCACTAAAAACAAAGCCATAGGGAGAGAGGGAAATTGTTGCATTTTAATTTTGAATACCAAAGTAAAAATGGTTAATTCTTTGATGATCTTTTTTGGGTTTTCTTTTTCTTTTTCCATGTAAATCTTCAGCAATTTTTCAAGTTTTACACGCAAAGAATCCCACTTCTCTAAATCCTCTTTCGTAGTCAATAGGTCTTTGATGCTTGAGAGAATGTACCCCCGCAGTTTAAAATCCGTCATGGGGGGAATGGTAAAAGAATACGGAATAATGCGCTCTAAATAACGCCTCGCCTGATTGAGTTTCAGATTCTGACTCATCGATTTAATGTTTTTGACCGTTCGTTTGGGATCCAATGCCACCACGTTGATATTGGTCTCCACATTGAGAAAATGGTAAATAAACTCCAAAAGATCGAGTCCCAATTTATCCGGGCAAAGATCCAAGTTATCAATAAAAATAATCAATACCTCTTTTTCCTGTTTTTTAAGTTTCTCCCGGATAATCCGATGCAGGCGTCGTTTTAGGGATTGAAGTTGGTCCACCCAAATATCGTAAGCCTTAAGCAACTCTTCCTCATAGGAAATCTCTTGCTGCTCTTGGTGCTCCTGCTTAAATTGGTCAAAAGGATAAAGAGTAGGCATCCAGTGGGAAAAGGAAACCCGACTAAGTAAAGCCGTCTTTTTAGCATCTACAAAAAATGCTTCCGTTATGCCTAATTCTTTTTGAATATCCCGAAGCAAGGGGAAAACTAAGTTGGACTCATTTTTAAAATTCCAGGCGTTAAAACGCATAATTTTAAATCGCTTTTCTGAACTCAAATCCGCGGCCATTAAATTCATAAAAGAGGTGCGCCCTGATCCCCAATCCCCGTAAATTCCAAAGGTCAAAGGAGGACAAACATTGCGAAATACATGCCCCACCACCTTCACCGAATCGGTAAATCCTAGGCGATCCTCTTCAAAATGCTCGATGGGCTTATCTTCGTAGAGGACCACTTTTTCTTTGAGCAGAGCCTCTTGCACTCTTCCTTTGTCCAAAGTAACTTTGGACACTTTTTGGGGATCTTTGGGTTGGTTTGGATTAGAGGGGGAATTCATCTCATTTTTTCCTTTATAGCTCAGCCATGAAAAGATATATTGCAGCTCTCACCTACCTTCCAGAAAAATAACCTCCAACGCCTGCCAAAATTCCTGGGGAGTTTGGTAGCGATCCACAGGATCTTTTTGCAAGGACTTTAGAACAACCGCATCCATTTCTGGCAATAAATTTGGATTGTAGGTGCTTGGAGGAAGGGGGGCTTTGTGCAAAATCATCGTGATCATATCCCGCATATACTTTGTTTTGAATGGAGGGCGGCCCGCAAGCATGTGATAAAACGTAGCTCCAGCAGAGTAGATATCCGATAGATGATCCGCTTCCAAAGCATTGGTCATCTGCTCCGGGGAAATATAGTCCAAGGTCCCTTTGCCTTCCCCAGGCTCGGTTAAAGCAATGCTATCGCCTTGAATAAACTTAGAAATTCCAAAATCCGTTAACTTGATCTTTCCATTTTGACCTAGCAAAATATTAAATGGTGTTACATCTCTGTGGACCACTTTGTGTTCATAAGCGTGCTGAAGAGCGGATAAAATAGCCCTCATAATCTCCTTAGCCTCGTTAAGAGAAGGGAGGCCATGAGAAATCCTATGATATAGAGTTTGGCCGGGGATATACTCCATAACAAAATAAAATAGCCTTCCCTCAATTTGATCCGCTTCCAGAAAAGAAACGATATGAGGATGGCTTAGCTTGGACATGGTTTTCACTTCTCGCCGAAAACTTTGCTTGATCTGCTCTTTGCCATCCGCTAAAATAAACTTAATCGCTACTTCTTGCGCAGAAGGAAGATGCTTTCCTAAGTAGACATCCCCCATTCCTCCCTGCCCAATTTTATAGAAAATGGCGTAGTTTTTTAATAGGGAATGATCTTTTGAGCGGTCCTCCAAACAAGAAAAACAAACCGTACTTCCAGAAACTTCCAAAAACTTTTTAGCATTTTTGCCGCAGAAGCAGCAAAGTCTCTCCCCTTGTTCCAATACCACAAGAAAATGACTTTGCCCCACCACCAAATAGTCTCCATGGGCTAAAGGGGCTCGTTGGATTTTTTTGCTGTTGAGAAAAGTGCCATTATGGCTTCCAAGGTCCAGGATATACCATCCCTTATTTTGAGGATAAACACAACAGTGCTGTCTGGAAACTTCTGGATCTGAAAGAACAATATCCGCTTCTTTGGATCGGCCTAGAATGGATTTGGAAGAAATGGTAATTTTTTTTAGACTAGAAATTGGCGTTTGAATTGTATTTAAACATAGCTTGGGAAGATTTATCTTCATAAGCTATTGGAGCATCTCCATCTCTTCTATCAATTCCGTCGCCGTCTGAAATCTTTTTTTTCTGTCCTTCTCTAGAAGTTTTAAAATTATCCTGTTTAAGCCATCGGAAAGCTCAGGGCGATATTTCTTCGGCGGCGTAGGTGGTGTGGTCAAATGTTTGACCATCACACTGGTGGCGGTCTTTCCCTCAAAGGGCACTCGGCCGGTGACCATTCGGTACATGGTGGCTCCTAGAGAATAGAGATCCGTGCGATGATCAATATCCTCAGCTCCTTTTGCAATTTCGGGAGAAAGGTAGTAGGGCGTGCCCACCACGATTCCGGTCTGGGTAAGGCTCATGTCCTGGTGTAAATCCTTCGCAATGCCTAAATCGCATAACTTGGCCCGCCCGGAAGTCTCCACAATAATATTATCTGGCTTAACATCGCGGTGAATTAAATTTTTAGATGCAGCGTACTCCAACGCCTTGGCTACATCAAGCGAGATGGAAATCACCCGCTCTATCTCAAGCTTCTCCTGTTCTTCCAAAAGAGCTTTGACAGTCTTGCCCTCCACGTACTCCATGGTGTAATAGTAATAGTCTCCAGATACTCCCACCTCAAAAGCTCGGACAATATTGGGATGATCCAAATCTATCGCTTTCTTTGCTTCCTGGATGAACCGCTTTAAGCTATCCTGGGTTTCTGCGATATAAGGGCGCAAAACCTTCAAGGCAATCGGAGGAGAATTTTTACCCTCCATGCGCGCCTTATACACCACCCCCATCGCACCTTCACCTAGCTTTTCCTCAATCACATAGCTCTCGATAAGACGATCTTCACTTTTGCCCACGTGGATAGCGCTGATGATCTGTTGGACATGAACCTCAGTGATATAATTCCTCTCCAGCATCACCTCACCTAGTTTTTTATAAATTCCTTTCTGGCGCATCTTTTCTTGCAGCTGTAGGCATTCTTCCACCTGTTCAGACGTGACCAACAGACGCCGCATAGCGGTTTCTCCAAACTGGATTTTGGCAAATGGTTTTTTCTTCTGTTCGGTGTTGCCTTTTGAGGAGTTCTCCGATGCTTCCCAAAAAAGGTCCTTTAGGGTAAAGGACTCTTGGTGATTTTGCTCTCGCACCTGCTGCAATAAGCTCAAATGCTGCTCCTCTTTGAGAAAATCTTTGAGCAAAAAAATCTCCCCTAAGGAAATTTTATAATTTCCAGCTTTTTGGATATTGAAGCATTGGCTAACCTGCTGCTCAGAGACGTATCCCTGTTTTACCGCTAGCTTTGCATAAGCGATATCTTCCATCAGCCTTAGCGCTCGCCGTGTAGCTGATTCCGCTTTCTTCAGCTTTTTTTTATCCAGATATCCTTTCCAATAAAAGATTTTTGCCAAGCTTTTTGGTTTACTTCCCTTTTTCTGTTTTTGGAAAAGTTCAATACATTCCCTCACTTGGTCAAAAGTTGCTAGACTATTTTTGATTAAAATTTTGGCAAAAACCATCTCATAATGGGTAAGCTTCATAGGAATATTCCAACTAAGTCCTACTTTCTTTGAGGGTTAATTGAAAAATTCTTGGCAAATAATCTATTTTTGCAGGAAAAACTATTTTTCGGATAGGTCTTGAGCGAAAATTTCCTCTCACTCTTCTAGTTTAATTTCTTTTTCAAACTTCAATGCACAACGAAAACCAACCTTCGCACTACGACTCTGAGGCTTCAGGGGAAAGCGATAGGTGGTCTCACATAAACGGGGACTAGCGAACAGCATAGCCCCCGCTTTTTTATCTACCTCCATTAAATCTGGATCTTCATCATAGTCCGCCCAAGATCCTCCCCTGACCACTCGGTACTTCTCTCCAAGGCGCGCATCCATTACTTTAGCATTGGGGTAAGCCTTAAACTCCTCATCCCCTGTCCACTCCCAAACATTGCCAGCCATATCGTAGCAGCCATAAGGACTAACCCCTTTTGGATAGCTCCCTACTTTTGCTGGTTTTCTTGCTCCTGATGTCCAATGACAAAGGTAGTTTTTGTTCCAAACATTTCCCCATGGCCACTTTAGCCCCTTTGAACCCCGGGCAGCTTTTTCCCATTCCCTTTCACTAGGGAGGTGCTTGTTCTTCCACCTTGCGTATGCATAAGCATCAAACCAATCTACTCCTACCACTGGTTGCTCATCTTGATTATAACGCATATCGTCCCAGTAAAGCGGAGTGTGATCTTTGCCCTCTGGGAAATACTGACTTTCCAACTTGTGGCAATATTTATGGGGATTAGGAAGCTTGCGAATGTAATTTAAAAACTCTTCGTATTCCCTATTTGTAACCTCATACTTATCGATATAATACCCCTCTAAATATGGACGATAAGAAGGCCGTTCCCAGGGCTCGCTATCCTCAGAATCTGTCCCCATGATAAATCTACCAGGAGGGACATAAACCATATTTCGTACCCGTTCCGCTCGTCTTAACAGGGCTTTAGTTTTATGCTGATATTTGATTTCTTCCACCGGGCAATGTTGTAGCGCTTTTTTAGCCGTTTCAATGGCTTTCTCCGGAAAAGAACTGTGAAGTTGTTTTAAGGCCAATTTGAATAATTTTCGGAATTTTATCAGTCTCTTCTTTCTATAAAGCTTTTTCGTTTTTTGAATCCTTTTTTCTACCAACAACCTTTCTTTTTCTAGAAGAGCTGTTTTTTTTGCCTCCTCTAACTCTTCTATTGCCTTTACGTATTCCTCCTTGGCCAGATATATCTCTGCTCTTTTTTTGTGAGTTAAATATTGCTTCAGCTGAACTTTTTTTCGTTCTATTAAATCGATCTGTTGCTGAATGGCTGATCTTTCTCTTTGTGTCTGAGCGATTTCAAGAGCTTTCAAATAAGAATTTTTCGCTTCTTGCCACTGCCCTTTAGATTCATTTTCTCGCGCTTGACGTTGAAACTCTTTCAATTTCAGTCTTCTTGCCATTTTACGTAAAATTTCTTGTTTCTTCTTGTCGGTAATATAAATCTTTGCAATAGAAAGCGTTCTCAAAGCTTGAGCGTATTTTTTTTCTTTCTCTAATTCTTTCAACTTCCTCTCTAGGAACGCTCTAATGGCAAAGTCCATTTTCTTTTTGAGTACTTTTTTAAAAGCAATTGTATCGCCTCTTATCAAATTTTGAGCATTTCTGTAATAGTTTAATGCCTTAATAATCTCCTTCTTCTCTAGAGCAAGATTTCCATACCAAATGTTTTTCCAAAAACGAATCTCATGAATTTTTCTATCAATTTCCATCCTACTCGCCGGAGAGCTAAAATCTTTCAAGTTGTTATATTGCTTTAATGCGTTTTCAAAATCTCTAGCTACTAATGAAGTGCGCAATGGCTTTAGAAAAGCAAGTTTTGATCGGGCTTTGGATATCTTTTCATAAAATTTCTTTGCCTTATCCTCCAATTCATTTTTGACATTCTGATAGAAACTTCGCACCTTCATATCCCGCGGATAAATTTTTAGATAACTCTGGATTTCTTCATACGCCTCTGCGTAATTGTCCGCTGCTATCTTACTCTTGACCAAGTACAAAACTCGAAATCGATCCCTTGCTTTGCGGAGCTTTTCTACCTTTCTTTTAAGAATTTCATCATCAGGGAAAGACTTAGATAATCGTTCACTCTCTTCCACAGCTTGATTCCAAAGCTGTAAATCCTTTCTAATATTTGCCTCTTCCCTATATTGCTTAATTTTGCTTATGATTTCTAATTTGATTTGATTAATGGATTTTTTGGCAAGATCTCGAAATGGAGTGATTTCCTTCAAATCCGCTCCTTGCTGATTCAATTCCTTTAAAATTTGAGTAGCTCTCTCTAAAAGTTTTTGAAATCCTGCGATAGCACTGCTCCATAGTCCTGTTTTTTTCGCACTTTCCGCTTCGGAGCGAATTTGAGCTAATTCTATCTTCCTTAAAAATATCTCTAACTCTTGTTGATCCTCTTCATCTAAGTTCTCTTTCATCTCTTCTGCTTCACTTAATATCTCCCGTATTTTATCCGCTTGCTCTAATGACAATGAATCCAAATACAGCTTATCAGCCTTTTGAAGGATTTTTTTGAATTTGGCGCGCTTTTTATAACTTTCCAAATCTCTACTATTTACTAGAAGCGAAAAACCCTCTATTTTTTCAAAATATTTCAACGCCTCTTGATATTTACCTCTTTGAAAAAGCTTTTTCCCTTCCTTAAAAAAATCCAAATTCTTTTTGGATTCCCAACCTACAAAGCTGGCACCTCCTAAAAGGGCTAAGAAAACGAAGATTACCAGAATGGTTTTAAGTGAGAAACGGGATGGTTTCTTACCAATTTTGTCAAATTCAAACTCTAGTCCAAAATCTGCATCTGCGGGAATCGTAGCACTTGAAGGAGAAGTTGGAGAGGAGGATGGAGGCAGCCCAGCAGTATCTCCAAAATCTGGAGTATCCCCAAAAATATCCAGAGCATCTGAGGGAGAAGAGGGAGCTGCACTGGTTTTCTCTCCAAGAATATCTTGAGAGTCCATAGCTTCTGTTACCGCCCCAGATATGGTATTATCTTCGCATATCTCATCAAGGAAGTTGGAGGCAGCAATGTCTGCTTCTGGCGAAATCTGAGTTGGGACGGACAATAGGTCACCTTCAGGAGCATCGCCAAATAAATCATCAATACCGCTCTCTTGCCCTTTTACTATAGACGCACCAGCCACTTCAGCAGCTGTGGCCGAGGAGCCGGCACCGGTATCTCCGAAGAGCTCGTCGATGCCCCCATCATCAGA
>RFKQ01000004.1 GCA_003694635.1 Planctomycetota bacterium
CCCTATAACTCCACCACCCTCTTCTCCACCCCCCCCTCCCCACGGTGTAAAACCACAATCCGGCGAAATCCCAATTCCCAAATATAGCGCCGCGCCCTCTCTAAACCCACCCCCACCTCCTGCGGACCATGGCTATCATCCCCAAAACATACCTCCACCCCCCTCTCCCGCGCCATCTCTAAAATCCAAGGCTCCGGGTAAGGTACCTCCTCGCCGCGACGATAAGGCGCTGTGTTTACCTCCAAGATCCCCCCACTTTGGAAAACCACCTCCAAAACCCTCCCCACCGCCCTCTCCACCGAGGGAAAACGCAAACTCCCAAAACGATTCGCGTATTTGCGCACCACATCCAAATGCCCCACCACCTCAGGACAAAGACGCACCACCATCTCCTCCACCGCACCATAGTACTCCAACAGCAACCCCTCTAATCCGCCACAACTCTCCAGCGCCCGCACAAAATCCCCTTCATCCATGTCAATCCCAATCCCCCGAACATAGTGCACAGAACCCACCATATAATCCAACTTGTACCTCTCTTTTAACCCCCTCATCACCTCCACATACCCCTCCGCCGGCACCACCTCCGCTTCAAATCCTTTTAAAATCTCCAAATCCGCTCCATACTTTCCCACCATCTCCTCCACCCGAACCGCATAATCTGCAAACGATTCCTCCAAATCCTCCACCCTTATCCCCCTCTCCACCTCCTCCTGGTACAAAAATTCCTCCCCATACCGAGGCGCATGCTCACTCACCCCAAATACCCGATACCCCCGCTCTATCGCCGCCTCAATCACCTCCTCCAACCGCCCCCGGGCATGGGCACAAAACTCCCCACTATGCCCCCCATGCAATGATACCCGCCACGCTTCTGACATATCCACCTCCCAAAAACACTACTCGCCTACTTCCCCTTCGATGGGCTCCATATCCAATCCCCAATGAAAATATGAAACTCATGCCTGTTCTTGCTGTTGCGGTTGGAAACAAACAATAACTTCTTCCCATCCGGACTAAACATAGGAAAAGAAGTAAATCCCCCACTAAACGTCACCCGACGCAAGTTTTTTCCGTCCACATCCACCAAATACAACTCGTAAGTGTGCCCCCCGTGGAGGTTTGAACAAAAGATAATCTGCCGACCATTGGGGTGGAAAAAGGGCGCAAAATTCGCCTTCCCATTATGGGTGAGCTGACGACGGTTCCTCCCATCCGCACCTATGATGAACAACTCCACCGTCGAAGGACGAACCAAATTGCGGGCCAAAAGCTTGTCAAACTCCTCTATCTCCTCCCGAGTCTTGGGGTGATACGCTCTGTAGACAATCCACTTCCCATCGGGAGAAAAAAATGGACCACCGTCGTAGCCTTTGGTCCGAGTGATGCGCCGGAGGTTTGTCCCATCCACATCCATCGTGTAAATGTCCACATCCCCCCGGCGCAAAGAGGTGAACACAATCTTCTTCCCGTCCGTAGAAACCGTAGCCTCCGCATCGTAATGGGGGTTTTTGGTCAATTGCTTCAAAATTTTACCGCTCTGATCCGCCAAAAAAATATCATAAGAAGGGTACAAGGGCCAAACATAACCGTGGCTTCTGTCCGGCTTGGGCGGGCATTTGGGCGAGTAGTGATGCGTGGAAGAATATAAAATATAACTGTCCTTCCCTCCCAAGAAATACCCGCAAGTGCACTTACCCTTACCGGTGCTCACCAACTTCTTCTGTGAGCCATCCAAGTTCATGGTAAAGATCTGATCGCAGTGGTACTTCCCTCGCCTGGACTGGAAAATAATCTTCTTGCCATCGGAGGAAAAATAGGCCTCCGCATTCGAACCTTTAAAAGTGAGCTGACGAATATTGGCCAAATATCTCTCCTCTCCAGGAAAAAGCAAAGTTGGCTTCGATGAAGGAGAAGCGACTTTCCTAGACTCCTCCTCTTCACAGGAAAAGGACAGCAAAATCAAAATCACTCCCATCCACAAAAAGGCAAATAACCCAAATCTCATAAGAAAACTCCCTAGATCAAATCCTCTTCTTGAAAATTTTAGAGCCAAATAGATTACAAAATCCTACTCCTACTCTCCTTCTCGAACGGAAAGCGGAGAAGGTTTTTGAGGCTTCGGCAGCCTCCAGTACAAAATTCCACCAACCCCAATAAAACCTAACTCTATCCCCGCAAAAATCATCAGCTTTAACCCCAATCCACTTGTAAATCCATAAGAATGCAAACCCACTTGCAAAAGATTTACTCCCCACCACGCCGCCGCCACCACAATATTGCCAAAGATCGCTCCCATCGCCATCCCCCAATCCCGAACATATCCGCCCAAACGCATATGAAGCAAACATGCATTCCAAAGTACAATCAACAAAGCTCCATTTTCTTTTGGATCCCATCCCCAAAATCGACCCCAAGACTGATCCGCCCAAAGCCCCCCCAACACAGTACCTAAAAACGAAAATACGGTGGCAAAGCATATCGTTCCGTAAAGCATCCGATACACCTCACGATTAGCAACATAGCGCTTTTGAGGTGAGAGAAATAACTGCATCAAAATAAAAATATGGCCAATAGCACCCGCTAACAAACAAGCTGAATAACCAATGGAAATGGTGGTGACGTGAGTCGCTAACCAAAAATTGGAATCTAAAACCGCTACCAACACCCCCAAATTGTCCCCATCATTGGCAAAACGCCGGGCCACAAACATCAAAATCGACCCCACTAATGCCCCACCTCCCAAACCAATCGTAGGAAAACGGCGCCGAAATATCCCCTCTACCACAAAAGATGACGCCACGCATACCCACCCTACAAACAATACCGACTCGTACAGCGTCGATACCGGCGGACGCCCCTTGATCATAATCCGCAGTCCTATCCCATACGTGTGAATTGCAAACGCTCCCGCCAAGGCCACCAAACTTATTCGGTAGAAAAACCGCCTTTTTATACCAAGCCAAGAGAGAGCACAAAGCAAAGAAGCTACAATATACCCCAACAGCGCCCAGAAAAAAGGCTGATGGCGAAAATAACGAAGCTCCAACGGTATCTTCTTGTACTCCCCTCGCGCTTCGACCAGCTCTACCAAAGACGCCTTTAACTCCCTTAACTCTCGATTGATCCCTGCCCAATCCTCCTGGTTGTACGCTTTCTGCAAATTGGCAAAACGCTCTAACAATCCACCATATACTTTGAAATCCCCATGGGCTAACTTGCTCTCAAACACAGCCCACGGATACAACCACAGCTCTTTGCTCTTGTCCAACGGCGGAAAAATCGCAAAAATCGAACGATACATCACCCCCTCCATCCTACCAGCCACCCTCTTAAATTGAAGTCGAAACTCCTGCTCCAACAGCACCAGCACCGAATAATCTCGCAAAAACTCCCCTAACTCCCACCTAGGATCCAAGCGCTCCGGACGGCGAAAGGGATATCCATACACGTACAGCTTCTCCTCCTTCTGCCCCAACATCCCCAAAATCAAATAACCGCGCTTCTTGCTAGGGTCGTACAACAAAGAAGCGTAAAAATTCTTTAATACAGACCGCTCCAAGTGCACCACATAGCTCTCCTTGCTGAGATCACTCTTCGCTTTCTTTAAAGAAGAGCGAAGTTTGGCAGGAATTTGCCCCCTCTGCAAAGCCTCCCTCTCCCCCACTCCTAAGGTGGTGATGAAATTCCTCTGAAATCGCTCAAAAACCCCAAACTGCCGCTTCAACAAACGCTGGTAATCCAACAAAGTTAAATCTTTTCCAAAACGCTTGGCAATCACATCAAAATGCGCCTGCAAAGGCCGAGCAAAATCCAACGCATGAATCAATCCCTCAAAAGTCAATAAATTGTGGTAAAGGTTTAAAATCTGCTTCTGCACCAACGTACGCTTCTTGCTCTCCACCCTTTGCGCCTCTACCGCTAATCGACGCAATACCCCCATTTTCGGCTTGAAATAACGGTAGGTGTATCTGTCCCGACTCCTCTTATAATCCAAGTCCAACGCCTCTAAAACCTCTGGATTCTCCACCAAAAACAAAGAATACCCCTCCACCACCTCCGGATCAAAAAGAGTTAAAAATAACCACTGAATCGGCGAAATCTTCCCTACGGAAGTCTTGAGAGAACTCCGGCCAGAAAATTGATAGAGCAAAATCCGAGCAAACGTGTCCAGCGGCTTAATACGCCCCCCGTGCTGGATGGCTATGGATTGAAAATCCCGCCAGTTTACCTCCTCTTGCATCTTCGCTATATCCGCCCACAATACACCGGATAAACCCAACACCCACAACACCACCATCAACCATCGACGCATCATCACCTCCAAAACCTCTTAACACTAACTTGTCAACTCTACAACCCTATCTTGCTTGGCTGTCCGAGCTAAAAATCGAACCAGCTTTTGGGTAAAATGAATCAGCATCCCCAATAAAATCAACAAGCTCGAAATATACGGCACCGCTGCCGCCGGATTGCGTACCACCGCCAACACCGTGTGCAACCTCCCCTGAGAATCCTGATACCACGAGCTCTGAAAAAACGTGTACCCCTTATAGCGTAAGGGGTGATTCATATAAATCCGTACATCCCGTACCTTATCCCCCTCTATTAACATCACCTTGCTCTCAAAATGCCTAGGAACATTCGTGCCAGGATGCTCCTTCTTAATAAACTTTTTTAACCTCAGCGTAAAAGGCAAATGAAACTGCTGGTGCCGTAGAAGAAATTGATACGTTTTCCCCCGAAACTTCACAAACTGAGGCATATTATAAAACACATACAAACGATAGGCCGGTTTGTCCTCCAACAATAACTCCAATTCTGCCCCCGCTAAGTTCCTCTCATACTGAGGTTCCAACGGACGAGGCTTTAACCCTGTGATAATCTGCCCCTTATTTACGGGCAAACAATTGGGATAATAGCGCGCTATGCGTATCCCAAAAGGTAGGGAAGATAACTCTAACTTTTCACCAGAATGCAAGCGGCTCTGAGAAATCACCGAAATCCGCTCGTATTCCCTCTCCTCATCATCCCGGATCACCGCCAATTCATAGTCGTGATAACTCGAAGAAGCCGATTTCTGCTCCCCCTCCACCAAATCCATGTTCCCCTCCTGCGAAAATAAATAAGTGAATGCCCCCCCTAACAACATCAAAAAAATCCCCCCGTGGCAAATCCATAGCCCCAACTGATTCCAACGAAAACGAAACCTCACCACAAACGCCGCCACCAAGTTGAGAAACAAGCCTCCCATTACCGTCATTCCCCCCGGAAGAGCAAACGGCACCGGGCCAATGTGAGCCACAAAAAAGAAAGAGGAAAAATAAGTCTTCTGCGCCAAGTATAACCCTTGGTACTTCTGCGCCACCGTCCCCCATACCGTGATTACCATCAGAAAAGCCAACAAAAGCGAAGTCAACCAAAACGAAGCCAAAAAGCTCAAAATACCTTTTTTCTTCTTCATCGCATCACCCAATCGAAAAAATCCTCAAAAACTCCATACTCCACCACCACCTATCTTACCTTCAGAGAGCGGCAAAACGCTAAAAAAGCCCCCTTCTCTCTTCCAACCACTGCCGCAGGTCCTACCATTTTCACAAAAATCACCCCCTTGGCCGTGGGACAAATCAAACCTAGCATGCGATACCCCTTTTTGGCCGCTCCCATCCCCATTCCTCGATAATTCCCCTGGAGGTCAACCAAAACACCCTGGAAACCTGCGATAGAAATGCGCTTCAAATTATCCTCAGATACCGGCTCCAACCCCATCTGCCTCCGCCAACGGTTGACATTGTCCAACACCCTACCACCACGGGGAAAAAAGGAAACCGTGCACTCGGCCTCCACCCCGTCCCGAGGCCGAAAGGCCCCAATGTAGATCGAAGAGCGAGGTGGCACCACCTGCCAAGAAGAAGGTACCTTCCAACTCAACGGCCTGAAGGACGCCTTTGCCGCAGCCATTCCGCTCGTCTTTGCTCCATGAAAGTGCCCTCTCGCCGGATGAATGGAGCGTACCAAAGAGAGAAATTTCCCACTCTCCCTCTCCACCACTGCCTTGGGCCCTACAAACTTCACAAACAACGCCCCCTGCCGTGTGCGAGCAAAAGCCACCATCATCCGATAACCCTTCCGGCGAAGATTTGAACCCATCGCCTGATAATCCCCATCCAAAACCACGTACTGCCCCTTCACCCCCCCCATCTCAATAGGATGCAAGTGAGAGGCCAACGCACCCGCATCTATGGGAGGTAAACCCATCTGCCCCCGCCAACGATTGACATTGCCAAGCGCCGATCCTCCACTTCCTCTCAACAACACCACACTACACTCCGCCTGCGAATGACCCTCCACTACAAAGGTTGCCAACCGCATCGCAGATGGATGCTTCACCACCCGCCAACCAGCGGGAACCTTCCAGTGGAAAGGGACGCCCTGAGTAGAAGAAACCGCACCGCTCCGCGCCGCTTTTCCGCTAGGGGACGAGTGCTTTGCTCTCCTGCGACGGTATTCATACACCCCGCTGTCCTGGCTGCATCCGCCTACCCACAAACACAGCATTGCCATGCACAGCCCAATCTTAGCTATAGAACGCATCTCTCTCGTTCCTCCTCGCCTAGATAAATCCTCAAATTCGTCATCTTTTGCTCGCTGTTCTTTCAGCTCTCCCTTATCGGATCACTCTGTTGAGAACCTTTTCTCATTCTCAAACAGTACTATAACAAACCGTATTTCCCTGTCAAGATAAGTTTACTTTTTGGGCTGATTTTTCGCTCTCCTCCAAAAGCGGATTTAGGGGGAAGTTTTTCCCCTAAATCAAAAAAGTTTTTGGAAAGTCTGAAAACCTTTTTTCTAAAAAGGGTTTCAGGAAAGGGGTTTTTAGGGGAAAAACCTTTCCCCTAAAGTGAGAAAAGTTTTTGGGAAGGGGTTGTAGGGGAAAACC
>RFKQ01000065.1 GCA_003694635.1 Planctomycetota bacterium
CCCTCTCCACCACGGTCCCCTCCCCCCTTCCACCGAATCCCCCGCAGAAACGCTCACCTCCGAAGAACTCCAAATCACCTTTGAACCCGAAAAAGAAGCCAAAGAAACCAAGCTCTCCATCCCCTCTCCATCCACCTCTACCGATCTTCAACAAAACCCCTCTCCCGCACCACCTACGAAAAAATTTCCATCCCCCCTCAAAAGCTCTAAAACCAAACTAGACAAAAACCTACGGCCAAAAACAAAAAAACACTCAAAACCTGCTCAAAAATCCTCTCCACTCCCCTGGATCCTCGCCACCTTCCTCCTCCTCGCTAGCGCGGGAGCCGGGTTCTACTTCTTGCAAACTCAGCCCTCCCCTAAGAAGAAAAACACAGCCCGCTCTGCGAAAAATACCCCAAAATCATCCAACAGCTCCTCCGATAAAACCAAAGCTTCCCCAACCCCAAAAACCACACAAAATCACCACCCCACCCCGAGCTCTCAATCCACCTCCTCCAACCCTACCTCAAGCGCCTCCAACCCTAAAACAACCACATCTTCCTCCAAATCCATACAAAATCCAAAACTAGCCCAGGAAAAAAAAGAATACGAAAATCTAAAATCCATGCTCCAAGCCTACCGCCAACAACCCGAACACTACCCCGAAATCATCAAAAATTTACAAGACTTTCTTCGCACCTCCACCCAACCCACCTACCGACAAGAACTGGAAAAACAACTGCAGGGATACAAAAAACGCCTAAATCACCTCGCCCACGCCAAATATAATTCCATCTTTCAAAAATTTCAACGCTTCCTTTCCCAAAAACTCTACAAATCTGCCGAAAAATACCTCCAAAAAGCCAAAAATACCTTTCCCCTTTACCTCCAAAATACCAACGCCTACCAAAAACTTCTAGAACTTTATCGAAAATCACGCCACCTCAAACAAAAAGCAGAAAACGAATTTCAAACTGCTCTAGAAAAAGCCTCCCTCTACGCCCAACTCCAACCTCCAAAATTCCAAGAAGCCATCCAAATCCTCAACTCCACCTACCGAGGTTATCCAGATCTAGAGAAAAAAATTGATGCCGCAATTCAACGCATTCGAAAACAACAACAAAAATTTCAAGAAAAACAAAGAAAAATCCAAGAAAGAAAACGCATCAAAACCCTCTACGAAAGCCTAAAAGAATACTATATCGCCGTCAAAGATTCCTACTACCCCCCCATCAATAACCGAGAATACTCCGAAGCTTTGCGCCTTTGCCAAGCCACCCAAAACTACTATCCCCAATTCAAAGAGCGCATTAAAAAAGATGAACAATACATTCGCCTGATGAAAAAGTTCCTAGAAAAAGCCAAAAAAAACGCGAGCCGCCGCGTTGGCACAACCATCTCCTCTCTGCGCCAAGGGAATTTTACCCTCTCTGGACGCCTAAAAGATGAGGGAAATTGGTACACAATCGGAGGAAGATATGTCTATTTTAGCAAAATCCACCCTACTGACCTCTACCGCATTTTTATTCAAGGGGAAAACAACGAAACGCCCCAAGATCTAATCGCCCTAGCCGCCATGCTCTCCTGGGAAAATTATTTCCAAGAAGCACAAAAAGTATTTAAAAAACTTCGCCAAAAACCCTCCAAATTCCCCATCGATCTCTATGAGAAAATGAAATTCTTTCAACTCTACCCCGTCCAAGAAAAAGCCAAAGCTATCTACTCCCGTATCCAATCCACCATAGAAGCCCAAAACTGGGAACAAGCCCATAACTACCTAGAAGAAATCTTCCAGCCCCGCTACAAAATTTCCTTCGTCTTTGAAGAAAATGAAACCGAATTAAAACGATGGAAAAAACTCGTCCAGTCCAAACTTGCCTCTGAAGCCACGGATTACTCCCCCCTGCAAAAAAAATCTTTTTCCCTCTTCACTCTCCCCTTAGATAATCAACTCTGGAAAATACTCCCCCACCGCTCCTCCTGGGCCCCACAAGGAACTAACACCTGGGTGGCCAACCAAAAACCAGGCATACTTCTTCAAACCGCTATCCGATTCCAAAAACAACTCTACCCCCTCAAAGACCTCAACCACTACAAACTATCCTTTGAGCTGAAAATCCCCCTCTGGAATCAAAGAAAAACCAAAGCTCTCAAACTCTACCTACCCTACAAAAGAAAAAGATTGACCCTTGTCTTTGAAGAAAATAAAATGTATTTCGAAGGATACCCTAAACAATGGAAAACTCCCAACCTAACCAAATGGCATAAAATCATACTGGAAATCCAAAATTCTCAAGTTCTTCTTACCCTCCTACCTAAAAACTCCACAAAAATCGCCTCCATCCAAAACCTCTCCCTACATCCTATCCCACCCTCGGAACAAGGAATCGGCTTCCACCACCTCTGGAACTATAAAAGAATACTCGAAACCGAAGACCATACCAAAATCCGAAACGCCAAACTCCATATCCCCTAATTTTAAAAACCTTCCCTAAGCAGCAAAATCCAACAGTATTTGCTCCAATTTCATCCGCCTTGAACCCTTGAGAAGCACAACATCCTGCGGACGAAGAAATCCCTCCAACAACTCCACAACCTCCCTAACCGTGCCGCAACTATACCAATCCACCGAAGACGGAAGCTCCTCCACAACCGCTTGCATGTGCCTCCCTACCACAAAAACAGCAGAAAAACGCTCATCAATCCACCTAGCAAGCTCTTGATGATAATGCCAAGTATCCTCCCCAAGCTCAAGCATATCCCCTAAAACCAAAACCCGCCTCCCTACCACCGGCAACCGCCCCAAAGTCTCAATCGCAGCTACCATAGAAGCAGGATTGGCATTGTAAGCGTCATTGAGAAAACAAATCCCCCCCCTCCAAACCGGCTGCAAACGCATACCAGGAGGCCGGAACCCCTCCCAAGAACTCCAAATTTCTGCAGGCAAACCATAATACTGAGCCACAGCAATCGCAGCCAAAGCACAATACACATTGTGCCGACCCAACATAGGCAAATGAACAACATGCGAACCACAGCGAAATCGAATCCCATCAAAAGAACAAGAGAGCTCAGAAGCCCGAATAGAAGCCTCCCGAGAAATCCCAAACCCAATCACCTCCCCCGAATACCTAGATGCCATCCGCCTACAATAAATATTGTCCACATTTATAAAAATCGGACCACCTGCCCCCTCCAAATACTCTAATAACTCCCCCTTTGCCTCCATCACTCCCTCCAAATCCCGAAAACCCTCCAAATGAGCCGGAGCAATCGACGTAAGTACCCCCGCCGTGGGCCGAGCTATCCGGCAAAGCTGAGCAATCTCTCCCATACCACTCGCCCCTAACTCCACAACAGCAAAACAAGTCCCACGCTCAAGAGAAAATAATGTAAGAGGTACCCCAATCCGATTGTTGAAACTCTGCGGACTCCTCAGAGTAGAAGCATAACGAGAAAGCAAATAACCTATCATCTCCTTAGTGGTGGTCTTGCCATTGGAACCAGTAACAGCGATCAACGGAAGAGAAAAACTTGAACGATAATAACTAGCCAACTCCCCAAGAGCATAAGCCGTATCCCTCACCAACACAAGAGGAAGCTCGCTAGAAACCCCCTCAGGTACTCGATGAACCACCGCCGCCTTCGCCATTCCCTGAACCTCCTCTAAAAACTGATGCCCATCCCAACGCTCCCCCTCTAAAGCCCAAAAAAGCCCCCCCGAAATAGGCCGACGACTGTCTGTGAAAATATTCTCAATCCAAATCTTCTTGGGTGAAATGGAAGCATGAAGCAGCCTACCTTGCAACACATCACAGATTTTCTCAAGAGAAAGTGGCTCCATCGATCACTTCCTAATGTTTATCCTTAAAAATAAAAATGGCTATAGATAACTACTCTCTTAACCTATTCCTAAGCAGCTTTAGAACGAGTAAGCTCCAAAGCAATTTGAAAATCATCAAACCAAATCTTTCTGCCTTGCACCTCCTGATAATTCTCATGCCCCTTCCCAGCAATCAAAACAATATCACCACTCCGAGCCAAAGAAATCGCCTTCCCTATCGCCTCCTGCCTGTTCACCTCCACCAAATACCGCTTCCCCCAAATCCCCATCTGAATATCCCGAATAATGGAAAGCGGATCTTCCCCTCGAGGATTGTCCGAGGTAAGTATGACCAAATCACTATACTGACTAGCCACCCTTCCCATCCGAGGACGCTTGGTAGCATCCCGATCACCTCCACAACCAAAAACAGTAATAATCCGCCGCCTCTTAAGCCGATAAAGACAGGAAAGCACCTTCCTAAGAGAATCATCACTATGTGCATAGTCCACAAAAATATAAAAATCCCCACGGTGAGGGACCACCTGAAGCCTGCCAGGTACGCCGGAAAAATTCTCTATAGCCCCCTGAATATACCGCATAGAAACACCCCGCTGCCAAGCACACGCAACGGCCGCTAAAATATTTTGAACGTTATGATACCCAATAAGGTTTGTGCGAATATGTACATTTTCTTTCGGTGTGCTCAATAAAAATTGACTTCCTCCCAACCCCAGCTGAATGTGAGAAGCCCTAAAATCAGAAAAGGAAGAACGCAAACCATAAGAAAATACCGGAACCCGAATACACCTTCGCTGCCGGGAGTAAAGAATAAAGTCCGCATTTAAAATAGCATAAGCACCTGATCTAAGTTTTTGAAAAAGCCTGTTTTTACACCGAAAATATCCCTCCATACTTTTATGGTAATCCAGATGATCCCCAGAAAGATTGGTAAATATTGCACCATCAAAATCCACCCCCTCTACGCGATTCTGATCAATCGAGTGCGAGGAAACCTCCATCACAAAACATTCTGCCCCCTCCTGCAAAGACCGATAAGCCAACCGTTGAATCGCAATAGCATCCGGGGTAGTATGAGTGGCAACCTGAACACTCGTAGGTAAACGATATTCCACAGTACTCAACAGCGCAGTAGGAAAACCGGCAAACTCCAACATAGCCCTTAAAAGAAAAGCTGTGGTCGTCTTTCCATTTGTGCCCGTAATCCCTACAGTATAAAGCCGATCGGTAGGATAGCCATAAAACCAAGCAGCCGCCTGAGCAAGAGCAACTTGAGTATTTTCTACCAACAAAGAAGGATGATCCCCGGATAACTTTCTCTCGCTAACAATCAAACAAGCACCTCGTAAAATGGCCTCTGAAACAAAACGATGGCCGTCCCTTTTCGTCCCTTTTAAAGCGAAAAAAATATTGCCCTCCTGCACCTTTCTGGAATCAAAGCATAACCCCGTAATGGGCGCCCTCCTGTCAAAAACACCGTAAACCTGCCCTACCATATGTCGGAGAAAATCCTCTAATGTTTTTTCCTGCATCAACGTATTCCCTCAATTGGAATGAGTTTGTGTAGATAAGATTTTATCTGGCTGAACACCTAAATACGCTAGTGTGGAGTGAGCAATTTTTGCAGCACTCGGCGCCGCCACAACCCCTCCGTAAATCGCCCCCGTAGGAGAATCCACCATAACAGCTACAACGATTTCAGGCGAAGAAATAGGCGCCACAGCTACAAAAGATGCAAGGTACTTCCCAGAATACCCCCGTCTCTTGCGAGAAGCTCGCCTAGCTGTACCGGTCTTCCCCCCCAACCGATAATCGGAAATCTTCGCAAGTTTCGCCGTCCCCTCCTCAACAACGGATTCTAAAATCAACAATATTTTTTTGGTCAATTCTGGGCGCTGATAAACCCGACGAATAAGCCTCGGGCGAGCCTCATAAACCACCTTGCTATTTTTATAAACCCTCTTCACCAATATCGGCCTGTGTAAATACCCACCATTGACCATAGCTGCATAAGCATTGGCAAGCTGAAGACACGTCACCCCGATTTCATATCCCATAGACACAGAGGTCGTGGTGTAAAACCCCCATTTCTCCATGGAAGTAAGCTTGCCTTCCTCCTCTCCAGGTAACTCAATCCCCGTCTTTTTTCCAAAACCAAAACTTTGAATATACTCCCTCAATTTCTTATCCCCTAACCTAACCCCCACCTGAGAAAGAGCAATATTGCTGGATTTGACGATAGCCTCAGAAAGGCTAAGCCACTCGTATGGATGAGTATCCCGAATGGTGCGAGGACCAAAACGAAATGTACCATTGTGACAAAAGATCGCATCCTCAAACTGCATCACACCTTCTAAAACCGCACTCAAAGCCACAAATGGCTTGAGAGTCGAACCCGGTTCATAATAATCCACAATAGCACGATTTCGTAAAGCCTCCTTTTCTGAATCCTGAATGTGATTTGGATCAAAGCTAGGCCAGCTAGCAAGAGCCAATACCTGCGAATCCTTTACAGATAACACCACCGCACAGGCACCTCTAGGCTTCCAACGAGCTGCTAAGTGCTGGAGTTCTCTTTCCACCTTACTCTGTATAATGCTATCGATCGTAAGCTGTACACTCTTCCCATCTCTTGGTAAAATCGTTTGATGAAAATCCTCCCTAAGATGCCTCCCCAAAGCATCAATCCCTACTACCCGAAACCCCATCTTCCCTTTCAACTCTCTGTCAAAAACCTTTTCAATCCCTTCCAAACCATTTCCGTCAATATCCGTAGCCCCCAAAACATGACAAGCAAGTCTACCATTGGGATAGTAGCGACGAAACTCCTTCTCAAATCCTATACCCGCCAAATGTAAAGCCTTAATTTTCTGATAAGTGCGATCATCCAAACGCCTCCATATCCAGGCAAAATTGCGATATCTATAATCCTGAAGCCTCTGAAGAAGACGCTCCTTCTGATCATTGGTAAACGGAAGATACTTCGAAAGCTGGTAAATCAATTTCTTTTTATCTGAAATATCCTTTGGCACTGCAAATAACGAATTGATCTCAATTGATCTAGCCAAAAGCTTTTGATCCGAACTCAAGATATCACCCCGATGAGGAAAAAGGGGGATTTTGCGAAACTGCTGACGATAAGCAAGAGCTTTGTATTTCCGATGCTGCAAAATCTGAAGATAAAACAAACGAAAACCAAGTAACAAAAAAAAGATGGCCACCATCGCTAAAAAAATATTGGCCCTTTGTAAAACCCGATGCTCTCTACTCCTGTGCATAATCCATCACTCCACTAGGCTTCGCATGTGCTAAAGAAAGGGATTTTGGATCTTGAATGAGATTCAGCCCCATCAGTTTAGAACGTCTCCATAAAAACTCAGGCTCGGTTTCCCTCGCAAATATAGCCTCCAATCTGCGCTTCTGAATTCGGAGCTGATAGCACCGATTGCGAAGATTACTAATTTCATAACCCAACTCTATGCACTCAATATGCTTTTGGACCAGCAAAATCCCCAACAAAACGCCCGTCAAAACCATAAGAAAAACATACCTAAACTTGCCCATTGGCCTGTTCTCCCATCTGTGGAGAAGAAAAATACCATAAAAAGATCGAAGAATCCAACCACTCAAAATATAAACAAAGTCTTCCTATCTGAGCTTTCGGATAGTTTGAAAAAAATCTTTAATCGCATTTTCTTCTTTTTCTATCTGAGCTTTCGGAATGTAAGTTAAGTTGGCCTATAAAGACTTCCCCACCCAGGGTGGGGGTATTATAGTATAATATCCTCACCTAGTACTAAAGCTAATTAGAGTTAGAGATGATAGCTTAGCACTTTAGAGTGGAAAAGTGGGTTTTCTTCCTCCAAGCTCCCCTGTTCCGACCCGCCTCCCGAGGGGGAGAGGATGGAAGAAAACCCTATGTTAAGAAAAGGTACTAGCAAAAACTGTTCCTTTTTTCTCTTTTTTGATAAAAATTTTACAAAAAATCATACATCTTTTTTGTTTTCAATGGGTTAGAAATTGCAGAAATATACAATCTATCCCCGTTGAACATCGAGATTTTAGTAAAAATCTTTAAAGTAACCATGTCCTATTTTGGGACACTTTATCAAAATAAGAGGGAAAACCAAGATTTGGAATAGTTTTTATCAAGAAACTAAAAAGCCAATCTTCAAATTGAAATTTTGGCATATTATTTGCTAAATAAAAGACCATATTTTCTAATCCCGCCTTTCCTTACCCCTAAAAAGTAGAGCTACAAATCTAAGGAAAATGATAGAAGATATTCCTAGGATAGTCTTGCAAAAACACAGTATTTCGACAAAATAGAAGTAGGAAAGCAACAATAGCTGAAAATTTATGTCCAGAAACGAAGCGCTATCGAGAGAAGCAGAGCAGGTTATTAGGATTTAAAAATGCTGGGCGAACGAAGAAAGATGTTTTTGGAATATCGCAAAGCCCAAAACAAAGGCGAAACCTTGGTTTTAGCCACACTTCTTCGCAAAATAGGCTCAAGCTACCAAGCCGTTGGGGCTAAAATGCTCATTGAAAAAAAAAAGACTTTATGCGGCACCCTCGGTGGAGGGTGCGTAGATGAGAGTTTAGTCTCCCAAGCTGAAGAAGTACTCCAAAGCCGAACGAGTAGGATTGTTTCCTACGATATGGAGGATGAAAAAGAAGTTGTCTTTGGATTTGGGACAGGTTGCGGGGGAAAATTGGAAATTCTATTGGAGCCACTTCCGTCCAAAGGGAAAATCGACCCTTTGGAGTTCGGGGAACAATGTTGGCAAAAAGAAGAGGTAGGATATATGGCGCTCTTCTGGAGAGAGGAAAATAGAAATTCAGCCCCCCTTCGAATGGCTTGGTGTGGGGACGAAATACGGACAGAGGAAGGAAAGATTAAAAAATTTTATGAAATGCTAAAAAATAAGGCAAAAAGGACGATAGCGCTGCCCTTACCGCAATGGGAAAAGGATGGCTGGGTTTTACTGGAGGCCTTTTATCCTCGCTCGCTTCATATATTCGGCATATCGCCAGAGAGCTATGCGCTTGTGGACTTTGCACAGCCCTTGGGATGGAAAATCAAACTCTATGACCATAGAAAAAAGCTCTTAAACGACGAAAAATTTGCGCATGTGGAGAAGCATTTTGTCAACTGGTCCAGCGTCCCTAAAAAACTTCACCTCGGTCCATATGCCGCTGTGGTGTTAGCCACCCATAATTATTTAGCGGACCGGGTATACCTGCCAGTACTACTGCAAAGCGAGGCATTCTACGTAGGAATGGTTAGCTCCAAGCGCCGTGCTAAGCGTTTGTTGCAGGAACTAGGAATAGAGAGAAAACTCCAGAAATTTTTTAGCCCGGCAGGCCTAAACCTTGGAGGCAAAGGGCCGGTGGAAATCGCTCTATCTGTGATTTCTCAAATCCAGGAAATTTGGTATAAAAGTGAGTTCTAACGCCTATGGAAGTGAGGTTTTTGGATTCTTTTTTAGAGCATCTCTGCAAAAGGGATCCAGAAATAGAGGTCTATCCATTGGGAGAATTGGCTGAAATTTTTTATGGAGTAGGTCTTTCCAGTGAGGATTTATCTAGCAGAGGCGAGGAGGCTGTGGGGGTGATCCGCCCATCGGACCTAGACTTCGAAGGATCGACGTATTTCATTGGATCTCCAAAAGTTTTTATAGAAAAAAGAATCTTGATAGAAAAAAAAATAAAACCTCATCTGGAACCAAATGATATTGTATTGGCTTTCTCCAAAAGTCAGCTGAGATTGGCGCTGGTAGGCGAGGAAAGGGTCAATTGCATAGCAGGTGAGGGAATATGGGGAATCCGCCTAGAAAAAAAATTAAACGCTAGATTTTTAGGGAAGCTCTTGGCCTCTGAACCGTACCGGGAATGGTTGGACTCCCATCGCGCTCGATTTACAAATAAAAATGAGGGCTTGGAGGAACTGCAGAAGTTGCTCGTACCTGTCCCTCCTCAGCACCTTCAAATGGCAGTTGGATTGGATTTGAGCCGAGAAGCGGATGCAGCGTGGTTCTTAGTGGGAATGCTATCCGAAGGCGATCTAGGTAAATTCAAATTATTTCTAATGTATGATCCCATTGTTCGTCAATTTATTTCAGGATATGATAAAAAAAATAAAAATCAGGCCCAAATTCTCTACGCCCTGTTTCAGGCATTTCGGCGATGGAAACAATACCTAGACCAGGGGAAATTGCCCGAAAATCATCTAACAAAATGGCTATCCATAACCACCTTCCTTTTAGAGGAAATGAGCATCGCCTTTGAATTTCCACCTGGCGCCGAACGCCTAGCCAAACTAGAGCTCTTGCGCTCTACCTTGGAAAAACTGTCCGCATTGCTAGATGAGCAACGAATGCGGCCCGAGCTCAATCCTTGGGCACTTCGACAAATGGAAGCCATCAACCACCTTTTAGAAAAAAGTTTAGAAGAAGAAAAGCAAAGTTTGTTGAATCAATTGGACTTTGAGGTTAAAGTAGAACCTTGCATCCTAAAGGGAGAAAAAGAGGTAATCTTGCACTTTAGAAATAACTCCCCTCTTCCTCTCTATCAGTTCCGAGTGCATACCTCACCATACCAAAGCGAAGTAAAACGGCGCATCCTGTTATCACAACAAGAACTTCTCTGGCCTCTCCATCTGCCCAAACTGCCTCCAGGAGAGCACTTTTTAGAATTTAAAGCCTCTTTTCGCCAATTTGATGGCAAAAAAACTCTACGCTGCCTAAAAGCATCCTTTCTAGTGGCAAACTCGGCCGCCCAGAACCCATCCACCAACCTAGGAGTTAGCCCCTACATTGTAGGTTCACCGGTCGATCGCCCAGAAATGTTTTTTGGACGTAAAAAAGTTTTGCAAAATATCACTTGCCAACTGATGGGGGAACAGCCCAATATCATTCTACTGGAAGGCAACCGACGAACAGGAAAATCCTCTATTCTAAAATATTTAGAAAACTACCAAAATCTGCCCAACTGGATCCCTGTCTATTGCTCTTTTCAAGGCGCAGAAGGAGATAGCAAACTCTCAGGTATCCACACCAAAGAAATCTACTATATCCTTGCCAAAACAATAGCAACCACTCTCTACAAACATGGCTTTTCCCCTATGGTACCGGGCTATCCAAATTTAAAACGAGGGCGTTTCTTTCGCTTCTCTCTTGCCAAAATTTTGCTAGAATACTTCAACCAAGGGCGCTATTTTGAGCGCTTTGAAGACCTCTTAGCCCTCTGGTTGGAGTTGATCTCTCCCAAAAAGATTCTTTTAATGTTGGACGAGTTCGATAAATTGCAAGAAGGAATTGACCATGGCCTAACCAGCCCACAAGTCCCCCAAAATATCCGATACCTCTTCCATCGTTATAAAAATTTTTCTGGAATACTCTCCGGATCACGCCGCTTAAAACGCCTAAGAGAAGAATACTGGTCAGCCTTGTTTGGGCTAGGATATCGCATTGGCTTAGACCCTTTGGAGCGGGAAGAAGCCAAACAGCTGGTCACAAACCCCGTCCAAGGGCGACTGGTATTTATCCCCGAAGCTCGCGATCACGTGGTGGACCTGTGCGCATGTCAACCTTTTTTGATCCAGTCCCTTTGCAATAGGATTTTTGAGCAATGCGTTCAACGCAATGAAACCTACGTTAGCCTCCGAATGGTGGAAGAAGCGGCAGAAGAAATGATCCTAGATAACGAACACTTTCGCACCCTCTGGGACTACGCCGCCACAGAAAGAAGAAGGCTCCTGCTATGCTTGATAGATCACTACTCCTATTCATTCGAGCGCGCTAGCATCGAAGTATTGGAATCCAAACTTTTAGAATATAGAATACTCTTTAGTATGGACCAAAGCCTAGGAGATGACCTGGATTTTTTGCGGGAGCTGGAGCTGATAAAACTGGATAAATCCACCTCCATACCCTCCTATAAACTGGCGGTGCCCTTGATGAGCCGATGGCTAAAAAAGCACATCGATAGACTGGATATCCAAAGAAGAGCTCAGCGTGAATGTAGAGAAAAATTTTTAACATAATAATTAACTGAAAATGCTAATAAACGAACAAGAAATCCCCTACAAAATTTTAAAAAAACCCCACCCACCCCTCATGGGGCGCAAAGACCTACTACAAAAAGCAATACGACACCTTTGCAAAATAACACCAGATCATATCTCCATTATTGGACCTAAATTCATAGGCAAAACCATCTTTCTAAGGGAAATTGTAAAATACTTTCAGAAAAACACAAACCATTATTCGTCCGTTTTTTATTGGGATATTCGTCAAAAATTCCTAGAAAATGATCAAAACTTTTATGAGAATTTTTTCTACGGCTTGGCTGCGTGCTTGGAAAAAGTCGACAAAGAACTATCAGAAGTTCTCAAAAATGTCAAAGGCGATCTAGCTCAAAACCTAAGCTCTATCTTCGAACTTCTAGAAGAAGAAAAACAAAAAATCCTAGTAATCTTAGACGGAATGGATGAAATTTTGCGCAAAATGAGCCGCAATCTATGGGACAACTTGCGCAGTTTAGCGGAATACTCCAGTCTGTGCCTGGTCACCGCAAGCCGCCGCAGATTGCGGGAGCTGTGCGCCTGCCCGGATTCTCGAACCTCAGACTTCTGGAACATTTTCTACGAAACCCCCATCTCCTTAAGGCCGCTGGAAACTGACCAAGATTGGCAAGATTTTTTGGAACCGCTGCGCCAAAAAAATATTTCCTTCTTTCCAGATGCTCTCCGGCATCTTAAACAGTGGACGGGCGGGATTCCAATACTAGCAAATTGCATAGCCAAAAAAATCTATCTTGAGCATAACCCGCCGCAAAAAGTCCAAAAACGACACCTAAAAAATATCTCCCAAAAAATTTTAGAAGAATATCGCGACTACCTCGATGAAATCTGGGAAGATTGCTCCGCTAATGAACAAAAAAGTTTCTTATATGTCGCCGAACAAGGTGAGGTTAACCAAAAAAAATTAAGCGCTTCAGTAATAGAAAATCTACAAATACGCGGACTAATCCGTCTCACCGAAGATAAAGTCCGCCTTGCCTGCCGATTGATGGCCCACCATGCCCAAAAAAGTAAATCCACCCTCTCCTTCCTCTACGATGCCTTCGAAAAAGAAAAAGAATATGAAAAAAATTTTTTAACCGTCCTACAACTCCGACTCGAACAAATCCCTCACCTGGATCCAGAACTCAAAAACTACATAAAAAAAGCTATCCGTGACCTCCACCCCCAACCCAAATTCGCCCTGGTCTGGATGAGAAGTATCACCATGCGCGCCTTTGAACTCATCTGGCAAAAAGAACTCCCCAACGGCCAAATCCCAAATAGTTGGAGCACCGCCTGGAAACGCCCCGATAAAGAAGGAAATCCCCCAGAACTCAACCCCCCTAGCGGAAAAATCCCCCATAAACTCAGTCAACAATGCTACCTGCTCCGCCTGATGTGCGATGAAAGAAAAGCAGGACAAACCAGAATCTCCCCCGCTACCTTTCTACTACTCGACCATATCCAAAGCGTGGGAGATTTGGGACAACATAGCCAAAAAAATATAGATTTTTCCTTCGCCTCCTCCGTCTGCCTAAGCGCCGTGGAACTCTGCAGCCGCCTAAGTTCAGAATTGGTATAACCGCAAAACCATGGAAAATGAAAAACTAAAAAAATGCCAAGAACTGTTGGGTATCCAATTTTCTAACCCCAAAATCTTAGAAGAATCCCTCACACACTCCTCCGCTTACCACAATGGAGTGTCCAACGAACGACTCGAATTCTTGGGCGACTCCGTGCTCGGCCTCATCACCACAGAATATCTGTACCAAAAATTCCCCCACTACAACGAAGGGGAACTAACCAAACTCCGCTCCGCTATCGTAAGCCGAAAAACCTTGGCCAAAATATCCCTCCAACTAAATCTAGGACAATATTGCTACCTAGGAACAGGGCTCAATGCCGATAAACTCCCCACCTCTATCCTCGCCAATATCTTCGAAGCTATCGTCGCAGCTATCTACCTGGATCAAGGATATCCTAAAGCAAAAAAATTTGTGCTGGATCACTTAAAAGAAATCGTCCTACAATACCAACAAGATATCCATAGAGACGATTATAAATCCGCTCTGCAAGACTTCTGTCAAAAAAATTTCGGAATTACACCCGTCTACAACATTGTAAAAACCCAAGGACCCGACCACCGTAAAGTCTTCGAAGCGGTTGTAAAAATAGGCGATCGAATCTTCATGGAACAGCGCGCAAGCGGTAGACGAAAAAAAATCGCAGAACAAGCCGCTGCCAAAAATACATTGGAATTCCTCGACGCACAACACTACAAATATAAGGATTTCTTTAAACAACCAAAGAAAAAAAGCCTCTGGAAAAAATTAAAAAAACTCTTTTGCAAAGACTAAATCCCACTCCCTACACCAGCCCGCTCCATACTCTCCCTCCATGCCCGTATACCTCTAAACCTCCCCAACCAGAACTCCGAACATGGAGCCAACATCTTGCTAGCTTCTAAAATGATTCGATCCAAAAACAACCTGAAGATTAGCCGACAAACAAGCGGATCTAGAACTAAAATTTTTATCCACCCTTATTGCCATATAACCCCATTCATTTAGGAGAAAACCATGCTCGAAGGACAACCCCTCAGCCAAGACGTTATCCTCATCACCGGCGGCGGCAGCGGCCTGGGCAAATCTATGGCCCAAACCCTCGCCCAACTCGGCGCCAAAATCACCATCCTAGGCAGACGCCAATCCGTCCTAGAAGAAGCCGCCCAAGAAATCACCAACGCCACCAACCGCCCCTCAGAAGATATCCTCCCCCTCCCCTGCGATGTGCGGGACTTCCCAGCTGTAGAAAAAGCTGTGGAAACCACCGCCCAAACCTTCGGAAAAATCACCGGCCTCATCAACAACGCCGCCGGCAACTTCCTCGCACAAACCGAAAAACTCTCCCCCAATGGCTTCAAAACCATCGTCGATATCGTACTAAACGGAACCTTCCACGCCACCCTGGCCGCCGGACGAAAAATGATCCAACAAAACACCGGCGGCAATATCCTCAACATCACCACCACCTACGCCTGGATGGGCTCCGCCTTCGTCGTGCCTAGCGCCTGCGCCAAAGCCGGTGTCCTCGCCATGACCCGCAGCCTCGCCGTGGAATGGGCAGAATATAAAATCCGTATCAACGCCGTCGCCCCCGGCCCTTTCCCTACCCCCGGAGCCTGGGAAAAACTAATGCCCGAAGGTATGGAAGACTTCGCCAAAACCAAAATTCCCCTCAAACGCTTCGGAAAACACCACGAACTCGCCAACCTATGCGCCTACCTCATGAGCCCCTATAGCGCCTATATCACCGGCGCCTGTATCCCTATCGATGGCGGCGAATGGCTAATGGGAGGCGAATTTAACCACCTTACCCTCACCCTAAACCCCGAACAACGCTCCCAAATCTTTGAAATGATGCGAGAACGCCAAAAATCCAAAAAAAACCATCCCAAACAAAATCCCCCCCAAAAAAACAATCCATGAAAGCCTAAAAACTAAATCCAGCAAATTGAGAAATAAAAACTCCCACAACACAACCGTCTATCCATCTGAAAAAGTTGACTTCCTACAAAAAACGAATAAATTTAATCCAATACCAAAAACGTGGATGGTAAAGTGTCTTCGTATGCTTTCTAAAGAAAGGTATTGAAAATGTCTAAAGAAAAAAATTGGTGGCGGGCAAATTGCAAAGATGGAACCTTTGTGGAAGGGATAAAACACAGTGAAGAACATGTTCACTATGACTCAAGTGGAGGTTCGGATATTCCAGTAAACTGGAGAAATGAAAAATCAGGAGAAGGTGTAAACTTGCGAAATACCCCTTTGAAAGATCTAGGAGATATCAACAAAGAATAACATAAAACTGTAGGTTTTCCTCATTCATCCCCGGACTATTTGGAGGATAGGCATAATTTTCTGGCCAAATTTGCCAAAAAATTTTTGCCTATATAATGCCCATGAATGTAATCATCCTAGGCGCCGGCGAAGTTGGCTGCAACCTAAGCCAAAAACTCTCAAAAGATAACCATAACATCATCGTCATCGATCAAAACAAAGAAAAACTAGAACACCTCGAAGAAATCTGCGATGTCCAAACCATTGAGGGAAACGCAGCAGACCTCTCCATCCTAAAGCAAGCAGATATCGAAAATACCCACCTCCTCCTCGCCGTCACCAACAACGACGAAGTAAATATGCTCAGCTGCCTCCTCGCCAAAAATCTCACCTCCCTCACCACCGTGGCAAGACTGAAAAAAGAATTCTACTTCCAAGCCACAAAAACCTTCTATCGCAACAAACTAGGTCTAGACCTCATCGTCTGCCCAGAAATTATCGCTGGCCTAGAAATCACCTACCACGTCGGAGAATCCGGCGCCAGCGCCGTCGAAACCCTCGCCGATGGCCATATCGAAATCAAAAAAATTAAAGTGGATAAAACCTTCCGCTACCTCAACTCCCCCCTCAACAAAATCCACCTCCCCCGCAATATCCTAATCGGCGCCATCATACGCAACAATGAAATCCTTATCCCCAGCGGCAACGATAAAATCCTAGAAAACGATGAACTCTTCATCATCGGCGAAACCTTGGCCATCGAAAACCTAGAACAAACCCTCGGAATGAAAATCCTAAACTGGTTCTTCCAACGCCACCAAAGTGCCTTTATCCTAGGCGGTGGACGCATCGGACGCATTGTGGCCAAAATGCTCGCCATGCGTAAATTCAATATCAAACTCCTCGAAGAAGATCCCCAAAAAAGCAAAAAAATCGCCCAAGAACTCCCCGGCGTGCTCGTCCTATGCGAAGATGGCACCGATTACGAATTCCTCCACGAAGAAAATCTAGAATCCGCCGACTTCTTTATCGCTACCTCCAATGAAGATGAAACCAATGTCATGGCCTCCCTCCTCGCCAAAGATATGGGAGTGAAAAATATCATCACCGTCGTCCACCGCCCCGGATATAAAAATGTCCTCGAACGACTAGGCATCTCCAATGTGATCAACCCACGCCTCAATACCACAAGAGTCATTCTGGAATTCATCAAAAACCGCAATATCCTCGTCCACCCCCTCCAAGACTACAACAAAGCACAAGTCCTCGAAATCTACACCGATGACCACTTCCCTCTAAAAGGAAAAACCCTCAAAGAAATCCAATTCCCCGACGGCACCCTAGTGTGCGCTATCCTGCGGGGAGAAAGCGTTTTCGTACCAAAAGGCGAAGACGCCCTCGAAGCCGGCGATGTGGTGATCCTGATCACCCTACCCCAAAATATCGAAGCTATCCGAAAAATGCTATGCTAAAAACCACCCCAAAAACCCTTTTTCCAAAAACAAAACCATTCGCCCCCTTACTCTTCCCCCTTAAATCGCCTAATCCCTATCCATCCAAAAGGATAAAAATATGGTAAAATTCTCCTCCATCAACTACACCCTCGGCGGATACCTAATCTTCTACTCCTGCTGCTTCTTACCCCCCCTAGGTATCGCCCTCGCCCATCAAGAATGGAGACAAGGCGTAGTCTTTGCTACCATTTTTGCCTCTACCCTCCTCGTAGGCCTCCTCTGCTGGGGCTTCGGCTACAGCCGCCGGGAGCAATTCCATATCTCCAAAAAAGAAGGACTGCTCATCGTTAGCCTCATCTGGATCCTCTCCGGAATCCTAGGCGCCATCCCCTTCTACTTCTGCAAAGCCTTCCCCTCCTTTATCTCCTCCCTATTCGAAAGTATCTCCGGCTTTACCACCACCGGCTCCAGCATCCTTACCAACATTGAAGCCCTACCAAAGTCCATTCTCTTCTGGAGATCTTTTACCCACTGGCTAGGCGGCCTAGGGGTCGTGGTGCTGTTTCTGGCCATACTCCCTTACCTAGGCGTGGAAGGCCGAATCCTCTTCCGCTCCGAAGTACCCGGTCCCGAGGCCGATGTCCTCAAACCCAAAGTCCAAGAAACCGCTCTCGCCCTACTCAAAATCTACCTCGCCTTCACCCTCCTAGAAACCCTCCTTCTACTGCTCTGCGGCATGAACCTCTTCGATGCCCTATGCCACACCTTCGGCACCCTAGCCACCGGAGGATTTAGCACCAAAAACTCCAGCATCGCCCACTACAACAGCGTAGCCGTCGAAATAGTGATCATCGTCTTTATGATCCTCGCAGGCGCCAACTTCTCCCTCTACTACCACTTCCTCTACAAAGAAAAAAATATCTTCCTCAAAGATAGCGAATTCAAAACCTATATCCTTATCCTCCTCCTATTCACCACCCTCATCACCCTCAACCTCACCCTCAGCTACCACCCCAACCTCTGGAGAAACCTCCGCCACGCCGCCTTCCAAGTGGTCTCCATCCAAACCACCACCGGCTACGGCACCGCCGACTTCGCCCAATGGCCACCCTTCAGCAAAATAGCTCTGCTGCTGCTAATGTTTATCGGCGGCTGTGCCGGCTCCACCGGCGGCGGAATCAAAGTGGTGCGCTGGATGATCGTCTTTAAAATCATCTACCACCAAATTGAAAAAACCTTCCGCCCCCATGCCGTGCGCCCCATCTGCATCAACCAAAAAGGAGTGAGCGAAAAAATCTTAGAAGCCGTCATGGGACTATTCTGCCTCTGGCTGCTCATCTTCGCACTCAGCAGCCTCCTACTAAGCGCCCTAGGTGTGGATATCCTCACCGCTACCTCCGCCACCGCTGCCACCCTCAATAACATCGGCCCCGGACTCGGACAAGTCGGCCCAACCCTAAACTTTAGCACCATCCCAGAACTAGGGAAACTCTGGCTAAGCCTATGTATGCTGCTAGGGCGCCTGGAAATCTTTACCCTGATCATCCTCTTCCACCCCGCCTATTGGAAACAATAAAAATGAAACCCTCTAACCCACACAAAATCCAAACCCTCCTCCAAGAAAAAAAAATCCACAACGTCCTCTTCTTCCGCGCAGGACGCGTGGGCGATGTCCTCTTCACCACCCCCGCCATCCGCAGCTTCCATAACCAATACCCCCACACTCACCTAAGCTACGTCGCCTCCACCTACTCCCAAAATGTCCTGCAATACCATCCACTCATCGAAAATATCTATGCCTACGATCAAAAAGGCTTCTACCTCACCCGATTTCTTAGCCAAAAAAAATTGATTCAACAACTCAAAAAACAAAACTTCGAACTCGCCATCCTCTTTTCCCATAAAAAAAAATATCTCCATCTCCTCCATAAAACCAATATCCCCTACCTCTTCCCCCAACAAGAATCCGATATCCCTATCCCCAAAACCCCCTTCCATATCGTAGAACATACCCTCTGGCGTCTCCAACCTCTCGGCGTCGCCCCCACCAGCCAAGAAATGGAAATCCACTTCGCAGAAAAAGAAAAAAAACGTATCCAAGATTTTTTCCACCAATACCCCTTCCTACAAAATCAACCCTTCGCTCTTCTACACCCCGGCTGCTTCCAAATCCAAAATCACCTCCTCTCTACTCCCTCTATGCGAAGACTATGGCCCATCGAATACTTCGCCCAAACCGCCCTGGATTTCCACCAAAAACTCGGACTGGAAATCGTCTTTAGCGGCTTTGGTAAAAAAGAACAGCGTATCCTCAACTACCTCAAAAAAAAACTCCCCTTCCCCACAGCCCTCGCTACCTCCCTCAATATCGTAGAACTAGCCGCCCTCATCGATCAAGCCAGCCTATTCCTCTCCGTCGATACAGGACCTATGCACATCGCCGCCGCTAGAAAAACCCCCCTCATCGCCCTCTTCGGTCCCAGCCCCCCCCACCTCACCGGCCCATGGGGAAGCGGCCCCAAAAAAGTCATCTTCCTCCAACTCCCCTGCAGTCCCTGCCGGGGAAAAGATATCGCCTGCTATAACAACGTCTGCATGAAAAACATTACCCCAGATATCGTCCTCCAAGAAGCGAAAAAAATGCTCCAATCCCTCGAAAATGAAAAACAACATATCCACCCTCCCCACACCTAACCCAACCAAAAAGAGTAGGGATTTTTATGAGGAAAATACTTGACAATTGCTAAGATTGTGTTATACTTTCCCTATTTTTAATAGGTCCCTTCAAGTGTCTTTACGGTAAATGTGTATTTTTAAAAACGGGTAAATCTAATCCATTGTGTGCCTAAACGCAATTCCGTATTAGGTTTACCACAACCCTCTGGAGGTATAGTCTTGAAACTGGTATCCGTTGAAGAACTCATTAGCGCAGGTGTCCACTTCGGCCACCCCGCCAGCAGTTGGAACCCTAAAATGAAGCCGTATATCTACGGCAAACGCAATACAATCCATATCATCAACATCAAAGAAACCCTTCGCGGCCTAGTCAGAGCCTACCACTTCCTGCGAAAAATCTGCGCAGAAGGCGGTGAAGTCCTCCTCGTCGGTACCAAACGCCCCGCCAAACAAATCGTCTACGAACTCGCCCACTCCCTAGATATCCCCTACGTCTGCGAACGATGGCTGGGCGGAATGCTCACCAACTTCTCTACCATCCGCCAACGCCTAGGACGTCTAGAGGAAATCGAAAAAATGGAAGAGTCCGGCCTAATGAAAACCTTTAGCAAAAAAGCAATCGCCAGACTCACCCGAGAAAAAAGAAAAATCAAAAATAACCTCGAAGGCGTCCGGTATATGTCCAAACTCCCTAACGCCTTGCTCGTCGTAGACGCCAAAAAAGAATACAACGCCATCCGAGAAGCCTACAAACTCTCCATCCCTACCATCACCCTAATCGATACCGACTCCGATCCCGATATGGTGGATATCCCTATCCCAGGCAACGACGACGCCTATCGAGCTATCTCCATTATTCTACACACCCTCGCAAAAGCCATCCAAGCCGGCAAACAAGAATGGAAAAGCCACCTAAGCGAACTACAAAAACAAACAGAAACCACAGAAGAAACCCAAGAAACCTCCCCTACCCCCACTAAAGAAGAGAAAAAAAACTCTCCTCCCAAAAGCAAGAAAAAGTCTACCTTCACCTCCAGAACCCGAAAAACAAAACGCTCTACCACCGAACAAACCCCTACACAAGATTCTAAGCGAGCAAAAACTCAAAAAATCATTCCTAAAAAAGATGAAGAAAAAACGCCCCCTACCTCAACAACCACAACCCCGGGAACCACACCTCCTAAAAACTCAGAAATACAAAACAAGGAAAAAAACAAAACCGAAAACAACCCAACCACACAACCCAATGAAAACTCATCAGAAGAAGCCAAACAACAATAAACCAATTTTTCCATCCCCAACCCTAGCCTAAAAGCCTCTAATCCTCAGTCTACACAACCCATAATTAAATAAACTCCCCAAAAGTGTCTACACTCCCCCCAAAAAAAGTGTCCACACTCCAAAATTCAGCGAAATCGCTTAACCATAGAAAGTGAGGGTCCCCAACAATGACCATCTCCTCCAGCCAAATCAAAGAACTGAGAGAAAAAACCGGAATCGGTATCCTAGACTGCAAAAAAGCCCTGGTCGAAGCGAAAGGAAATATGGAAAAAGCCATCGAAATCCTCCGAAAAAAAGGCCTAAAAACCGTTGAGAAAAAAAGCTCACGAACCGCCTCCGAAGGACGCATCGAATCCTATATCCACTCCAATGGAAAAATCGGCGTCCTCCTAGAACTTCGATGCGAAACCGACTTTGTGGCAAAAAACGAAGAATTCAAAGAACTCAGCCATAACCTATGCATGCAAGTGGCCGCCACCAATCCCCTCGCCCTAGCCCCCGAAGACCTTCCAGCAGAAGTGATAGAAAAAGAAAAAGAAGTCTACCGAGAACAAATGAAAGATAAACCTCCACAAAAATTAAACGCCATCATCGAAGGTAAACTCAGAAAATTCTACCAAGAAAAATGCCTCCTCAAACAAATCTATATCAAAGACCCAAAAGGAAAACAAACCATCGAACAACTCCTCCAAAATATCGTCGCCAAAATGGGAGAAAATATCTATATCAAACGATTTGTGCGATTTGAAGTGGGTGAAGAAGATACCCCTCAAACCGCCCCCAACACCTCCTCCAAGCAAGAAAATGCCTCTAACCAAGAAAATGTCTCCAACACTACCACAAAAAAATCCTCTAAAACCAAAAGCACAAAAAAATCCTCTAAAACCAAAACAAAGAAAAAAAAGAAATAACCTCATCCTCCACAGCCGTTGATGAAATAAGCTCCAAAAATTTTTTCCCCCTACACCCCTTCCTAAGAAAAAAATATACCAAATTAGCAAAAACCTACCCCCTCAAATCAAAATAAGCCTTTTCCCCTAAATTCAACATCTGTGAGAAAGGATACCGAAATTCAACCTAATATAAATTCTCTACCAAAACCTATAACTATGAAGGAAAATATCCACTACAACCGCATCGTGATCAAAATTAGCGGAGAAGGCTTCTGCAAACAAGGCAAACTCGGCATCGATGCCGAAGAAGTTGCCTTTATCGCCAAAGAAGCTGTGCAAGCGCAAAGCCTAGGCAAACAAATCGCTATCGTCTGCGGAGGCGGCAATATCATCCGCGGCGGTACCCTCAGCGCTAAAGGTATCATCAAACGCACCACCGCAGACTATATGGGAATGATGGGCACCCTCATCAATAGCCTCGCCCTGCAAGAAGCTATCGAACACCTCGGCGTGGAAACCCGCGTAATGTCCGCTATCGATGTAAAAGCCATCGCCGAACCCTTTATCCGCAGAAAAGCTATCCGACATATGGAAAAAGGACGTATCGTCATCCTCGCAGGAGGTACCGGCAACCCCTTCTTTACCACCGATACCACCGCCGCTCTAAGAGCCTCCGAACTCAACGCGAGAATACTCATGAAAGCCACCAAAGTCAACGGAGTCTACACCGATGATCCTACCAAAAACCCAAATGCCGTTAAAATCCCCCGACTAACCTACATGGAAGTCCTCAACAATCACTACAAAATTATGGACGCCACCGCCATCACCCTCTGTATGGAAAACCAACTTCCTATCCTCGTCTTTAACCTCAAACAAAAAGGAAACCTCGTGCGAGCTGTCCAAGGCGAAAATATCGGCACCATCATCGCTTTCGAAAAAGGAGCAGAACATGGACAATGTTTATGACCAAATCCTCCTCGATACAGAAGAAAGAATGGAAAAAACTATCGAAAACTTTAAAGAAAAAATCAAAGGTATGCGCACCGGAAGAGCCCAACCAGCCCTCATCGAAAATATTAAAGTCCACTACTACGGCTCACCTACCCCCATCCGGCAACTCGCCAATATCGGTACCCCCGAACCACAACTCCTCGTCGTCAAACCATTCGACCCTAGTTGCCTAGGTGAAATCGAAAAAGCTATCCAAAAAGCCAATATCGGAATTACCCCTAATAACGACGGAAAAGTCATCCGACTCCAAATCCCACCTCTGAGCGAAGAAAACCGCAAAAAACTCGCCACTTTCGCCAAAGATACCGCCGAAGAAACCAAAGTCTCCCTGCGAAATATCCGAAGAGATGCCAATAAACAAGCTGACCAAGCAGAAAAAGAAAAACAAATCTCCGAAGATGATCTCAAACACCTCAAAGATGAAATCCAAAAAATTCTCAAAGAAAAAGAAGAAGAAGTGGAAAAAATTTTAGCCGCTAAAACCAAAGAACTTATGGAAGATTAACCCCCCACACCACGCAAAAGAAAAGCATATAACAAAGCAACTTCCTCTCCCCATAAACTCTCCCACCAACTACAATCTTCACCAACACAATTGGCGCTAACAATCCTAGCGGCCTCCTCTTGTCAAATCATTCCCACCTCTTCCCCACCCCTGACATGCCCCAGCCTCCCCTGCGACAACTCAAAAAAAATCTATGGCAAAAAAATCTACTCGCCTTCCTTATCGTCCTACTCATCTGCTTCTCCCTCTTCCTATTCAATCTCTGGTACATCTTCCAAATCCCAAATATCCAAAAAAAACTCAACCAACTGCTGCGCTTCCACTTCCAAACAGAAGCTAAAATCCAAAACCTAAACTTCCAAATCTTCGAAAAACTTCATATCCAAAACCTCTCCCTCCACTCCCCCCATCGCTTCTCCCTTCAGCTCCAACAAGCTGAACTCTTCCACCACCCTCTCCTCGCCCTCCTAGGTATATATTACCCCCTCCATATGGAAATCCACAACCTCTCCCTCACCATCGCCCCCTCCCTATGGCAGCGCAGCCCCTTCCTCCATACCACCAACTCCCTAGGAAAAATACTGAGCTTAATCCCCTCCCTAAACATCCACTCCCTCCATCTCTACTTCCCTAACTCCACCTATTTTCCTCCCTTTTCCCTTCACTTCCCCCATGCCAATGGATATAAAATCCTACAGGGCTATCTTCTCACCGCCTCCTCCCATCTAACCTCCCTATACCCCTCCCTCAATACCCCATGGGATAGTCTCGAAACCCGACTTGTCTGGAGCAAAACAAAAAAAATCTTAGAATATAAAAGCCAAAACTTCCGCCTCCATCCCAAAACCTATCCCTACCTCCCAAAATCCCTTCAACCCCTACTCAAAAAAGAAAAACCTACCGCTATGATAGATTTCCACATCCTCTTTAACTTCAAACAAATGAACTCCTCCGGCTACCTCCATGCCTACCTCTTCTCCCTACCTCAGAGGGAATTGACAAAAGGAAAAATTTTGCTAACCTGGAAAAAGAACAAAATTCACTCTCTCTATCTCAACGCTATCCATAAGAAAAAAATTCTCTGGCTAAAATACAAATCTATCCCTACTCCCACTCTCTTACACAGCAAAGGATATAAACTACCTATGAAAAATCTAAACACACTCTACCCCCATAAAATTTTTCAGAATATCCTCCAAGTGCTAAAATAAACCCTACCCATTCCTGCCTATAAAAAAGGAGAAAATCATGCCCACCACGCTCCCCCCCCACTCCTTCGGAAAATACCACATCCTAAAAGAAATCGCAAAAGGCGGAATGGGAACCGTCTACCTCGCCCAAGATCCAGAGATCAAAATATACGTCGCCCTGAAAGTCCTCCACCCCAGTTCCTCCCAAACACGCCGATCAAGATTCCTACGTGAAGCTCAACTCGCCAGCAGATTAAACCACCCCAATATCGTCAGAATCCTAGACTTCGGTATCCACCAAAGCAAAGAATACCTCGTCATGGAATATATCCAAGGCACAGACCTAGAAAAATACCTCCAAATCCACGGACCACTCCCCCCCCAATCCGCCCTACCACTGGTCTGCCAACTGGCAAAAGCCGTCCACTACGCCCACCAAAATAATATCCTCCACCGAGATCTAAAAACCGCCAATGTCCTACTCTCCTCAAAAGGAAACCCCATCATCATAGACTTCGGCATCGCCAAAGAACTACACGACTGCCACAATACCCTCACTCGAGCAGGCTCCGCTGTAGGATCCCCCTCGTTCATGGCCCCCGAACAAATCCGCGGCGAACCCCTTGACAAAACCGTGGATGTCTACGCCCTAGGCGTCATCCTCTTTAATCTCCTCACCGGCCTACTCCCCTACCACGCCGCTACTTCCGCCTTCACCTATACCCTCGTCCTCAATAACCCTATCCCCTCCCTAAGAGAATTTCAACCCAACCTCTCCCAAACCCTAGATGCCATCTGCCAGAAAGCCATGGCAAAATCCTCCCAAGATAGATTCCAAACCGCCCTAGAACTCGCCCAAACCTTAGAGCATTGCCTCCAAACCAATTCCTACCTCCAACAAAAAAAATCCACCTCCCTAAGAAAAACCAAATCATCCTCCTCAAAAAAAACTGCTCTCCAAAACCTCCCAAACCACCACTCCTCCCACACCTTAAAAAAAACAATTGCTCTAAAAAAATCTCCCTCTAAAAAAAATAATAAATTACTTCTCACTCTAATCGCCTCAATGAGCCTCGCTATCGCCACCCTATCCTATATCTACCTCCAAAAAATGTCCACCTCCTCCAAAAATAACCCACCAACCCCTAAACAAAATCCTTCTCAAATCTCCCAAAAATCCCTCCCCCAAAAACAAATCCAATCTCCCCCTCACCAAACCAACTCCCAACTCCCCACAAAAACAAAAAACAAAAATTACAAACCCTCTACATTCACCCTAATCCACTCCGAAAACACCTCCCCTCAAACCCACCCCACCTCCAGCACCCAACAAGAAGAACAAAAAACCTTTCAACTAAAAGATGCTCTAGCACTCATCCGCAAAAAAATCAAAGAAAAACTCTACCCCGAAGCCATCCAATACGCCAGCCAAGCGCTCAATCAATTCCCCAATAATCCCAGCCTTCTCGTAGAACGCGCCTATGCCCACTACCACCTCCAAAACTACACCAACGCCCTCTATGACCTACAACAAGCCGCCCAACTACGTCCCAATCATGCCTTCACCTACGAACTAATGGGCAAAATCTACTACCTCACCAAAGAAGATAAAAAAGCCCTAAAATGCTACAATAAAGCCTTCCAGCTCGGTATGAAATGCCACAGCTGCCTAGGACGAAGAGGAAATCTCCTCATCCTAACCCAAAAATATAAAGAAGCTGTCCACAACGCTAAATATCTTCTCAACCAAAATAACAACTGCCCCCTGGCTTTCTTTCAACTTGGCCTCTGCGCCTATTTGCTCAAAAAAAATAAAAGAGCTATCCAATACTTTCTAAAATTTATTCAACTCTGCCAAAAAAAATCCAAATGCAATAAAAAAATTTGGCATACCAAACTTCAATATTACTACGATGCCCACTACTATCTAGGTAAAATCTACCTCGAACAGCAAAAAACAAAAAAAGCACAATACCACTTCAGCCAATTTCAACTTATCCACCACTGCCCTATCCATCAACAAATGTATAAATTTAAACAAACCATCCTAAAAAAACTACCATAATGGAGCTCTCTATCTATGCGAATTCTTTCTCTCCTTCTGCCTCTTCCCCTCTTGCTCTACCTAACAACCACCCTCCTAGTCTCCGATTATCGCATCGAAGCCATCGTAAATAACACCCCAATCACCACTCTCGATGTCAAAAAACGTATCTTCCTAGACCAACGCTTTGCCCAACAACTTCAACAATCCCCAAACTCCTCCGAACTCCAAAAAAAAATTTGGCAACAAGCTCTCCAAACCCTTATCGAAGAAACCCTACTCCTCAAACAAGTTCAAAAAGAAAAAATTACCCTCTCCCCCAAAGATAAATCGAAAATTCAAAAAAAAATCCAAACCCTCATCCAACGCGCAGGCTCCCTATCTACCCTCATCCTCAACCTGAAAAAAAATAATCTCTCTCTCCAAGACCTAAAACAAAATATCGCTACCCAACTCCTCATCCAGAAACTTATCTATAAAAAGCTCTCCAAACACGCCTACGTCATCCCCAAAGAAATCAAATACCTCTATAAAAAAATAAAACAACAATTCCAAAAAACACACGAAATCCCCCCAAACCCCCTCTACCAACAACTCTTTACCCCCCCTCGCCTAACCGTTCGACAAATTGAAATAGATTATACCCCCGCATCAAAATACACAAAACAAAAAGCACAAAAACTCGCCCAATCTATCTACCAACAACTCCAAAAAGGTACCCCCTTCGAAAAACTCGCTAAACAATACTCCCAAGGCGCTCACGCCCAAAAAGGCGGCCTGTGGCAAGTACCCACCGAACAAGACCTACACCCCGCTGTCCAAAAAATAGCTAAAAACCTTAAAGAAAACGAATATACCCCGCCTATCCACCTCTCCAATGAAAAAATATTCCTCCTCCTACAAATCGTCCAACGAAAAAAACCGCACCTCAAACCCTTCCAAAACGTTCAAGATACCCTAGAAAAAATTATCCAACAAAAACGCTATAAACTCTTCTTTGAACGCTATCTCAAAAAACTTAAAACCAATGCCATTATCCAATTAGCCGATGAAAACAAAAGTCCATAACCTTCCCCCACACCTCCCCCACCACTACCTGCCTCCATCACTTCCCCAAATATCAAACTTCCATCGGAAATAACTGCTCACAAATCCATGCCAAAATATCTTACCAAAACGATTGAAATCCCTCCGGGCCGCCTTGCCCGGAATAAGTAAATTGCTCGCAATATTTAACCCCAGCTGAATAATCCCATTGGAAAGCATCTCCGCAGCTAAAGAAGATTCTAAACGATTTCCCCGCTTGCTCCGAACCCCCCGAAAATAAATCAACCAACCCTTCCCATCCAAACCATTCGCCAAAACCGCAAAAAAATCCTTTAACAAATCCTCCACATTCGACGGAATCAACAAATCAATCAACCAAATCGGAATGACCCCATACGCACTCCCCTCAATCTTCTCCACCCTCGGCGGCTTCCTCATCCTCAACACCAATGTAGATTCCTCCGGAGTGTGCTCATACTCCTCCTCCAAAATCAAATCCCGCAAAACTACCCGAACCTTCTTCATCGTCAACGCAATATCATTCCGAAAAGTATACCGCTGCTTCCCCCTATCCAAGGGACTAAAACCCCGGTGATCCAACGGAACCCAAGGATACTTGCACGTCAAAAAACGACCACCCTTCATACAAAAAGAAAAATGCAACTCAAAATTCGTCGTGGAAAAAGACAAAAATCCCACAAAATTCCCCCCATTGTACATCCTCGATTTCAACTGCAAAAAACCCTTTAAACGATAAAGATAACGATACATCGCCGGGAAATCCCGCCGAATCGCACCCAACTTCAAAGCTAAATGCAAATTAAATCGACAATACGATAACCCCTTATACCGCAAAGGAATAGAAAAACCCTTCACCTCCACATAACGCACAATCTTCTGATAAAGCCCCGGCATGTCCCGCCGAAATCTCTCCATCACATAAAGCTCCCCACGAGAAAGCTTGGGAAAACGCCTCCTCATCCCCTCCGATGGACGAAAATCACTCGGCACATTCACCACGCCATACTCCATATAACGCTGCAACGCCAACAAAGCACGTAAAATAAAATTCGGCGCTAACCTCCCCAAACCCATCCTCGTCAAATAGTACGCCTCATAATGCAAACCCCCATCCTCCTGAGGCAACGGACGGATATAATACCTCCGATCAAAATCACCCAACCGATAAACCTCCCTCCAAGGCGCACGATAAAATCTCTCCGGCAACCTCAACCAAACCCCAATCTCCGGATCCTGCAAATCAACAAAAATCTTTCCCTTTCTATAAACCCCAATATGACCACTTCCCCGCCACCTCCCCTCCTCTAAACGATACGGCATCGCCTCATAAATATCCTCCAAATCAAAAGAAGCTAAATTGTCCTCAAACTCCTCGTTATACCTCCTCGCACGATCACTGAACCTATAATGATACAAAGAAGCCTTCGTATAACGGATAAACTCCTCAATCGCCCGCTGAGAATTCCGCCTCTCCTCCCCACCAAACTCCTTCAAAATATCCCAAAAAGGATGATCTGAAAAACTTTGACCTGCCCACAAAAACGTTAAAAATATATAGAAACAAAATCCCCCCCCAAAAATGAATACGCAAAAACTACCACGTTTCCAAAAATTTCTACACCATGCTCTAAACATGTATCTACCACCAATCCAACATCATCCTTCCAAATATCCAAACTCTACCCCTTTCCCCAACCCCACCCTACTGCGCCACTCCTTTGGAAAAAGCATTCGAAAAGTCTAAAAAGCCCCCCCTCTCTTCTAACCACCACCAACCTGCCTCCCTTTTAACCTCCTTTGCAAAATCCTACCCATCTGCCTCTGCAACTCCCGAATCAAAGGACGCACATTTCTCTCCAACTGCTTTAAAATTACCTGCAACTCCCTCCAAAATTCCTCAGCTGACTTCAATAACCTCCCTAAACTCTTCTCCTCTACCCCCATATCCTTTAAAAATAAACGCAATTTGTACAAAAATCTTTGAACATCCTCGGGGGAAATCCCCAGCGATTTCATGGCTTTGCGCAAATTCTGCGCCAAACCCCTCGCCTTCTGCAAAACCTGCATCAACTGAGCCAACTGCCTCAACCTCTTCGCCACCTTTGGATCCAACCCCAAAGGACGCACCTCTATCTTCCTCCTACCCGTTATGCGAAAAGAACGCTCCTCCAAATAAGGTCCATACTTGGTGGAAACTACCTTCGCTACCACCTCCACCTTGTCATTTAAGGAAGGCTGCCTCTTGCGAGACAACGGAACCCTCACCTGAATCGAACCATCCTTGGAAGAAAGAACATAATAATGATACCCCTTGCCATTGCCATAGTCCATCGTCCCCTTCGAACTGATAAACCCAATTACCTGAACCACCTTGCCATGATAAGCGCGGTGCTCCTGAAGCAACTTACCAATCTCTACCGTGTAAACCTTCTCCTGCGCCCCCAAGAATCCTCCAAAACAACTCAATACCATACATAAAAAAAACAATCTCTTCATATTCCTGCCCCTTTCAGCAATTCTTGAATACAAGCAAACCTAAACAAAGAACTTACCTTTGATACGTTTTCCTAAAAAAATTGTTGAGACGCACTTGTTCAAAATTTAAAAAAACAATTTTATCAATCCCAAACCTAAATACAATACCCCACTAAAAAAATGACCGAAACTCCCTCCTAACCAACTCTTCTCCCCCTTAACGCCCCCCTTTCTCCTTAGCCCTTTCCAAGGGGCGCAAAGAATCCACTAACTTAACCTGAGAAATCACCGAAAAATCTCTGAAATATAAAAGCTGTAGATAAGGATTGCGATGAAATGGCGGAAGCTTCTCCTTATTCAAAAAAGCCCGAGATTTGTATTGAAATCGAATATAGTTGGGAAAACTTGGCCACAAAAACCGCTTTCTAATCCACGGCCCCTTTTGATCAAAACCCATCGTCGTATAAATGTGCGTAACTCCAAGACGCCTTAACTCCCAATAACTCGCCTCCAAACTCTCCGCCCGATAAAACCTCTCTAAACGAGGATCATCACCCGGAATAAATCTCCTCTTCAAAAGAAATAAACGAGTCTCCAAGGTCAAAATCACCGCATCCTCAGGAAGATTCCTATTCATCCATACCAAATCCTTTGCATTGGAAAACTCAAAAGAATATAACCCCCGCCACGAAGCCCCAAAAAAAAGAAAAATCAATACAACCATCACAACCCCACTACCTAACCCAAACCACGAAAATCTCCCCCCCCTACCCTTCCTCACCAAAACAAAATAAAAATACCATCCCACCATCAAAATCCCTACCAACCCCCAAAACCTAACCCCCTCTCCACTCACCAACAAACTCTTCATCCCCCTCGCCGCCTGGGAAATGGGAACAAAACAAATAAGCGCTAAAGTAAAAACCCCAACAAACAGCAAATACCCCCCTAAAACCACAACCCCATTTAAAAAGGAAGAAACTCGCCACCTCCTCCCCAAAATACTCAGAACGGTACAAAAAATCAACCCCACTACCCCTACCAATAACTTCACCCAAGAAAACCTAGAAAATAAAGAAAAAAATAAAAAAGCAAGAAGAATACTCCCCAACAATAAAAACAAACCTCCCCAACTGCCCTCTCTCCACCAAGCCTCCGCCACTCCACCATACACCAAAATCGCATACGACAATACGGGAAATAAATACCGGTAATTGGGCGTGTCCGGAAAAACAAGAAATAGCACCCAAGCCATATAATATCCAAATAATACTCCAAAGGATACCCACTTAACGTACCTAGAATATACCTGCTTGCCAGAACTTCCCAATAAACACCACCATGCACATAACACATAAAAAGAAGAAAGAGAACCTAAATCTGAAAAAATTACCCGCAACCTCTCCTGCCAAGAAACACTCTTCCCATAAAAATACCAATTCTCCAACCACCAAGAACTTACCCCTACCCCCCCAATCCTATCCAACAACGCCGGGTAAATGGGATTGCCCGCCAACCACCAATTCCTCAATAAATGAGGAATAATCAATATACAGGCCACTCCCACCAACCCCAACCGATACAAACCC
>RFKQ01000066.1 GCA_003694635.1 Planctomycetota bacterium
AGATCAAATCCACTCTCTCCCCCCCCCAGCATCCCCCCAAGAGTTCGCTTCATCCTAGGAATAATCCGGCGTAATAATAACTGATCCAGCAAACTTAAATCATCCACTCCCTCCAAAATCAAAAACGCCTTCCCCCTCAATACCCGCTCCAAAACCTCCTCTTCGGCCATCTTCTGTGCCAAAAAAAATAACGCATCCTCCCCATCCGCCAACCCCCTTTCCTGCAAAATGTTATCAAATTCTTTTAGAACATGATAGATCAATTTTTTTTGAGCCCCCCTCCCTATCCTACGGCAAAACCGCCCCAGCGGACTTTCCTCACCCCCCAAATAATTTACCTTTACCTCCCCCACCAACTTCAGTATCTTGCGAACCCAACCCGAAAAGGAAAAATCCTCCCCTACTCCCCCCTGCTGCCTTAAAATCCACTCCAATAGAACATACTCCCCCAACCAGCTGATCAGCTTCCTATCCTGTTGGCAAGCGTAAAAAATCTCCTCCGCTAACCTCCGAAAAAAGGTGTCAAACACAAAAACCCCCTCCCCCCGCCATACCTGCTGCCCTCCAGCAAATAACTTCTGAAATGCCTGCCGCTGCTGCAAAGGCGTAAAAACCAAATACAAAACCTCCTGGCCTTTCCTTAACATGGAAAAAAACGACCTTTCCCACTCCCTCCATCCCCCCTCAGACATTATCCCAGCATGCACCTCTAACCAAGAAGAGGCAAATAAATCCAAAGTCCTAGCGATCTCTGGCCTCCTTTCCTCTCAACTAAACATGAATTTCTACAATATCCCGGTCCATCAACACGTGATTTTGCTGCAACTGCTGACCATCAAATTTGGCCGAAGGTCCCCAAACCCGTGCAAACTTCATCTGCTTCGGCAACTCCTTATGAATCAACTCCGCCAACTGACCAATGGTGCTCCCCTTGGGAATTAAAAAAGGCTCCTCCATATCCGCCTTTTTACCAGGCTGCTTGGAGTAGACCCGTATGACGTCCAACATTCGATATAAACGCTCCTTCAGACGCTCCAAAACCTCCCCCTCCTGAACACTCACCGGCACAATCTCCAAATCTCCCTCATAAAGCTCCTCCAATACCTCCACATTCCCCCCCCCATCCAAATCCCTCTTGGTGGCCACAATCAACGCTGACTTGGCAAACCCCACCTCCAACTCCGCCTCCCGCGCACGAGAACAACCCCAAGGCACCGGCACAATCCCGCGCCTTTCCAATATCCCCTCCAATACCTCCAACTGCTCCAACAAATCCTCCCGCCCTAAATCCAACACCAACAACAAAATGTCCGCCCGGCGCAGCGCCCCAATCATCCCCCCCGGCGCACCATCCTCCGTCACCGGCGGCATGTCCAAAAGCTGAAACGGCGCATCCTCAAACTTAGCCATCCCCGGGGCTGGAACCTGCGTGGTAAAAGGATAATCCGCCACCTTCAGATCCGTGCCCGCTAAAGCATTCACCAACGAGGTCTTCCCCACATTCGGCAAGCCCATCAACGCCACCTGCCCCCCACCCGAGGGAGGAACGTGAAACGGATCCTTGCGCTGACCACCGGATTTCCCACGACGCTGCTTCTCCGCCCTGGCCTGAGATAGCCTGCGCTTAATATCCGCCTGCATCTTATCCGTCCCCTTGTGCTTGGGAATAAGCGCAAGCATATCCTCCAACGCCGCAATCTTTTCATCAATGGTCTTCGCCTTCCGATACGCCTCCTCCGCTTTTAAATACATCGGAGTTAGGTTCGCTGGCATACACAAACTCCTCCTTATTTCCTAGAACTCAGTCCTTAACAAACACTACCCTATTCCAAACTAACTACGCTTTCTAATCTTTTTTGTGGCCTTTCGGGACCAATCCAATACTTCTCGCAAAAAATTCTCCCACCCTTTTATATAGTTCACTCTGTTTATTACCAACAACCCTATTCTTCTCTCAAATACAAAAATGAGATACCCTTTCTCACCCACCTCTACAGAACAAAGGTCATTCGGAGCTCCTTCTAAGAGATCACTGATAAAAGACGAAAATCTTTCTTTTTCTTCACCTTCTCCCCCTTCTACCTTGTAAGAAAGAACTGACCATACACCATCCTCCATATCCTCAAGCTTTCCCCTATCCTTGTGCCAGAATTGTACATCAAAACTATTTTTTTTCAAAACCGTCCCACCAAACCTAAGCGGCTCCTCCAAAGATAAAACCAAAGCCAAGTACCTATTTGAAGTTACCTTTTTCTTCTCAAGAAAGTGAAAATGAAGAAAATAACTTCGTTTTGCAGAGTTAAAAAAATTCTCCAGCTCCCTTATCTCATAAATCCTAGAACGATCCTTCCATAGCTCTCCCCAAACCGAATTCTCCAATAAAGTGCTTAACTGTCCCCAAAATAACTCCGAAGTAAGAAGGGTATACCTTTTTCCTGCATTCTCCTGAGATTCTTTGAGAAATTTCTCCAAAACCTCTCTGTAAATATACCACTCCACCAGATTCCCGTAGCTTTCAAACCAAGAATAAGGAATCCATAAAAATGTAAGCAAAATTACCATCACCGGCAGCCGCAATAAATCAAAGTTTGGGATCAAAGTCTCTATGTAAGAAATGATGCCGATTTTTTGTAAAAGAACAGAATGCTCTCCATACATAACTACAATTACCCCAAAGAAAAAAAGAGTACCTATCAAAGTAACTATCCTCTCTAGGAAAGTTGTGCGCCTATCTAACAAGCTTTTTAAATGGAGTATTTGGACCAAAATAAACAACAAAACCCCAAAGTCCAAAATAGCGGGTATTTGCAGAGTATTTGTTATACCCTGAAGCCTCTTCCAGTAAGGGAGAAGAGCTTTTCCATAGAAAGATAGATAGATTTCTATAGGAAAAAAACTCAGAAAGCCACCCAAAAACAGCAAGTTGATTGTGACTATGAATAAGCATGATACTAATTCACCTAACACATCCTTAAAGCGAAGCGCTAGCAAATCTTTCGCAGCGGTGAACAAAAAATAAACAACAGATATACAACCACTCATTAGCAAGACAATGAAAATGAAGTAAAGAAGATAATAAGGAAAGAAAGACAACATAAGAGTATAGAAAAAGAACAATATTGACGAAATTTCCCTCGACTCTTGTCCAACTCCCACTTCATAAGGCGAAGAAAAACGAAACCTCTTCCCGGCTCCTTTCCTTAAAACTTTCCGCTGAATTTCTCTCATCTTTCTGCTCCTAACTCACTTTCTCAAAAGACCACTGCTTTCAGACAAATCCCCAACCTAGTTTGAGAAATCAACCTCCCTCTTATTTTGGCAATCATGGCATAATCCGTAAATTTTAATATTGTGAAAGTGGCTCTGAAATCGCCTCCGCTGCGCCTCCCGGAGTAAAAGCCTCTCAATCTCATCGTTCTGAAACTCATAGATGCGATCGCATTCTAGACAAATCATATGCTCGTGATCCTTATTGTTGAAAATCAACTCGTAGTGGCTGTGAGTGCTAGAAAAATCCCGCCGAGCGATGAGTTTGTACTTGGTCAAAAGGGAAAGGGTGCGATAAATGGTGGCCCGGGAAATGCCTACCCTATTTAAAATCGCCCACCTGACCAAATCCTCAGCGGTAAAATGATCCCTCCTCTGGGTAATCCACTCCAGAATCAATACCCGTGGCCTAGTAAGACGAAGATTGTTTCGAGCAAAATACGAGCGAAAAAAAGACATAATCTCACTCATCGCCTAAACTCCCCCTTATATTCCATAACCAGTGAGCTACGATAAAAACACATTGTAAAATGAACGAGGTGTATAGTACGTCAAGGAAAGCCTCCCTAAGATCAGCTGATCCCCTGTTTTGAGAAGATAAGCAAGATTTGGAATAAGCTTCTCTTGGTTTAAATACGTACCATTGGTGGAGTTTAAATCACAAATGGTCCTTCGCTGCTGCCGACTATCCCAACCAAAGTACGCATGCACCTTCGAAATGGAGCCATCCTGGATGACGATATCATTGCTAGAAGCTCTTCCTAAGGTAATGATGTCCGACGTCTCTCCAACACTTCGCTTGATAATCGGGTAGGCCAACACCATATTCTGATCGGATTCTGGAGCGGCTTTCTCCAAAGCCTGTTTGGTTTGAAACACCACTGTGGCCGCCTCCTCGGAAGAGCTTTGGTGCTCCGAATCGGTCACCAACCAATCGCAACGTACCTTTTGAGTGAACTCATCCCTGGATAAAGGGGCATAGCGCTCAATCACTTGCTGAAGTGGGATCATGGAAAAACCTTTTCTTAAAATGATGGGAAAATCGCTCTAAGATTCCATGAAGTCCTCGGAGATTTTGTAAAGAAATCTTTTGACGATGATATACTATCATATCAACTCTGCCAAGAACAAGCAAATAAATTCTCCCTCTGTTTTAAACGCATTCGCAACCCTAAAGTTTCGCCCTCTTCCCTTGGATGGGAAATAGAAAGCCTCTCTCGTCCCCCCAGCGGCCCTGCAGAAAATATCCGAACTCAACTGCCAGAAAAAATCTGCACTCTTCCCCCCTATCGACAAGCCTCTTGCATTTCTAAAATTTATTTCTCCTCACGAAATGCTTGGAAAAATCATCACAGAAAAAAAAACAAAAATCCCCTATTTATGGAATAAATTTTGCTAGAGTTCCTGATGAGACAACCTAGCTCGGGATTTGAATTCCTATCGTAAAAAAAGAGATGTTTTCTCCTACAACCCTTGCGATGAAAAGGAGATCGTTCCATGAAATTTTTCGGCCAACTCACTACAATCTCTATCTTAATGGTTCCTGTGATGGGATTTGCTATGATTTTTAGCGCTGTGATCTACGAAGAATGGAAAAAATTTTGGGGGAAAAAATAGCCCCCTCCTTTTCCTTCCACCATCTCCCCGCCTCTCCTTTTACTCCTATCCATGCAATCGAGAGAGCCTATACCCTCCCCTCCCTCGCGCAATCCTCTCTATCGCGAATGCCCTTGGCCCTTTTCCAAAAGATCCAGCTTTCTTTGCAACCTATCCACTTTGCGAATCAGCTCTTCTAACTTGCGCTCCAGCTCCCCAAATCGATAGAGGATTCGCTGGTACTGATAGTACCCCTCCAGCTTCTGAAAAGTAGGCGAATGGCGCAAGATCTTCTGCAATTTCTCCAACTCCTGCGAAAACCTCAATACCCCCTCCACCTTCTGCAACTCCTTGGATTTTTTCACCTGCTTGAGAGTGGTTTTGGCCAGCTTTCTAACCAGCTTTAGGGGATTTTCCTTCTCTGAGCGAAGAAGTAAGCGCCTAAGCTCCTTCTGCAAAGGCGGGATTTTCTTCAAAAGAGCAAAGTAATCCCGCAAATTTCCACGCTCTAAAGCCTCCACCGCCCGCTTGGAAAAATGGCGAATTAAACGACGTAGCCGCACAATCGCCTCCTCTAAACTCGGCGCCCTCTTCGCCTCTAAACGCTCTAAACGCCCCTTCAATTCCCGAATCTCCTTGTAGAGCTCCTCCACCCGCTTTCGATCTCCCCGTAAATTTGCCCCCGCCGCCTCATCCAATAAACGCTGCAACTGAAAACGCATCCTCTTGATCCGCGCCTCCAACGAATCCTCCCGACTTTTCAGACTGCCCTCCCCCGCCCATACCACACCTCCTAAAAAAACTACCACAACCCAACAACCAATCCAAAATCTAATCCGCATATCGCTTCCTCCTTTCACAAATAAACAGACAAATCATATAAAATTTAAAACCGGTCCCGCAAATTCTCTCTCCATCTACGTCATATATCCGTACCACTCGTTTCAGCCACGCAGAAGTCCTCTCTCTCCTCACTATCCATTTCCCACACTCCCTCCAGCTCTTGATTTTTTTCCTCTTTTCTGTACACTACCCCCTGTTTTTATATTACGTATCCCTACCCAAAAAACAAAAAGAAATCTCTCCGAAGAAAGGATCCCCACCTATGACAAAACGCACCCACCACTGCAACCAACTTACCAGACAAGAAAATGATCAAAACGTCACCCTCATCGGATGGGTCCAAAATATCAGAAAAATCGGAAAAATCCTCTTCTTTACCCTCGCCGATAAACATGGCACCACCCAAATCGTTGTCCCCGATTCCAACCCAAACCTCCTGCAAATCGCCCAACAACTCGGCTATCAGTACGTCGTGGCCGTAGAGGGCAAAGTGCGCTTGCGCCCCCCCAAGGATGTTAACCTGAATATGACCACAGGTGAAATCGAAGTGGTGGCCAGCCAACTCCATATCCTCAGCCCCTGCGCCGATCCCTTCCCCCTCTCCATCGATGAGCGCGATACCGTCTCCGAACACGTCCGAATGCAATACCGCTACCTGGACCTGCGTCGTCCCTCCATGCAAGAAGCCCTGCGATTTCGCCATAACCTCTGTTTCTGCGTGCGAGAATACTTCCACCAACAAGGCTTCCTCGAAGTGGATACCCCTCTTCTCACCAAAAGTACCCCCGAAGGCGCCAGAGATTACCTCGTTCCCAGCCGCGTACACCCCGGCCAATTCTACGCCCTCCCCCAATCCCCCCAAATGTTCAAACAACTCCTTATGATCGGAGGCGTGGAAAAATACTTCCAAATCGCCAAATGCTTCCGCGACGAAGACCTGCGTGCCGACCGGCAACCCGAATTTACCCAAATCGATGTGGAAATGAGCTTTGTAGAGCCAGAAGATATCTTCTCCACAATGGAGGGAATGTTTGCCACCATCTTTCAGCGAATTCTACAACAACCTCTCTCCACCCCCTTTCCCCGCATCCGCTACAGCGAAGCTATAGAAAAATACGGCTCCGATAAACCAGACCTAAGGCTGGAGATTGCCCTCCAAGACCTCAGCTATATCGCCCAAAATACCAACTTCCGCGTCTTCCAAAACGCCCTACAACAAAAAGGTGTGGTCAAAGGCATCTGCTTCCCCAACGCAGCACAACACTACTCCCGAAAAAAACTCGATGAGCTCGCCACCGCCATCCAAGATTTCCAAGCCAAAGGACTGGCTTGGATAAAAATTCAAAATCAGCAACCCCAATCCCCTATCAAAAAATTCTTCTCCCCCTCCCAACTCAAACAGCTCCAAACACTCTTCCAGGCCAATGAAAATGCCCTCATCCTCATCGTTGCCGACTCCCCCAACGTCGTCCACGCTAGCCTCTCCTACCTACGCAATCGCCTAGCCAAAGAATTGGGACTGCTCGATGACCAACACTTCGCCTTCTGCTGGATCACCGACTACCCTCTTTTTGAATATAACCCAGAAGAAGAACGCCTAGAAAGCCTCCACCACCCCTTCACCTCACCACACCCCAACGATCTACACCTGCTCGAAAAAGACCCTCTAAGTGCCCGCTCCCTAGCCTACGATCTCGTCCTTAACGGCGTGGAACTCGGCAGCGGTAGCATCCGTATCCATAACCCACAAATCCAAGAAAAAATCTTCCAACTCCTCCAACTCCCCCAAGAAGAAATCCAAAAACGCTTTGGATTCTTCCTAAAAGCCCTCCAATACGGCACCCCACCCCACGGCGGCATCGCCCTAGGGTTGGATCGAATCCTTATGCTCCTCGGCGGATTTGAAAGCATCCGCGAGGTCATCGCCTTCCCCAAAACCGCCACCGCCGCCTGCCCCATGACCGGATGCCCCAGCGAAGTCTCAGACCAACAGCTCAACGAACTCCATATCTCCCTCAAGAAAGGATAAAACCAATGAAAACAAAAAAATATATCGCCCTCGCCACTGTCTCCCTCCTCCTCTTCCAAAACCCCGTCCCCCTCTGCGCCAACACAAAACCAAATCGCCTTCTCAAATGGCTCAAAAAACTCCGCCAAATCACCCGCTACGAAATCCAAATGGCCCAGAAAACCCTCCGTACCAAACTCCTCCCCCCCCTCTACCCCCACTTTCAGCCCAACACCTACCAACAAGCTAGCCTCACTCTCCACCACTCTATCCCCATTCTGCGACTCTATGGCACCCCCTACCAAATGGGCTATCAACACGGAAAACTTCTCTCCAAACAAATCCGACAACTTCAGCAACGGTACCTGAACACATTTCTCGCTGACAATCGCCAAAAAGCCCTCGAAATCTCAAAGAAAATGGCCCCCTTCATCCCCCCTCACCTAAAACAAGAAATACAAGGAATCGCCGATGGCGCAGGACTACCCTATTCGGAAATCCTTCTAGCCCATACTTTTCTGGATATCTACCGAATGAGCGCCTGCAGCACCATCGCCATCACCCCCACCAGAAGCCAACTTAACTCTACCCTCTTCGCCCGTAATTTGGACTTCCCTAGCCTGGGAATCGCTCATCGCTTCTCCATCGTAATTGTCTATCACCCAAAACAAGGAAAAAAAATCGTCTCCATCGCCTGGCCAGGAATGGCTGGTGCCCTCACCGGCTGGAACGAAAACTCCCTCGCTTTAGGCGTGATGGTGGTTCACTTTGAAAACGATACCCAAATTGGCATTCCCATGACCTTGCTCTATCGCTCCATCTTAGAGAACGCTTCCAATGTTTCGCAAGCTGTAAATATCCTCAAACAAAGCCGATTGACAGTCGCCAATAACCTAATGCTTGTGGATGCTCAACATGCCTGCGTGGCGGAACTCCTCCCCTCCAATCCCCAATTTCGCTACCCTCAACACCATTGGATCTACTCCACCAACCATTTCCAAACCTCTTTCCTAAAAAAATATTTTCCTTCCCTCACCTATACCTCCTCCTACCTCAGAGCTAAAATTATTTATCGATACCTCAAAAAAGCTCCCCCAAAAATCAATATCCCCTATCTCCAGCATATTTTAAAAGCAGTTTGTATAAAGGGTATCAACCTCCAAAGTATGATTATTCTACCAACCAAACGCTCCGTCTACCTCTCCCTAGGCTCAGATGAGGCCGCAAGAAAAAAATTTATCCTCCTCACCTGGCAACAGTTGATCCATACCACCCAGCCCTGATTTACCTACCCTCTTTTCCCACCCAAACTCCCACCAAGATTCCCCGCGGATACCAAAGAGAAAACACTCTCTTATTGATGTCTAAATATTTTTAGTAAGTATGTCTCGTTTTGGGACACTTTGCTCCATTCCCCTCCTCTCTCTCACCCACCAACCAAATCTAAAAATTTTTAGAAATTTACATAACCTTTTGCAAATAAAAAGAATGCAAAAGTAAAGCTAAAAAACTATCTATCAAACAAACAAGATTGGAACAAATTTTGCTAAACAAGTTTTTTCAAATCTAAACTTACGGGTTTTCTCCCTGCCCTACCTCGCCCTCGGGAGGCGGGTCGGAAACGGGCGAAACTCGGGCGGGAGAAAACCCCCTTTACCCTATAAGCTGACCACCACCACAATCCCCGCCACAGCTTATAGGAAGAGTGAGGGTGTGTCTTTATATCCACCCCCACCCGGGTGGGGGTCTAAAAAAGGTTTTGTAGCTTATTTTGTACAGCGGAGGTAGATCTTCATTCGAGAGGTTTTGTGCTATGGGATATTGACGCCATATTGGGGAGGCTTCCTTCTCTCTCTTCGCTAAAGATGAATGAAGGGCGTGCCGAAGTTCAGGTTATAGTTTTAACTTAAATATTCTTCCATATTCTCCAGATGGAGCAAATTGGAAAGCATGGTTTCCTCACCATTCTTCCTTCAAAAAAAATGGTATTGTGTATTAGGTGTTGTCTCAGGGCTAGTGGTATTGTGGATATTTTACTTTTTGCCTGCGCCTCCCCCTCCTGTGGTGGGCGTTTGGCTTCCCTGGTGGAGTCAAAAATCAGCCATAGGAACGCTCCTACAGAACCGATCCATCATACGCCAGGTTTACTTTTTTGCGTTTAGTCTTGGTCAAAAAGGTGAAATTCAGGCCAAGCGATTGCCCATTTCTCCCCGGAAGCTAAAGAGGCTATCTTTTGAGGTGTTTGCCACCGTTGCCAACCATGGCCGCTCTCAGCCGGTCCATCGAATTTTGAGTAATCCTACTCTTCGTAAGAAGCATATCCAGCAACTGGTAAACATGGTACAAAATAGGGGATTTGATGGGCTAGAGGTGGATTACGAATCTCTCAAGGCAGAAGATCGACAGGCCTTTAGTGTTTTCATCCAAAACTTAGCCCATCAACTGCGGCAAAATGGGAAAAAATTGGCCGTTGCTGTGCATGCCAAAATCTCTTCTCCAGGCACATGGAATGGTCCACAAGCCCAAGACTGGCGGGTGATAGGAAAAGCTGTGGATTACTTTAAGATTATGGGATACGACTACGGTTGGCTTGGAGGAAAGCCCAATCCTATTGCCCCTTTACCTTGGTTAGAACGAGTGTTGCGATTTGCTGTTTCTCAGGTAAAATCAAATAAAATTATTTTAGGGATCCCTTTGTATGGATATCGTTGGTACCATAGCAAGGAGCGCAGGAACAAAGCTCACACTTTTGTCCAACTTCAACGATTTTTATCCGCTGCTTACTATCACCCACGCTATCAAGAGCTTACCCTACAGACTTCTGAGTTTACTCTTTGGTTCCATGACTGGCGCAGTGTGGCGGCGCGGGCCAAGTTGGCACAATCTTTTGGTATATTGGGGGTTTGCCTGTGGAGAATGGGAGGCGAGGATCCAAGGATATGGGAAAAATCCAGAAATGTATTTCTGAAAGGAGAGCGTTGATGAAAACAAACTGGACTATTCGGCTGCAGGTGGATAAGGAAGATGTTGCGCTAAACGCTTTTGCAAGCCGTATCATCACCTCCGTGGTTCTTGGTATGGTATCGTCCTTAAAAATTCCCTCCGTCCCCACCAGCATTACTCTGCATTTGGAGCGAGCGGAAAGCGAGGAAGAGGAAAGGGAAGAACTCTAATTTTTTTATAGACAAAAATTACTGCAAGAGAGAAACCCGGTGCTTGTGGTTGACAGAAGCAAAAAAAGGGGGTATACTACGAAAAACTCTTCCTCTCCTAAAGAATATCATCGTTCAGAGGATACCTTGTAGACAATGCGTAGAGCTTATATCTCCGGAGCCTTAACCCAGGCCCCAAATCTTGAAGAACTTAGAAACTTTTACGAGAAAGTGGGAGAGGTTTGTAGAAGCTGTGGAGTGGAGCCATATGTTCCGCACCAGCACTCGGATCCGGTGTTGAACGCAGAACTTTCCCCTGAAGAGGTTTATTCGAGGGATAAGAATTATGTAGTTTCATCCGATTTGTTGATAGCGTACGTAGGAGTACCTTCTCTTGGGGTGGGGATGGAAATTGCGTATGCGGATGAGCACAACGTACCTATTTTTTTACTCTATCCTTGCACACAAACTATCTCTCGAATGGTTCGCGGCCTTCCTAAGGAAAAAATGTTGGCAGAGATTGCTTTTTCCAATGAAGAGGAGGCTCTAAGGCGTCTAAGGGATAGTCTTTGGAAGTGGTTAAAGTCCACCAGATCCGAGTAAATCGGTTTTCGTTCCACTCAAGAGACGAATTTATTTAGAAAGTTTGTCCGTCTGATACGATATTTCAAAAAATATTTGGAGAAAATTGCCCAGAGGGAAAAACGTGTTGAACCAAACTTCTGCACGCAAGTAGCACAAAGAATAGCAAAACTTTCTCCACGACAGAAAGGTGGAAAGAGTCATGGCTACCTTTCTTCTTTTCTCTCATTGCATCAAAAAAGTGGAAATCGACGGCCCCGTAACCACCATTGGCAGGGACAAGGAAAGCCATTTGGTCATCCCGGATAAAATGCTCTCCCGGAAGCATTGTCTGATTGAAAAGGACGGAGACACTTACAAGGTGATAGATCTAAAGAGTTCCAATGGTACCTTTGTCAACGGAGTGCGCGTAAAATCCAAAGAAATACATCCCGAGGATAGAATCAAAATTGGCGAGAGCATTCTCTACTACCTTCCCTTTTAGGTTGTGGACAAAGGCGCCATTTATTTTTCAATGTTTTCCGAGCTTTGGTGATTTAAACTCTGCTATCCTAACAAAGGGCGCCGATTTCAGGTGTGCAAATAAAAATTTTACTTATATTTTTTTTTTCTTTTATTGGAAGATATTGCCCCTATGCTCCCCAAATTGAGAACCGATCTGCAGTTTATTCCGGCCTCCACAGAGGATGGAACGCCCGTGATGGTCATCCAAGACCCTTTAGGCTTGATGGAAAAAGCGTTGATTCTTCCCCAAGCCAGTTTGTTGATTCTCCAGGTTATGGAGAAATCCTCCTCTATTGAGGAAGTTCAAGAGCAGCTCATACGACTTCAGGATGGAGTGTTTATCTCCAAAGAAACCATACAAAACCTAATCGATGAGTTAGATCAAAGCTATTTGTTAAATACGGAAAAATACCAGCAGGCCTTGCAAGCGATTGTTGATGAGTTTGCTCAGAAATCTCTGCGTCTCCCCTATTGCGCTGGCTCTTCTTATCCAGAAGACAAAGAGGAAGTGGAGAAATTCCTTGACCAAATCCTCCATTCCACCCCCAAGCTTGAACTGCCGGAGACAGATTCCGCCCCTCCTCTTGCGCTGGTCAGCCCCCACATAGATCTCCGTGTGGGGGGAAAAGCGTACGCGGCCGCCTATCATTCTATCCGCGATTTTGAGCCTCAGCTGGTGGTGATCTTGGGGGTAGGGCACCAAATGTTGGAGGGGTATTTTTGCCTTACTCAAAAAGAATTTCAAACCCCTTTGGGGACGACACCGGTGGCCAAAGATCTGGTGGAGCGGCTTTTACGCCCCGGCTTTTCGGCTCTTACCCCCCACGATTTTTATCACAAACAGGAGCATTCTATCGAGTTTCAGGTACTTTTCCTCCAGTACATTTACTCCCATAGTTTTGAGATTCTTCCTATTCTTGTAGGGTCATTTCATCGGGAGTTAGCGGACCATTCCCGCCCCCAGGAGATACCTGGAGTGGGGGATTTTCTGGGCCATTTGAAGGAGTTGCTTGCCTCTTACCCAAAGGATTCTGTGCTGTTATTGGCTGGTGTGGACTTAAGCCATGTGGGATTAAAATTTGGAGATGGCCAAAGCGCCCATGCTATACTGCCAGAGGCGGAGGAACACGACAAAGCCTTTCTAGAATATCTTTGCCAGAATAATTTAGCTGAGCTGTGGAAACATGTCCAAAAGGTTGAGGATAAGTTCCACCTGTGCGGATTTCACGCCCTCTCTTGCCTTCTGGAGTTGCTCCCGTCTTCGACACGGGGAACCCTCCTCCACTATGAAATTTGGCGGGAGGAGCCTACTCAGTCAGCGGTTAGCTACGCTTCTGTTTTGTTTACCTAAAGGGGATTTTGGCGGAGGAGCCTAGGGATAGATTCTGGTCATCATTCGGGGAAAGGGGATGCACTCTCTTACGTGATGATTGCCGCAAATCCAGGCAAGTGTCCGCTCCAAGCCAAGCCCAAAGCCTCCGTGGGGAACGCTTCCATAGCGACGCAGATCAAGGTACCATTCGAAATCCTCTTTTCGCAAGCCGTGTTTTTGGATTTGTTGTTCCAAAAACTCCAGCGAATCTGCTCGCTCACCTCCGCCGATGATTTCGCCGTATCCCTCTGGAGCAAGCATATCCACCCCTAGAGCCAAGCGGGGATCCTGGGGATCGGGCTTCATGTAGAAAGCCTTGATGGCGGCAGGGTAGCGGTGGATGAGCACGGGTTTATCGAATTCTTGTGATATCGCGGTTTCGTGGGGAGCCCCAAAGTCGTCTCCCCAAGAGAATTCCATGCCTTTTTTATGGAGCAATTCCACCGCTTCGTCGTAGCGCAGGCGCGGGAAAGGAGGGCGTACTTTTTTTAACTTCTCCACATCCCTCTCCAGCAGCTCAAGCTCCCTTGGGCAGGTTTCTAAGACTTCCTGGACGATTTGATAGACAAAATCCTCTGCCAAATCCATCACATCGTCCAAAGTGGCGTAGGCCATTTCTGGTTCCACCATCCAAAACTCGCTCAAATGGCGCCTGGTTTTGGATTTTTCTGCACGAAAAGTCGGGCCAAAGCAGTAGACTTTTCCAAAGGCCATTGCCGCCGCTTCCATGTACAATTGCCCGCTTTGGGTGAGGTAGGCTTTTTGATCGTCGAAATAATCCACTTCAAATAGAGTGGTGGTACCCTCACAGGCGGAGGGGGTGAAGATGGGAGCATCCACGTTGACAAAGCCTTGCTGAGCAAAATAGCGGCGAATGGCTTGGATCAGTTTATCGCGGACTTTTAAGGTGGCGTGGGCTTTGCCGTGCCGTATCCAGAGATGGCGATGGCTGAGTAGAAAGTCCGGTCCGTGTTCTTTTAGAGAGATGGGATAATCCGGCTGGGCGGGGCGCTGCACTTGAAAGTCTTTCAGCCAAAGCTCAAAACCTCCAGGGGCGCGTTTGTCCTTTTTGACAATTCCTCGGACAATCACAGAACTTTCGTAGGGAGTATGGGCCGCCTGTTCAAAGACCTCGTCAGGCACGTCCTTTTTGCCCATCACCCCTTGGACTATTCCGGTGCCATCGCGCAGGATGAGGAAGAGAATTTTTCCCTTACTTCGACGATTGTATAGCCAGCCTTGCAACTGAATTTCTTGGTCCACATATCGATCAAATTGATCTAGGGAAACAACGGGAATCATCGCTATACTCGCTTTAGAAAAAAGAAAAGTCAAGCAGATCCGGAGCGCTGTTTTTTTTTTTTTGCGTTTTTGCACTCTTCCCCCCCAACTAGGGCTTTGTCTCGGAGTTGGAGGAGGTGGTTTGCACTTGCTCCAAAGCTTTCTGAGGCGTTGGCTTGGTCTGGGGTTTGGTCTCTCTTAGGGAGCTTGTGGCAAACACCACCACCGAAACGATGCACATTAACTTGATCAAAATGTTTAGCGAGGGGCCGCTGGTATCTTTAAAGGGATCGCCCACCGTATCCCCTACCACGGCGGCTTTATGGGTATCGGAGCCTTTTCCGCCGAGTTGGCCGCTTTCAATGTATTTTTTGGCATTGTCCCAGGCGCCCCCGGCATTGGCCATAAAGATAGCGAAGAGCACCCCGCTAATCAGCACACCAGCCAGAAGGCCGCCCAAGGCGCTGACACCAAGGATTTTTCCCACAAGTATCGGAGCGCAGACCGCCAGAAGGCCCGGCAAAATCATTTCCATAATCGCCCGCTGAGTAGCGATTTCAATGCACTTCTCCGGATCAGGCTCAGCTTTGCCCTCCATAATTTCCGGATTTTCACGAAATTGCCGGCGCACTTCCTCAATCATCTGATTGGCGGCGCGTCCAACCGCTTTCATGGTAAGGGAGCTAAACAAAAACGTCATCATTCCGCCGATGAAAAGACCGATCATCACATTGGGATTGCTAAGGTCAATGGAGACTTGGGTGCTATTTGCAAACATGGTAAAAAAGGCCAAAGCGGTCAGGGCCGCGGAGCCAATGGCAAAGCCTTTCCCTATGGCGGCGGTGGTATTTCCCACAGCATCCAGAGCATCGGTGCGTTTTCGCACCTCTTCGCCCGCTTTGGACATTTCCGCAATGCCTCCCGCATTGTCCGCCACAGGACCATAGGCGTCCACAGCAAGAGAAATCCCCAAGGTGGAGAGCATCCCCACCGCGGCCACGCAGATGCCGTAGATGCCTGCGAATTTATACGAGAAGAAAATCGCCACAGCGATCAGCACCACCGGCCACATCGTTGATTCCATCCCCACCGCCATTCCGTGGATGATATTGGTGGCGGTACCGCTTTGGGATTGTTCGGCGATTTCTTTGGCATACCGGTAGTCGTCGGAGGTGTAGATCTCCGTGATTTTCCCGATAAGAATTCCTAGTACCAATCCAATCAAAATTGCCCAGAAGACTCCCAGCTGCGGATAGCCTTGGATATGCATATTGAACGTTTTCACAAGGAAAAAAGCAAAGATCACAAAGATGCCACTAGCCACAAGCAGCCCCTGAAATAGAGCGCCGTGGAGATGCTTTTTCTCTTCACTATCGGTTTTGACAAACAAGCAGCCGACCATGGATGCCAAAATACCAGCGGCCGCTAGGGCAAGGGGGAAGAGAACACCGCGCAAATTGGCAGGTAGCCAGTCGTTTTTGGCGCTGACAAACGTCACCGTTAGCCCAAGCACCATCGCAGAGATCACCGACCCTACATAGCTTTCAAACAAGTCTGCCCCCATTCCCGCCACATCGCCTACATTGTCGCCTACGTTATCCGCAATCACCGCAGGGTTACGGGGATCGTCTTCGGGGATACCCGCCTCCACCTTGCCCACCAAATCCGCGCCTACATCGGCGGCTTTGGTGTAAATTCCCCCCCCAACACGGGCAAAAAGCGCAATGGAAGATGCCCCAAAACTAAAACCCAAAATAGGGGTGGGGTCCCCTTTGAGGGCATAGATAAAGCAGATGCCAAAAACACCAAGTCCCACCACACACAGCCCCATCACAGCTCCAGAAGAAAAGGAGATTTTTAGCGCTCCGGAGACACTTTCCTTGGCCGCTTGAGTGGTCCGCACCGCCGATTGGGTGGCGATTCGCATCCCGATATTGCCTGCTAAGGCAGAGAAAAAGGCCCCCAACAAAAACGAGAGCGCGGTGCCATTGGCCAGCCAGTGGAGCAGGCTTGGCTTGCCCGCAGCGCCATCCACACCGGCCAAAAGGAGGAAGAAAACCACAATCGCAAACACGCTTAAATAAACATATTCCTTGCGAAGAAAGGCTTTCGCCCCCCGCTGGATATAAGAGGCGATTTTCTTCATTTCCTCATTGCCTTCTGGCTGTTTTAAAATCCAGCGAGAAATCGCAAACGCCGCAGCTAAAGCAGCAAGAGCAATCAACGCTACAACGAGAATAATACTCAAGCTAGGTCCAGAAATGATGGCAAACATCAGCTTTATTTACTCCTTCCAATTGTATAAAGAAATAGCGCAGTCCTCAAACTTCAGCTGCTTTGGACAAGAAAATGAAATCAAACAGTCCAACAAACCAGCTCTATCAAAAAACGTGGAAATTTAGGATGCAATTTATAGCAAATTTTTTTCTAAAATCAAGGGAAAATCACCTCAGAATAGCGAAGAAAATCAAATTCCCCTAGAGCCAAAGGTTCAAAATGGAAAAAACAGCTTTGCCTTAAGGCAAGCTGGAGAAAACACTTCCCCGAAAAACGCTGACAAAAAAGAGAAGTAGAGACTTAGGGATAGGCAAAATCCTTCTTGAGCTTCTCCCTCCAGGGCGAAGGGAGGGTTTTTAAAAAGAAATAAAATAGCTCTTTTGCCTCTTTAGAAGAGCGATTTTGGAGAAGTTTCAGATAAAGACAAAAATGCTTGTATTCTACAGCAGAACGAATGGAGAGCTTTCGGACTATCTTTTGCGCCTCTTGGATTTCCCCCTTAGACAAAAGACAAAGGGCAAGATCAAACTGATGAAGGACGTTCTTTGAAAGTGAACCAGAGGAAGCCATAGAGCGTAAAACTTTTTTGGCTTCGGAGATCTGTCCCAAAATGAGATAGCAGTGGACGAGGGCGTGAAGGCATTTTTGTTCGTCATCAGAGGGAGGAGGGGGAGGAGATTTTTTCTGAAGTACTTGCAAAATAAGTTGCTGGAGCCAACGGGCGTATTGAGCGGAAGCAGCCGCGGAGGAATTTGAAAGTAGATAGGGCCAAAACGCTTGAACCACCAAGCGCAAAAGGGATACCTCTTTATACACTAAGGCATGGATCGCCGGTTTTAGCGTAGAATGAAAGCGAGTTTGTTGGAATTTCTCCAAAAGATGAAGCAAAATTCTTTTGCGCAAAGCGGGAGGGATTTGGCGCTGCTTTCGCTCTACGATGGAAGTGATGGCTGTGATCGCCATGCGCCTAGCCCCATTATCTGAGCCATCTATGCTCTTTAAGAGCGGAGAGAGAGAAGAAATGTCCCCGATCTTCTCCAAACTATTGGCGACAAAATAGCGAATCTTCATATTTTTTTGAGAAAGTAAAAGATGGAGGATTTTTCTGGATTTTTCTAACACCGCCGGATTGTGATAAGGCAACTCAGAAAGTTTCTCCACCGCTAAAGAAATCAACTCTGAGTTTGGGGGGGGAGAGTTCTGGGAAATCAAGCTCTCTATTCTTTTCAAAAGTACCCGCAAAATGGTGTTGTCTTTCTTCTCCTGGAAATAAGACAGATTTCGTATCACCTCCTTCACAAGATCCGGATGGGCTTTCGGATCGGAAAGTACCGCTAAAAAAGAGGGAAGAGCGCGGGGCGATTTCAATTTGGCCAACGTTTGGCAGGCCAAAATGCGTACTTTAATGTTCTTATGGCTCTTAAACAAGCTCAACAGAAGTGAAATTACCTCCGCCTTGGAATCTGAGGTAGAGTTGAGAGCAACCGTCGAAATCGCCACCACAGCGGAGAGTTGAACCTCAGAATCTAGAGCCGGACGGTAAAGAAACTGCACCAAAGCGCGCAGCAGTGCCTTCTCTTTCTCTGCGGGGATTTCTACAAGATTGCTGATCTTGATCAGCGCATGGTTAACAATCGCAGAATTGGACGAATGCTCTATCGCATAAATCAGTTCTTGAACATATTGGCTGGTGTTGTTCACCTGAATGCTCTGAAGGTAGCGACGCCACCAGTAATAGATTTGCTGGTCCTGCTTCTGGATTTTTTCCCTAAGCTTGGCGTTGACGTCTCTAAGCCAATCCAGCTGGGAGCGCTTTTTGTTTTTGGCCCACCATTTTCTCCACTCCTGAGGGGTGGTAAAGGAATGTCCACTTATATCCGAGAGGTACGAAGAGGCACGCCTGAAAAGAGAGGGGGGAAGCTTATCCAAAATTTCCACATAACTCCCAATAGAAACAAAGGGATCCATCCTGTAAAGTGTATCCAGGGCAAGCTCTCGCAGAAAAAGGGGGCGCCTCTTATCTACGGCAATGTTTTTGAGAAACGCCGGTATCTCTTTGCGATAAGAAAAACGAACTAGAGCTAGGTTGAGCTCCCGACGCAGCTCTTTGGGCAGTTTCGTCTTGGGGAAATATTCAAGAAAAATTTGAATACCTCTGGTGTCTTTTTTATAGCAAAAGGCCTTAATCACCTGAACCTGAGAGGGGGTGGGAAGCTTTTTAAAAATTTTTTGTATAATCAAAAAGCCCCGATTCCCTTCTAGCTCCAAAAGTTTTGTGGCAGCTAAAATCGCTACCTCCGGCTTTTCTAAATCCTTCTCCAACTTACGGAGCTTCTTAGAAGAAGCGATGTCTGTGCCTTCACTCCAGTTAAACAAAAAAATCATTCCCCAAATTTTTGAAGTATTCCACAAGAAAAGTGATGAAAATAAAATCAAAAGATGGACGTGCTTCAATCTATCACCTCGCTAAATCGACCAAATCTTACTCAACCTTGGCCAATGTGCCTTTCGCTTTTTCTGCTTTTTTGACGAAAAATCTAGGCTCTTTATTGCAAGATATTTAGAAATTTAAACCATAGGTTTAAATAGGAATTTGTTAAATAAATCCCGTAGAAGCTTTCAAAAATCCAGCCCCCTCGTCCCTTAATATCTTACTAAATCTTTAAGCCCTGTTGCCTCCTTTCCTCTATGGCTCGCCAAACCTCTAACGCTTCCTTCATCTCCAAAACATCGTGGACCCGAACAATCCTAACATTCTGAGAAATACACCAAAGATGAGCCGCAATGCTCCCCCCTAAACGAGGCGCGGAAGGCCCGCAAATCATTCGAATAAATGACTTCCGAGATGCCCCCACCAACAAAGGGACCCCCAACTGGCAAAAACGGGGAAGATTAGCAAATATCTCCAAATTATCCTCCAAGCGCTTGCCAAAACCAATCCCTGGATCCAAAACCACCGAGGTTAGAGAAATCCCAAGCTTTTGAATCTCCTCTAATCTATCTCGAAAAAAAACTAAAATCTCTTCACATGGATCGGTATAAAAAGGATTGTCCTGCATATTCTCCGGGCTTCCCTTCATATGCATCACCACCAAACCCGCCTGGTATTCCTTGGCAAGAAGAAGCAGCTCCCTGTCCCGAAACCCCCGGATATCATTCAAAATCTCCGCCCCAACCTCCAAAGCCTCTCGAGCCACCCGAGGCTTGGTGGTATCCACCGAAATAGGAAGCGGAAAACCCTCCTGAACCAAGCGTTCTAAAACAGGCATCAGACGCCTCAATTCCTCCTCCACACTTATCCTTTTACTGCCCGGCCTCGAGGACTCTGCCCCAATATCAATCATATCCGCTCCCTGCTCCACCAGCTCAAACGCTCGCTCTAGAGCTCGCTCCAACCGCGTGTATTTCCCGCCGTCGAAAAAAGAATCCGGGGTAACGTTTAAAATCCCCATAATTCTAGGCGTATGCAGAGAGAGCCGCTTGCCTCGAAACTCCCAAAATCCCATATCTCCTTCTCGCTCCTTTCTGTCTGAATTGCGTCCTTGTATTTTCCTCAAGAAAGGTAAAATTTCTCGAAAACCCTAATTTTGGATTGCCACTTACGGAAGAAAACCTTATAATAACTTTTCAGCTCAAAATATCAAAAACGATGTTCAAGTCAATATTAATCTAAAAGAATGGAAAAAATCCTCCCCTTCCTAATTCATACCCTCTCTATGAGCGCTGAGGAGTTTGAAAAACGCTTTCCCCACCCTTTCTTAATCACCAGCAAATCCAAACTTAGACTTCTGTATAACAAAGGCAAGGTCACCTCCCTACACACCTACAACAAGTTCGCTACCGCTTACGCAGAACCCCAGCATATCCGTATAGAAGAGGAGTGGTTGCGACAAGGATGGGTGATTCCTGTGGTGAGCTCCAAAGCTAGCTTTGCCCAAATGATCACCATCGGCCGAACCTCCAACAACGATATCGTGATCCCATTGCCGATGATCTCCAAACTCCACGCCTGCATCCTTGTGGAGAATTCCCTAGAAAAAAAACAACAACAGCAAGCCTTTCTTATGGATGGAGGCTCCACCAATGGTACTTACCTCAATGGGCAAAGAATCGTCTCTCATGTAAAAATCTCTCTAAAAAACGGATATCTACTGCGCTTCGGCCAAATTCTCGAGTTTGAGTTCTACTTCTCTTCAGATTTCTATAAAAATCTACCCCTGTTCCGACAAATCGTTGGAATAAAAACCTCCCAATAATAAATGAGTAAAAAACTATGTCAACCTCTTCTCATCCCCTGCCTCTGGAAAGCTTTCTTCTAAAAAATCTCACCACTCCGCTGGAAAAATTCTTAGAAAAATACCCTCACCCCTTCCTCATCCCAACCAAAGAACAAATTCAAGAACTCGTTCGCTCCGGGGAAAATTTGCCCCCCTCCTCCTCTCCTCATCGCTTCTCCACAATGGTGGAAAGCTCCTCCTCTACTTCCGAAAAAGATTGGTATAAACGAGGATGGGTGATCCCAGTCCAGAGCCAACGTCCCAACAAAAACTGCTCCATGCAAATGGTCAACGTCGGACGTACCGCTATCAATGACATTGTCCTACCCCTTCCCTATATCTCCAAATTCCATGGCTGCTTCATTCTCTATGAAGACCGCCCCCCCCATTACCGGGATGGAGGCTCCACCAACGGTACCTTCCTCAACCACCAACGCATTCCCTCAGAGGAAAAAGTCCAACTCCAAAGCGGGGATATTTTGCGCTTTGGCAAAACTCTAGAGTTTCAATTTCTCTCCTCAAAAGATCTATATCACAAACTGTCAGAAATCCAAAAATTAATGGACATCTGAGATCCATGAAAAACTGCTTAGAAAGCCTATCTCTACCCGCTTTCTCCCATGCAAAACTCTCACCCTCACCCCTGTCCTTGCCATCTAAATATCCAACTCAACTAACCCTACTGCCTAAAAGGAGAAAATTCGCCGAATGCTCGAGAAAATTAAACAAATAAAACTAGTGGTATTCGATAGCGATGGAGTGCTAACCGACGGACGAGTGGTGGTGAATTCCGATGGAACACAAAGCCGATTTTTCCACATCCACGACGGGGGCGGAATCTATTTGCTCAAGCACTGCCAATTTCACCTCGGTATCATCAGTGGCAAATGCACCGACGCTCTAAGCCTGCGTGCAGCCGAGCTAGGCGTGGAATTCGTCTACCAAGGCGTGCTGGAAAAAGTAGAAGCCATGGAGGAAATTTTACAAAAAACTAACCTCACCTGGCAAGAAGCCTGCTATGTTGGCGATGATCTCATCGATATCCCCGTCCTAACTCAAGTGGGTTTCCCCGTGGCAGTAGCCAACGCCCGGGAAGAAGTCAAACAAGCCTCCGCCTATATCACCAAATGTCCCGGAGGACAAGGCGCTGTGCGAGAAGTGGCCGAACTTATCCTCAAAACCCAAGGCAAATATGAAGCCATCTTACGCAAGCTCTACCAACCGAAACACAAATCTCCCTCACTACAAAAGAAAACAACCTAACCAACAACGTCCCTAAAAATAACAAACCCAAAAAACACCATTTTTGAGACTTAGGGCAAAACCGTGCAATACCTCCTCCTCTTCCTGCAAATCACCGGCATCCTCGCAGCCTATACCATTGTCTATGAAATCCTTCGCTACCGCATCCGACGACGCCTCGCGCGCCGATTTCGCAGCTCCGTGCGCTCCTTCCTAGATCGCCATAACATCGATATCGAAAAAAGCCGATTTATGGCCAAACAACTGGTGCGCCTGGAACTGCTCAACGACCCCCAAATCCATAACGCCATCCTCCAACATGCCCAAGAACACAATCTACCTATCGATACCGTGCGCGATATCGTGGAGGATTACATCGATGAAATTGTGCCCTCGTTCAATATCCTCTCCTACTACAAAATCGGCTATAGCGTGGCCAAGTTTTCGCTGAACTTCCTCTACGAAGTGGTCATCGATCAAGAAAGCCTACAACGCCTAGAAAATTTGCCCAAAAATACCATCCAAGTTTATGTCATGAACCACCGAAGCAACGCAGACTTCGTCCTGGCGGCCTATATGCTCTCAAAAAGCATCGCCATCAGCTTCGCCGTGGGAGAATGGGCCAGAATCTGGCCACTGGAGGAACTATTTAAAAGTTTTGGCTCCTACTTTGTCAGAAGAGGCTTTCGCCAACCCCTCTACCACACCGTGCTCGCAAGGTATATGGCCTACATTAGCCGATGCGCTCTTCGACAAGGCATCTTTATCGAAGGCGGGCTAAGCCGGGATGGAAAATTGCGCCAACCCAAATTTGGCCTGATCGATTATATCCTCCAATCCCTCGAAGATATCGAGCAAGACGTGATCTTTATCCCCACCGGCATCAATTTTGACTGGGTGATCGAAGATAAAAGCCTAATCGCCGAAAAAAAAAAAACAGAGCAAAAGCGAAATTTCCTCTTTAAACTTGCCTCCCTTTTTGTAGTTTTAGCGGGCACCTTGATCACAATTTTTTGGAATTTAAGCCGACTTCTCTTCGGAGGAAGAAAGCGATTCGGATGCGCTAGCGTAAGCTTTGGAGAGCCTGTCTCAGCAAGAGATTACTTCGAACATAACAAAATCACACTCAAAAACTTAAACAAAGATGAGCGAAAACAAATCCTAGCCCAATTCGCCAATTTTTTACTAACAAAAATTGGACAGGTCATTCCCATCCCCCCAGTTCCTCTCAGCGCTGCGGCTTTCTTGGATTTTGACCAAAATCAAGTCCCTATGGGGGAATTGATCTCTAAAATCCAACAATTGCGCCATGAACTCCTCCAAAAGAAAGCAAAAATTATCGTGGATAAAGAATTTCTCCCTCACTCCTGCGAGGAAAATCCCATCGTCCAGAGACAGATCGCCGAAAAAATTTTTCACCAAGCCTACCGGATTTTGAAAAGAAGAAAAATTTGGAAAATCTCAAAAGGAACGGTTTGCCTCACCCCAGCCAAAAAAGCCCTCTTGCAATACTACGCCAATTCCATCGCCCATTTCAACGAAGAATCTCCCTCCTCCAACCAGCAAAAAACAAACCCATAAACACAATTCTTTAAAACTCTATCATCCATAAAACCCAAAATACTATGACTTGTCCGGACAATTCATTCTGGTTAGATTTCTTACTGGAAAGGCTACCCGCTACCCAAAAAAAATGGGCCCAAAAACACCTTCTCGACTGCCACCCTTGTCAAAAAAATCTCCAAGCCCTCCAACTCATTCTCAAAACCTGCAAACAACTCCCCCCACCTCCCCCACCGAAAAACCTAACCTCCAAAATACTCCAAAAC
>RFKQ01000067.1 GCA_003694635.1 Planctomycetota bacterium
CCCTCTATCCCCCGCCTCTCTTAAAAATATCTTCTCCTTTCCCAAAATACCTCTCTCCAGCTCCCCCTAACTGGATGGAAATCATCATAAAAAATACTTGGAAAGATCTCCGATAGAACTTCCCCCCATTTGCACTTGCGCTTTTACCCCTATTTGATAAAATCCCCCTAGAAGAATCAAGCGACATAATAGTCCAAGAATGCTTTAGCCCTCCCTTTTTGCCAAAAAAATAACCCCTAAACGCCAACCATACCTTCTGATTTTTCAATAAGAAAGGAAAAACATATGAGCCAAGAGATTGAATCCATCTTAAAAGAACAGCGAACCTTTCCCCCCCCAAAAGAATTTTCTTCCCAAGCCTACATCCCCAACCTAGACGAGTACCAAAAACTTTATCGCCGCTCTATAGAAGATCCTACCGCTTTTTGGAGCGAATGGGCCCAAAAACTGCTCCTGTGGGACACCCCCTTCAAAGAAGTACTGCGCTGGAATCCACCCTTCGCCCAATGGTTCCTAGGCGGCCAGCTCAACGCTAGCACCAACTGCCTTGACAGGCATCTGGACACTTGGCGAAAAAACAAAGCCGCCATCGTGTGGGAAGGCGAACCCGGAGAGGAAAGAGTACTCACCTACCAAGATCTCCATCGCCAAGTCTGCCAACTGGCCAATGTCCTCCTAGAAAAAGGCGTCAAACCAGGCGACCGAATCGCCATCTATATGCCTATGGTACCAGAAGCCGTGGTAGCCATGCTAGCCTGCGCCCGCATTGGAGCAGTGCATAGCGTGATCTTTGGCGGCTTTTCCGCCCAAGCCCTAGCGGACCGCATCCAAGACGCCCAGGCCTGCGCCGTGATCACAGCCGACGGAGGCTGGCGTAGAGGGAAAGTGGTGCAGCTGAAACAAAATGTCGATGAAGCCCTAAAGCAATGCCCCTCCGTCCGATTTTGCTTGGTTTTACAAAGAACAAAAAACTCCCTTGATATGCAAAAAGAAAGGGACTTTTGGTGGCATGAAACCGTCCCCTATGCCCCCCACCACTGCCCCTCACAACCCTTCGATGCCGAGCATCCCCTCTTCATCCTCTACACCAGCGGCACCACCGGCAAGCCCAAAGGAATCTTACATACCACCGGCGGATACCTTGTCGGCACAACCCTCAGCGCCAAATGGATCTTCGACCTCAAAGAAGAAGATACCTATTGGTGCACAGCCGATATAGGCTGGGTGACAGGACACTCCTATGTGGTCTATGGAATACTCTCCAACGGAGGCACCACGCTCATGTACGAAGGTGCTCCCAACCATCCACAGCCAGATAGATTTTGGCAGATCATTGAAAAATATAAAGTCAACATTTTTTACACCGCCCCCACCGCCATTCGGGCCTTTATGAAATGGGGCGACCAGTGGCCCAAAAAACACGATCTCTCCAGCCTACGGCTACTAGGAACAGTAGGCGAGCCCATCAATCCAGAAGCCTGGATATGGTACCACAAAGTCATCGGCGGTGAAAAATGCCCCATTGTGGACACCTGGTGGCAAACCGAAACCGGCGCCATCATGATTTCCCCTCTACCAGGTGCCATCGCCACCAAACCAGGCTCGGCAACCCTCCCTTTTATGGGAGTGGATCTGGAAATCATCGATGGAGAGGGGAAAGCTGTCCCCCGAGGGCAAGGCGGATTTTTGGTCATCAAAAAACCATGGCCATCCATGTTGCGCACCATTTACGGCGATAAGGAACGCTACAAAAAACAGTATTGGAGCCAAAAGGAAGGCTGCTATTTCACCGGCGATAGCGCCAAGCAAGACGAAGATGGCTACTTTTGGATCATGGGACGAGTGGACGATGTCCTAAATGTCTCCGGACACCGCCTAGGTACCATGGAAATAGAAAGCGCCTTGGTTTCCCATCCCGCAGTTTCCGAAGCTGCAGTGGTCGGCTTTCCCCATGAGATCAAAGGCGAAGGAATTGCAGCCTTCCTCACGCTAACAGAAGGCACCCAAAAAAGTAAGGCACTGGAACAGGAGCTAAAAGACCATGTGAGCAAAGAAATCGGCGCCATTGCCAAACCGGATATCCTCCGCTTCTGCGAGGCATTGCCCAAAACCAGAAGCGGGAAAATCATGCGAAGACTCTTGCGGGATATCGCCGCTGGAAAAGCAGAAGTCGGGGATATCACAACACTCGAGAATAAGGAAGTGCTCGAAAAGCTGAAAGGAAATTGATTTTTCTTCTCCATCCGCTATAATATTAAAAAAGAAAATATTGGAAAACCTTCTAAGCAAAAACCTAAAGATATGACTACCCTCTCTAAAATCGTAGAAGAATGTAGGCCACTTTTGTTAGGCACAAGGATCCAAAATGTTTATGAACTCCTCAAGGGAGGCAACGGCCCCTTAGAGGAAATTCCACTCCAGGGAATCTATTTTAAAATCTCCCCTCCCTTTCCCAAACATCCCCTATGCACATGGATGCACCCCAAGTTTCCCTACTTTGGACCGGCATATCAAGAGCTAATCCACCCCTCAGCACCAGGGGAATTCTGCTCTACCCTGCGCCGATTCCTAAAAGGGGCAAAAATTCAAGGGCTAAATCAGTGCCCCGGCGAGCGCCTTGTGAGGATGGAATTGGAAAACTCTCGCCAGCGCAAACTCTATCACTATCGCCTTGTGATCGAATTGATTCCCCACCGCACCAATATCATCCTGGTGGACAAAGAAGATCAAATCTTGGCCTGCTGGAAAGAACGCAAAGAAAAGAAGCGAAAACTCGCTGTGGGGGAGCTGTATTGCCCTCCCCCCCCGCGCCTATTCTCCCCACCTCTCCAACCTATCACCTCCTCTACAAAGGAAATCTGGCAAAATTTCGCCGAGGAATTTGCTGAATATTTTACAGCCGAATACCGGGCCAAAATCAACTCAAAACTTACAAAAGAATGGACAAAACTCCGCTCACTGCAAACGCGCCTAGAAAAAGACCTCGTCGCCACAGAAAAAGCCGAGCTCTACAAACGCTACGGAGAACTCCTAAAAAGCCACCCGCAACGAAACTCCAAATGCGAACAAATCGAGACCATTAACTATTTTGAGAGCACCCTCCCCCTCATTTCCATCCCCCTAGACCCACGCCAAACCATCCAAGAAAACAGCCATCGCTATTTTCAAAAATATAAAAAACTCCAAAGCACCAAGCTTCATCTGAAACAAAGAATCACCGAAATCCACCACCAAATCGAAGAAATCCAACAAAAACAAGCCGCGCTAAAACACCTTACCCAATTCGCCGAACTCTCCCAACTC
>RFKQ01000068.1 GCA_003694635.1 Planctomycetota bacterium
AAGAATTGTAGATTTTGCAACCTATTTCATTTAAATGAGTTATAAATTTTCTATAGCAGAAAGAAAAATGAAAAAATAAAAGTTGGAAGGATAGAATTTGGGATAAATTCAGCCTTCAAAAGTAAAAAAAATTTAGGTAATCCTGTCTCGTTTTGGGACACCTAGAAAACAAAGCCCTTTTCAAAATAATCTCTAAACCTTATTCTGGAGGATATAAATTCTTAAAAGAATAACTTCCTATCCCATCACTTGTTCCTACCCCATCACTTGACATTTCCCTAGGATTCTCCTAGACTTGGTTTTCATTTAATCTGAATAGAAATGCATCCAATCCAGCAGAAAGGAATTATCTATGGGTTATACACTCCGAGAAATAGCCGACCATCTCCAAGGAAAGTTGGAAGGACCTGAGGAACGTATAATCGATGGTGTGGCGCCCTTAGACCAAGCGCAACCAAATCAACTTTCTTTTCTCGCCGATAATAAATATCTCTCCCACCTCTCCAGCTGTAGAGCAGGTGCAATCTTAGCTTCGGAAGAAGCTCAAATTCCCCCAAACTTCGCTGTTATTCGAACGCCTCATCCCTATTATAGCTTTGCTAAAGCTGTGGAATTCATCTTCAAACCGTACCAGAAACCGCAACCAACCATTTCTCCTCAAGCCTCTTTAGCCCAAAATGTACATATCGGAGAAAACGTGTATATCGCTCCCTTTGTTCATATTGAAGAGGATGTGCAAATCGGCGATGGTACTGTGATTTATCCTTTTACCTATATTGGAAAAGAAACTACTATTGGAATGAATTGCACTATCTACTCTAGGGTAAGCATCTACCCTCGTACTCAAATCGGGCACAGGGTTATCTTGCATGCAGGGGTGGTACTGGGAAGCGATGGATTTGGCTACACACTTCATCAAGGTGCACACTACAAAATCCCTCAAGTTGGTAGAGTCGTGATTGAGGATGATGTGGAAATTGGCGCAAATTCTACGATTGATCGTGCTACGATGGGAGAAACCCGCATCGGCAAAGGCACAAAAGTCGATAATCTTGTTCAAATTGCCCATAATGTTCGTATCGGTCAAGGTGGAATTATTGTCTCCCAATGCGGCATTTCTGGCTCCTGCTCCCTGGGAAACTACGTTACCCTTGCGGGGCAAGTCGGCATCGCGGATCACATAACTGTTGGAGATCAAGCCATCGTTGCCGCTAAATCTGGGCTAAGTAAAAATGTTCCAGAAAAGTCTGTGATGTTTGGATACCCCGCTAAGCCAATAAGTGAAATGAAGCGAATACTCGCTCTCATCAATCGTCTGCCAGATATGAAAAAGAAAATCCAGCAGCTAGAATCTAAAGTTCAAAAACTTACCGCTCTTCTTGAAAAGGAAGAAGGCTAAACTTTTTCTTGATTTTGACTTTTTCGAATGCTATAATTACAATAATCGCAGTAGGCGGCTTATGTAAAGGCGAGTAATACGACTTCGCGCATTCTTTGGGAGTTTTGGCCTATTATCGCCTTATCTATCGGCTATCTGCAAATAATAAAGGAGTATTCTATGAACAAAATTGTATTTACAATAGGATTGGCTAGCTTTTTACCACTTTTTCTCTCTCCTCTAACAGCCCAACAGAAACAGGCTCTCTATAAATACCTTATCGAAGATGATGGAGATTATCGATATTTTCCTAGAGAAAAACTTTTTTTAAACCTTAGAAAATATTTGCACCAATATGAACAAAAAGGCGAACCTCTTCGCGTTAAAATTGTGGATGAACTGGTGCGTCTGTGGAAAAATCAAGAAAATGAAGCTATGGATGAAGGATGGGTGCGCTTCGATACCAAATATTTCCGCTGCATCATCCAAAACAGCACCAGTGGGGAAGATGAAAACACAGGCTGGCCGACCGGGTATAATCTTCTGGACCAAATCAGTAAGTACATGGAACGACATAAAAAGATTCTTAGCCAAATCTCTAAGCTCAAGAAACAACTTCTTCAAGGTAAAGGAGATAAAGATGCAATTCGCGCAAAAATCCAAGAATTGGGGAAAATTTTAAAACAAAATACCTGGAAACATTATGGAATGATCACTATCTATGGCGTTGTTAAACGGAGTACCGCTTGGGGAAAAGTGGGGGGAGGTGAAGATAGTGGGGTTAAACCTGAGGTGATCGTCATCGAAGTAGTGGATGTGCGTGTGCCTCGAAAACGCTTCTTTAAGCAATATGGCCTAAAATACTATCATCAATATGAACAGTATCTAAAAAATCACTTTTCTAAAAAGAAATAACTATATTCTAACTCGATAAAGTTATCCTCGCCCCCACCCTTCGTTAAAGTGGGGGCTGTTTTTCGTTTTTATGTCTTAACTTCTTTTCCTAATATCAATTTTTATGCTTTGTTAAACCCTAAGAATATTCTTGAGCATGTAGTTGGGAGGATGGCAACGGCTTTCTTAAGGGAGATGGTAGCTCAAATGGATTGGATTTCTTTTGGATAGCTTCTCTTACTCCAAAATATAGTTAGGAGGAATGTAAGAAAATGTAAGAAAAATATTACTTTTTCCCTCCCTTTTTCTAGGTGTCCCAAAACGAGACAAGATTACCTAAATTTTTTTTACTTTTGAAGGCTGAATTTATCCCAAATTCTATCCTTCCAATTTTTATTTTTTCATTTTTCTTTCTGCTATAGAAAATTTATAACTCATTTAAATGAAATAGGTTGCAAAATCTACAATTCTTATCCAATTCTTATATGAATAATTTTTTTGAAAAAAATTTAAAAATTTCTCAAAAAAGGAATAATTTTTGCTAGTTATACTTCCACAACATAGAGGGTTTTCTTCTACCCCTCTCCCTCGGGAGGCGGGTCGGAATGGGAGAACCAGGTGGGAGAAAACCCTTTTTTACTAAAATATAAACAGTGCTTTCGCTGTTTGTATGTAAGGAGGAGGTGTGCACTTACTCATC
>RFKQ01000069.1 GCA_003694635.1 Planctomycetota bacterium
ACATGGTATTGGGTGGTGGGGGCGTGCAAAACTTGCTGTTTCCGCGTTTGTTAGGGTTTTTGCGTGGAATGCTGGTGAGTTTTTTGGGGGAGGGGAGAGGATTAGGGGGAGGCTGGTTTTTGTGGAGGGAAGCGTTGGGTAGATTTTTTCTTTTTGGCTAGCAGTTGTTCCATTTCGAGGACTTTTTTATTTTCGGGGAGGAGTTTGGAGAGGTGGAGGTAGTAGTTGTGAGCTCTTTCATAATCCTTTCGTTCGATAGCTTCATTGCCGAGTTTTACTAATTGGTCTTGCGTTAGGGGAGCGATGTAGCCCATTTGGCAGAGATCGAATAGGATGCCTCCCACTTCAAATTTGCGTTTTCTGGAAATGCGGATGATATCGTCCATATTGTGGGTACCGTCGATGAGGTAGAGCACTTGTGGGTCGATGCCGCTGGTGAGGGCTTGCTGTTTGGTTTGTGGGGAGAGGAAGGCGAAGATAGCTTTTTCTGTGCGCACCACTTCCATAATTTCGGTCCACATATCGATGCGGCTGATGGCTTCCATGAGGAATTCATCGGTTTTCAGGCGGAGTTTGGTGTATTCTTCTGTGGGGTTTAGGAACATTTCGGGTAGGGCTTTTTTAAAGCGGAAGGTGGCTTCTTCCCAGAGGAAGATTTCGTAGATTTCCTCTTTGACTTCGTTGGCGAGTTCTTCGGAGATTTGATCTTCAGTCATCATTCCTTGCATATCCATTTCAAAGATATCTTGGACAGCGATGCGGGCTTGTGTTTCTAGAAAGAGGGATTGTACTTCCTGTTTGGCTTGGACTTCTTGGCGGAGCACATAGACTTCGCCTTGGTAGAAGTAGAGGTCTTTGGTTCGGTTTTTTGAGCGGATGGTTAGGGTGCCGGTATGCTGTCCACTCACGAGGGTTTGGAGGATTTCGGCTAGGCTAAAGCTGGCCAATTCCCCTTCGAGGGAGGGGGCGCTTTCGTCCAGGTAGGCGGAGATAAGTTCGAGTTCTTCTGCTGCTTTGGTGTAGAATTCATCCACTTGGTGGTATCCCATGGATTGGGCAGAGGTGAGAAAGCGCTTTGCTTCTTCGAGTTTCCCTTCGGCTAATCTGGTTTGCAGAAAGCGGCGGGTGTCGTCGACACTCAGCGGGCCTAAGTAGCCTTCTTTGTAGGCTGTTTGAAAGAGGCGGTAGGCTTCTAAGATGGGGTATTGTTGTAGGATTTCGGAAAAGAGGGAGTTTAAGTTTTTGTAGTTCCGGTGGAAGTGGGAGAGGAATTGTCGCATTTTTTCGGAGGTAGGGGGGGAGGATCGAAATTTGGAGGTGGTGAGGTAAATCTCCACTTGCGGAGGAAGTTTATGCAGAAGCTCAAGCAGCTCCGTTAGGTTTTTGACAAAATTTTCTGGCGGGTATTGAGGGGAGTAGGAAAGGGAGAGAGGTGAGAATTCTGGGGGAAAGTTAGGGGAGGGAGAGGGGGGGAGGAGTTCCACTTCAGCTTCATCAAGGGGGTAGATTTCGGCCAAGATTTCGAGGAGGCTGGTTTCTAGGAGTTGTTGTTTTTCTTCTTCGGAGAGGAGTTGGGTGAGAGTTTTTAGCAGTTCTGTGGGGGGGAGGTTGGGGGAGATTTTGTTTTGTTGTGGATCTATTTTTTTCTGAGAAGAGCATTTTTTGAGAAGGCGAGGGGAGAAGTTTGTATTTTTTTTAGCGAAGGCGATTCCTTTTGGGTGGAGGTGGAGCCGATATTCTTGTTTGATTTGGAGAGTGAGGGGGCAGAGTTGGGATTTCAGTGTTTGGTGGAGGAAGGCGAGAAGGTTTTGGCCAGAGGAGAAGAAGTGGGCATTGTTTTTTAGGGGGTGAGTTTTTAGGTATTCCGAGATCAGGAGGATGGCTTGGGAGTATAGTTCGGAGAAGGTGGTGGGGAGGTTTTGGACGAACACAAGGGCGGAGAGGATATCTTTGCGATCGAGGAGTTCTTGGACTTTTGATAGGCCTTTTGATGGGTCGATGGGGGAGAGTTTTTTTTCGTCGAGGAGTTGTTGGATGGTGGTATAGAAGGTGTATTTATCGACGTCTGTTTGGGTTAGGATTTGATCGAAGCTCAGGGAGTTTTGGAGATATTGGAGGATTTTTCCTTTTTTTCCTTCCCATTTTTCCGTTAGGTGGGGTTGGAGTACATAGACGGTATTTTCTAGTCCTTGTTGAATTTTTTGGATATGATCCAGTCGCCGGGAGGCTTCCATAACGATGCTGCCGGAGGAGAATTGGAATCCTTCCTTGTGGGCGCTAGGGGGGAGTTGATTTTTGTGGAAGATATATTGGCATTCTTCTTCGAAGAGGAGGTAGAGATTTTCTTCTATGCAGGGTTTGAGTTGTTGGACAGATTTTGGGGAGAGGATGGAGCAGTACAGGAGCAGGCCGACGGGGGAGATGGCGGTTTTTTTCTCGAAATATTGGGCATGGAGGAGGTCTTCTTCTTCGACCAGATCCAAGTTCAGTAGAAGACGGTTGTCTCTAAGTTTGATTTTTTCGAAAGGGAGGACAATATCGCCTTTGCGAAAGTATACAAAAAAAGTGGAGTTTTCATGGGGAAATTCGATTTGGAGGGTACCGTTGTATTTATTGGCGTGGATAAATTGGAAGATATCGGTAAGGGCGTATGCTTGGCTATGTCCGGTTAATGCCATTGTTTTTTCTTTCTAACAAATAGCCGACGATTTAGCTTTAAAAGAGAGGTTGGAGAATTTCCATAATGAGGGCATTTATAGGGAGGTGGTATTCGCAGATTTATTCCAGGGTTTGGTTATATTGAAAATAGTTATCCCAGATGTAGTCCAGTTGTTCACAGGCTTGATCGAGTGTTTTCGCTCGATAGATGTGTTTTTTGGGGTCGCCTTTGTCCTCCACGGTACAAAGTTTAAGTTCTTTTAATTTGCGTAAGGCGTCATCCACTTCGAAATCGATGAGGGTTTGGTGTTGGTTTTCGAACCATTCTTCGATGGTATCATCTAATGCGGGTTCCGTTAGACCTTTTTCTCCGGCCATTAGGAGGAAGTAGTAGCCTAGGATAGCTTCTTTGCATTCTTCTTCTTCTGCGGCGTCGATAATGTGGTGGAATACCCCCGCGTTGTTGTCAAGATTTTTGAAGTAGAGGTTGTCGGCAAGTGCTTTCATAAATTGGATTTTTCTGTTTTTAAACTTATCCCATTGTCTCCAGGCGTATCCGCCTAGGGCGCCTAGGGCGACGCCTGCTCCGATGAGTAGTCCCATTTGTTGAGGGGGGATTTCGCTTAGATCCCCGCCTTTGATCAGAAGTGCGATCACGGCAAAGAGCACGGGTATGGCCAGAACGAGAGCCACGCCTTTATTCAGTAGGATGGGAACGGCGCCTAGAATCGCGGGCGCTCCCATAAGAATTTTGTCTTTTGGTTTCATTTTTATTTGGGTATTGGGAAAGAGCATTTCCAGGTCTGCTTTGGGGATATTTTTAAACAATTTAATCACCATACTACCGGGTTCGAATAGGATTTTTCTTTTTTTCTTTTTGAAGTAGTCTTTTCCTTTGAACTTAATCAGCATGGCCACGCGTTGATAGGTGGGCACTTCTATGGTTTCTTTTTTGAAGAAGAATTTTTTAATTTCCACCTGTTTTACCACTTCTCCGCGGAAGAAGAGGAGGTAGCTGCTAAAGTCTTCAAAGTCGACATAGAGGCTGATTTTGAAGAGGGATTCTTCTTCTAGGGCGTATTCGATTTCTTTTTCTGTGATTTGTTCGTAGTTGGCATCGTTAAGGATTTCGGTGAATCCTTTTACCAAATTTTCCTCGCATTTTCTCAGGACGTCTGGGGGATATTCTCTTTTGGTTTTTGTGTCTTTATCGGGGTTAAATGGGTAGTAATTTTCTTTGAGTTCTTCGACTTTTTTGTGGAATTCAAAGTGATAAAGGCTGGCTAAAATTTTGGCAAAATCTCTGAATTGCTCTTGGTCTTTTTTATTTAGTTTCCCGTCGTTGCAGATCATCTCGACAATTTCGGACTTTCGAAAAGGTATAAATCTTTCTCTATCTTCGTATTCCGCCATTGGATAACCACCTTTCTTGTTTTTTCTACGTAAACACTCCGGGGGAGGCATTTCAGGGCCCTTTTTGTTAAAATTTTAGGTAAAAGGGCGGCCTTGTCAACAAAATTTTTCGATTTCCGGAAATGTCTAGATTTTTTTTGAAGAAGATTTTATGGAGAGAGATATGCTATTTGACATAGAGGAGTTGGTGGTGGAGGGGGAAGTAATTTCCCAGCATTATGTTGATAGAGGGGTGAGCTGGAGAAAAATTTATTTTAGCTCTTGCAAGCGATAGGTTGTCTATGATATAATTACTAAAGTGGAAGGGATATTTTGGTCTGTGTCGAGGTAGGAGAGTCATAAATTTTTAATAATGGAGGGAGGAGAATCTATTCTTTATTTTGCTAGAAGATACCGAATACAAAATAACTAAAAGTTCCTCCCCACTTCAATTCCAGGATAAGAGACCAAGAGATTTTTTCTTTGGTGTTTTATCCGGTTTGGCAAGGAGGAAGACAAATTCCCCTTAAACTAGGAGCAATGGCAATGAACTGGCCTTCGAAAAAACCTTCTCGCTCAAAAAAATTCCCCTCCAAAGCAGGGCGGGAGAAGTTGGGAAAAATCAGCCATAAAAAAAAAGAGAAGCTCCAGGGGCTTGGTGAGGTTTCTGCCCCCCTTTCTCAGGGGGCCAAGGAGAAGGACACCATCCCTCGTTCTGAGCGAATGGGGACGATGACCTTAAAGGCGCAAAATATACCCGAAAGCTCTCCGCCTACTGCGGAAAATTCCTCTTTGAATGAATACCAAAAAAATTTGGCCCAATCCCTTCTTGCCGCGGGAGCCCTAAGCACAGAGGAGTTGGAAGACGAGTTGAATTCTGCGGGGAAAAAGGATTCCCCTTTGGGGAGAGCTTTGTTGAAGTCCGGCTATGTGAGAGCGGAAAAGCTCTATCGAGCGGTACTTTCCAAATTTAGACTCCCCCGGTTAAATCTAAAAAACACCAAAATTCCCTCCAGTGCTCTTAAGCTTCTTCCGGCCGCTTTGGCTAGGGAGCTGCGGGTAATTCCCATCGAGCAGATTGGCTCGCTGCTATGCGTTGTCACAGACAATGTGGCCAATTTCCCCGCCATAGAATCGCTTCGCTTGCACACCAAAAGCAAGATCGCCCTGCTTCAGTGTTCCCGCGAAGATCTTGAGGAAGCGCTGGAGAAGTACTATTCTTCTTCCGGGCCTGTGCCGGTTCAAATTCAAGGAATACCTTTTTCCTTCAAGCAACAGGCCCAAGAGGTTGCTGGACGATATTTGGATTGGAGAAGCTGCTGGGAGCGTGTTCACCTCCACGGTGCGCCGGTGGTGCCTTGGGAGGCGAGGCTATAGGCGTTTCTTTTTTGTTTTATGGGAGAGGTCTGCAAGAAAACCCATAGAAAGGAGAGGTTGAATGTGTCCTTGGCCGTTTAAAAAGGAAAAAGAGGAAAAGAAAAAGAAAAAGTTTCAAAGCCTTTCTATGAGCAAATTTGGTCCCAAAAAGCCGAGGAAAAGGAAGCCGGAGGAGTCTGTGGAAGAGCTAGAGGATGACATTCCTTTGGATTCTTCTGCGGACGAAGTGGAACAGGAGCCCGAGTTGGAGGCTTTGGATGAGCAGCTGGAGGAAGTGGACTTGGAGGAGGATGAGGACGATGAGGTGGAGGAAATTGAGCTAGATCTTCCTAAGGAGACGGTGATTCCTGGCAATCAGATCATGGGGACCATGCGTCTGGAGACCCAGGAGGAAGAGGGCGGTGTTTCCGCTAGGTTGAAAAAAGAGGAAAGAGCATTGGCTAGATCCCTTTTATTCTCAGGGGCCTTGAGCAAGGAAGAGGTGGAGCAGGCGGTTCAGGAGAGCAATAAAGCCAATACTCCCATTGGCAAGGCTCTTTTGAACACGGGCTTTGCGAAGGAATCTAAACTTCTCCAGGCCCTTTTGTCGAACCATTACAAGCTTCCCAATATCAACCTCATCAATACCAAAATCCCCGGTTGGGTTCTCAAACTTATTCCCGGGGATGTAGCAAGAGAGTGCCGGGCGATTCCTTTGGAAAAGGTGGGTCATATTCTATGTGTGGTGATGGACGACGTATTCAACCACCAAGCTATGGAGCGGTTGCGCTATGCCACAAAGTCCAAGCTTTTTTTTCTGCGCTGTAGCAAGGAGGCCATGGATGAGGCGCTGAAAAAGTATTACCCGCCCACCGCCGCTTCTGCGTCCGTTGGACCGCCGGCGTCAGCGGCGCCTTCTCCGAGCACAGGCATGGGAGGCCCACCCGCTCCCGCATCTCCCTTTGGTCCTCCCCAGCCCCCGAGGGTTCCTCCTCAGCCTTTGAGGGCTCTTCGTCCTCTTGCTCTAAGCGCATCCGTAGGCCCCTCTCAACCAGTGCAGGGTAGGGCAAAATGCTTTGCTTTTCACTGGTATCATATCCATTACTATGGGCGGGCGGTGGTGCCGGAAGAGGCTCGGCTGTAGTTTGATTTTCTGTTCTTTGGAGCGATGCTTTTGCGATGGGATGGAAAGAGGCAAAATCCCGCTTTTTTTCCCTCCGTTTACTGGCTATACTCTTGGCGCTTTTTGCCCCTAGTGGGCTTGAGGCTTCCTTTTGTTGGGGAGGTGCTGCTCATTTGGCAAAGAAGAGAGTTTTTTTTTCCATTTTATGGACCTGTTTTTCCAACGCCTCCCCCGAGGCCCTCTCTGAGGCGAAGATACTTTCTCTTCTTCGGCAACTTTCCTCACCTTCTTGGCCAAAACGGCATCAGGCCTTTCAAAAGCTCAAACAGGCTATGCCCCAGGCCAGACCGGTACTGGAGAAGTATTTGCAAAAGGCCACATCGGCGGAGCTCAAAGATAAAATCCAACAAATTCTTTTTCTAAGCCCCTATGAGTTTTTATGCCACCTCTACGCCACCATGGCCCCCAACGGGAACTATGGGAATTACCACCAGCAGTTTGCCACGATCGCGCAAACCGGGCGCTCGGCCCGCAAGGCGGTTCTTTTCTTCTTGAACGAGCAAAATCTCACCCAATTCCTCAGCCACTCCCAAGGCTCCAGAAATGAGAAAAACAAAATCCTCTATTTAACGATTCTTGCCGCTCAAGAACTGCGCATTTTGGAGGCCAAAGCTCCTCTCGCGAAGCTTTATAAAGCTCGCTCCCAGCTGCCGGCCCAAGAGAGGAAAAACGCCTATTTGGAGCTGATTGCGGCGGTGTTAAAAACCCTTGGCGAGCCAAAATATTTCGATCAACTTGTAGAGAAACACCAAAAGCAAATCCAGAGCGATCCGCAAAATCCCTTTGCCTACGAAAAGCTAGCCCTTCTCTATAGCTACGCGCAAGATCACCCCAAAACCATCCGGTTTTATCACAAAGCCATCCAAAAATTCCGTCAACAACTCCTCCGCTCCCGCTCCCTTTACCAAACTAGGCTTTATATTTCCACCATTCCGAATTTTTACTACAACCTCGCCTGCGCCTATGCGATGTCTCAAAAAAAATTTTACGCCCTTGCTGCTCTTGCCAAGGCTTTTTTTTACGGATATCGGGACCTCCAGTGGTTAAAAAAGGATAAGGATCTGGACCCCATTCGCTCCTGTGAAGATTTTAAAACTCTCCAAAAATTTCTATCCTTCCACCGCCCTATCTCCCATGCCAAACTGATCGTTCAATACAAGCATGCTTTGCAAAATGCGAAGTCTCGCCGAGAAAAAATGTGGCTTTCCTATTTCCTCGCCTCTCTCTACGGGATAAAACAACAGACCAAAGAAGGGATCAACGCTCTTCAACAGGCCGCACAATACGGTTGGAAAGATTACTCTTGGCTGGAGCTTGATCCAGACCTAAGCGCCATCGTCCAAAGTCCAGAGTATCGTTTGTGGAGGAAGTTATGGAAATCTACCCGCCGCTGAAGTGTCTTTTTCTCGGGGTGTTTCTGGTCTTTTCTTTCTCGTGCAATGGGGAGGGGAAATTTTCAAAAAAATTTCAGCTCCGGCGCGCCTTTCCCCTTAGCTTTGACGAGCCGGTGGACCTACAGCCTTGCCCTGATGGTAGTGGGCGACTTTTTGTGGTGGAGAGAAGGGGCAAAATTTGGTACTTTTTTCCTAGCCGTCCCCAGAAAAAGTTTCTTTTTCTCAATATCCAACACCAGGTGCGCAGCAAATTTCAAGAGGAAGGACTTCTTGGTCTAGCCTTCCACCCGCGCTATAAAACAAACGGCTATATTTTTCTCAACTATACGGTTTCGCACCCCCGGCGCACCCTGATCGTGCGCTTCCAAATGAAAGATACCCCACCTCACGCCCGGGTTCTCTCCAAGCGCATTCTCCTCCAGTTTCCTCAGCCCTACGCCAACCACAACGGCGGCCAAATCGCCTTTGGCCCCGATGGCTACCTCTACATTGCCACCGGCGATGGAGGTTGGGCAGGCGATCCCCACAACTACGCTCAAAACCTCCAAAGCCTACTGGGAAAAATCCTCCGCATCGATGTCCAAAATTCCACTCTTTCCCAGCCCTACGCCATTCCTCCCGACAACCCCTTCGTTCACCATCCCTCCGCCCGCAAAGAAATCTACGCCTACGGCCTGCGCAACCCTTGGCGCTTTAGCTTTGATTCACAGGGGCGCCTATGGGCAGCGGACGTAGGGCAGAACCGCATCGAGGAGATCAACCTCATCCAAAAAGGCAAAAACTACGGCTGGCGTATCAAAGAAGGCAGCTTGAATTTTGCGCCTCCGTCTCAAAAATCCAAGCCGGAGCCGCTGGTAGAGCCTATTTGGCAGTACCCCCATCGCTTGGGGCAATCCATCACCGGGGGTTTTGTCTACGAAGGGAAAAAACTCCCCTCGCTGAAAGGCGCCTATATCTATGCCGATTACGTCTCCGGTAGAATCTGGGCTCTGTGGTATAAGAAAAACGGCACTATTCAGAACCGCCTTTTGCTAAAAACCAATTTGAATATCTCCACCTTTGGCGTGGACCACAACAAGGAGCTCTACTTCTGCGATCTGCGCTCTGGAAATATCTTTACACTGGGCTTAGATGGAGGATCATTAAAATGAGGATAAGAGTTGCTCAATTTAATATTGGCCACTTAACGGGGCCTTGTACCAAAAACCAGCCTAGAAAACACTACATTCGGGAGGTGTTTCAAACCTCGCAGGGAGGATTTTTTAGCGATTTAGCTCGCAAGATGGTGAACAAAATTTCCTCATCCTTGCAGATGAGCTCTAGGCACGCCCGGGCGGAGGGAAAAAATATCCGCAAATTGATGCGGCGAAACCTCCCCAAAAATCCCTACTTCCTCTTAAAAGGGATTGTCCAATTTATCAAGCAGGAAAAAATCGACGTCCTCTCCTTAAATGAAGTGGACCGAGTGTGGCCTGGTTTTGATCAGCTGGAATTTATCCAAGAATACACCCAGCTAAAGCACGCCGCTTTTACCACCAGCTATTCCCTAAGCATAGCCGGCATCCCCCTTTTTAACAACGGCAACGCCATCCTTAGCCGCTATCCTTTAAAAAATATCCAGGTGGCCTATATCGATGTCCCGGGACTATTCCACAAAACCTTTGGCTGGGGAAGAAGAGCCCTCAAGGCTGAAGTGGACTTTGGGGCGTTCTCCTATCCCTTTGTCTCCACACACTTAGAGGACTCCCATATCCCCCTCAAAGAAATACAGGCGCGAAAACTGAGGAAATTCCTAGAAATGGAAGTAGGCGATTGCATCCTGATGGGGGACCTCAACACCATGCTAAAAGCTAAAAATAAATTTACTTATGGCGACAGGGATTACTACACAGGCACCCCCTTGCGCATCCTCGAATCCCTCATCGATATGTCCGCCCACCCTCAATGGTTTACGCAAATGTTTGTCGAAGATGGCCAACCTTTCCGCTTTGGTACTTATCCGGTGATCATCGAACAACGGCGCCAATCCTTCCAGCTAGCCTACCCACCGGATCGCTTCTTGGATTATATCCTTAGCCTAAAAACTCGCCAATTCTCTTCTGTTTCTGAGGGTAGAAAACGGTATTCTATCACCGTTCGCTCCAAAGAAATTTTGACTCACGTCTACTTTTCCGATCATTTTCCTGTGGTGGCTGAGCTGGAATGGAAAGAGGTATCCAGCTCAAAAGCCAATACCGCCTAAGATATTCCACAATTCACTCCAGCACTTGAGGTAATTATGAATTATGTCTAAGGAAAAGGAACAACAGCTTTTTAAACTTATCGCCAAGGTTCTGAACTATAAAAAAGTTCATATGACCGAACTCACCACCAAACGAGGCTCCCAATGCCTCTACAACGATCTGATCAGCAATGGGTTCCAGGTAAAAGGTTTTGCGCGCCCCGAGTGGAGCTTTATTAAAGTTTTCCAGGTAATGTTCCAAGATCAAAACCATATGCCCGATAAGGTAAATGTGGATAAACAGCTGATTCTCGATATCCTAGCGTTCTGCTTTCGGGAAGGAATACGAATTCTTGAGCAAGGCATCAACTACTGTGAGCGAGCCGTGATTTTAGGCGGGGAAGCGGTGATCTATGGCAATCCACCCCAGCGTCCAAAAACCCTAAAGTTTTCGCTCTTTAAACTCCTCTCCCCCGGCATCTACAACGACTCCTCCGCCGAAGAAATCGCAACCATAGCTATGGAGAAAGTGTTTCCCAAAATTCCTTATGAGTTTATGCCAAATGAGAATATCGCCTCTGTTCTGGTGGAGGCGTTGCAGCAAATCAAAAATATTCTGCCAAAATTGGAAGACCCCAAGGATCTTCTTGAGGTTTGCGATGCCTTTCTATTCCGTCTTGGCCAAAAAGGCGTGCGAATCATCAAGACCAATTCCTAGATTTCCCGAATCCCCACTCTGCATACAGGAAAAGTTGCGCCCATGTACAATTACAAAGATCTTACGATCACCATTGTTGGCTCTGGAATCGCAGGGGCCTACGCTGCGGGGATGCTCGCCAAGGATCAATATAACGTCATCCTTCTCGATGCAGCCCAGCCAGAACAGTTGCCCTTCTTACCTGTTTTTCCCTCCACCTACTCGAAGTACATGTTTTTGTGGAGCTATCTTGAAAAGTTCCAGAGCGAGCTTATCCCTGCTGTGCGCTTTGTGGCTCCCAACGGAAGAAGCGCCCTGGTTCGGCTCCCTCACCCCATCCTAGTGCTCCATCGGGATAAGCTCCAATGCTACCTTCAGAATTTTGCTCGCCAATCCGGTGCTAGCTACTATCCTTTGGAGGCCAAAGTCATCCAAGAGGAGGATCTGATTGTTTTGGAAAAAGAGGAGATCAAATTTCAAGCACAATTTTTTATTGGAGCAGAGGGGCTAAGCAATCTTATTCGAACCCATTATTTTCAAAACACGGAGAAGACTTTTTCTCCAAAATACTCTTTGGTTGTTTTTACCGTTGTGGACAAAAGGCTCGAAGAGAATTTCCTCACCCTTCAGTGGCTGCCACAACCTCAGGCGCTGATTTGGTCGCTTCCTAGTGGCCAGCATACCGTCGTTGGAGTGAAAATCTCTCCTCCTCTCTCCGCTTTATTTGCGGAAAAAACCCTTCAGAAATACCTACGAAGGGTTTTGGGGATTTCCTCCTCTCCACCTTTTTCCCAACGCTATATCCCTTTTCTTGCCACGGGCGAGGATGGGAGTGTGGACATTTCGCAAGTTATGGGGCCAAATTGGGCGTTGTTGGGAAGTGCTGCGGGGCTTTCTGAGCCGTTGATGGGGGTGGAAATTGCCGCGGAGATATACTCCGCTTACTACTTTTGCGACGCATTTAGCGCCATTCGCCCAAGTCATTACCCACGCGCTCTAGCGGAGAACTATTTGCAACACGCGATGCAAATCCACAGCTACCTTCAAGCACTTTCTGATCCCTTCCGGATCAACCGATTTGTTTCGGTGCTAAGGCACTCTTCTGAGCTCCAAGAAATTGTGGCTAGTGCTTTCTCCCAACTTTCCTCTTCTGAGCAAATTCCAGCGAAAATCCGCTCTCGGCTTCTAAAAATTCTATGGCAACGCTGCCTAGGTTAGCGTAGATTTGTACCAATGGGAGTGGAATTGCGATTGATGCGGAGTTGGTTTTGTGCATTGTAAAAAGGAAATTTCCTATGCATCGAAAATTTTTTATCTTTTCCACAGCGATTTGCCTTTCTGCGGTTTTTCTCTCTTCTAGTTTTGGCGCCGAGTGGCTGATCAAAGGAGCCCGGGCTAGGGCTATGGGAGGAGCGCAAGTTGCCATTGCATCGGGAATCCAGGCTACTTATTGGAACCCGGCAATTTTGGCACTCCATCGCTCGGAAGGCTTTGAGCTGGAAATTCTAGGCGCGGATGTGGGAGTGGATGCTGTGATCACGGGAGGGTTAGAGGAGGATATCAAAGCCTTAATGGATGTCATCAATAGCATTGGCAGCCTCAATGATCTGCAAAGCCGATTTGAAAGCCTTTCCATTACCCAGCAGGACATCCAAAATGTGAACAAACTCATTGATATTTTTTCCTCTTTCGATGAAAACTCAGAAAAGGCCTTCCAGGCCCAAGCCTACGCTAGTGCCTTGGATATTCGCTTGGGAAGGTTTGCCCTCTCTTCCCAAGTTACGGTCCTTGGTTCCATGCGGCCCATTGTGGATAGATTTTCCAACAATATCCTCAACTCCAACGGAACTTTTGGCTCTTCCGCCCAAGATCTTTTTGGGATACCGACCGCCAACTTTGGAACACCTAGCACCCCTGCTGGGCAGCAACTTGCCGCTGAGCTAGATCTCTTAGGAGGGCGGTTGCTCAGCACAGAACAAGCCAATGCCCTGGTGGCTGCGGCGGAGCAGGCGGGAGTAAATGTATCGGATCCGCTTTTTCAAGAGACCCTCAAAAGCGTGGTTTCCAACACAGCCAATCAGACCTCCACAGGTACCCTCAATCTCAACAAAACCGGCGTGGAAGTCTATGGCTTAACTCTGGTGGAAGTGCGAGGGAGTGCGGCCATGGCCATTGTTCCTTCTCGCTTGGCGATTGGGGGCAATGTAAGGATTTTGCAGGGATTGACTTTTCGTCGCTTTGTGAGTCTGCAGGAGGTCAATAAGCTTGATGCTCTACCTCAGCAAATTCGGGAAGATCTCGCGGATCAGCGCAAAGAAACGGTGCAGTTCACCCTTGATCTCTCCGCGATTTTGGACCTAGGCATCCTTCGGGTAGGAGCGATCGGGAAAAATTTAATCCCCGTATTTTTCAAAGCCAAAAACTCTCCTGGCTACGAGCTCAAGCCTCAATTTCGCCTGGGAGCGGCTTTGTTTTTGCTAGATAAGATGCTGACGCTAGCGGTGGATATCGATGTTCTTCCAAACGATGTGGAGAATATCCCCAAGCTTGACGCTCAGATGCTTGCCTTTGGGGCGGAATTTGCTCCGATCAATAACGCTTTTCTGTATGTGGCCCTAAGGGCGGGTGTTTATAAAAACCTCATTGAAAGTGAGCAGGATGAGGTCTGGAGCGTAGGAGTGGGATTGGGAATTGGTCCGCTTATGCTGGATGTGGCTTTTGCTGCGGATAGAGGTGCAATCGAAAACGGAGACTTTAGTCTGGACTACACCAAAGATCCCAAGGATATCCCCACTCGTCTAGGGCTAAGCGCCACTTTAACTTTGCAATTTACTTTTTAACCAGGGCGATTCATCCCTCGATACTCTCTAGCGTTTTTGCTAGCAAACTAGCTTGTCCTACCTCTTTAAGATAAGCGGCGAGCACCGAATCCATGCAATTTTTATCCCCTATCGCCAATTGAAACAGGCGCTTGGTTAAGCGGGGGGTCTTGAACAAAGCGCTGTTTCGACAAAGCTGGCGCACCAAATGGGAGAGAATGGAGGCGGTGGTGATTTTCTCGGCACAGTCCAAGGCCTCCTCTAAATCGCAGTACTGATTGTAGAGGGAATAGAGGTAAAAAATACAGTCCCGGGCTCTAGGATTTTCCACAAATTGCAGCAAGCGGTGCACCATTTCGGGCATGGAATTCCTCAGTGCTAACTCTGTGAAAACTGGATAAAGCTCCTCCTGGTAGGGAAAATAGTAGACGTTTTTAATCTCTTCTAGAAGGATTTCAAAAACCTCCTCTTCTCCATAGAGTATCACAAGGCCATGGGTGAGCCTTCGCATGATATCCAGCAGCATTTCTTTTTTTAAATGTGGCTGAAAGGTAAGGAAGCTAAACGCCTCCCGTAGGTATTTTTTAGCTGTGGGCAAATTCTCCATAGAAAAATAAGCCATACTTAAATGGCCAATGCCTTGGGATAGCCAAAGATTATTGGCGCTGAGATTTTGAAAAATAAGAGGGTGAAGGGAGGGTAAGATTTTTTCTTCCAATCCGGTGGTATTTTTGGTGCTGCGAAGGGAGCGGCAGAGGTAATCTAAGCCTTGCAGAAAGGGCATGGGAGAAGAATAAGTTTTGAGCAGTTGAAAGGCTTTCTCCAGCGATTTTTTCGCTCGTTCTGGGCTGTTCCAAGTGGCGAGTAAAAGGCCAAGGAGGGCGTAAATTTCTACGTGGTATTGACCCATTTCTGAGGCCAAAATGCTGAGATCATGGATATACTTCTTTCCCGGCTCTATATCCTCTAGTTGGGAAAGGGCTAAGACGAAATTTTCTATGGCTAATAGTTTTTTGTGCTGGTTGGGAAGGCGAATTAGGCGTTCCCAAGCGCTTGAGAACAAGTGAGAGGCTTCTGTTGGCTTTTCCCAGTTGCTTGCAAAAAGGGCGGATTTGCAGAGAGCCGCTATAATTAAGTCCGGCTCTTCCAACTGGCGGCTTAATCTTCGCAGAAGCGAGAGGATATTGGATTTATCGTAAATGAGATGTTTGTGTTGCTCCAGAACATCGAGAGTAGCTAAAAATGCCCAGTAGCGGTGGATATTTTCCGGTAGATTGAACATTTCTCTTAGCAGGCGGCAGTATCTACTGCCATTTGTGGTGATGGCGTAGGAGGGTAAATGCATCAGGCGATGTAGTGCTTTGTAGCGGGTATAGCCGTCTTCGATTTTTGAGGTTAGGTTGAGCGCATAGCTCCAGACCGCGCTGGTGGCGGTGGATTCTGCGATAGCCGCTAGGTCCCAGATGACGGATAGCTGGCTTTCGAGAGAGTAGTCAAGATCTTCGGGATCTCGCAAAAAAAAAGCTAGCTTAAAAATTTCCTTAGCCTCTTTCCAGCCCCTAGCGACCAGGGTTTTAGAGGCTAGGCAGGAGGTGAGTTTAGAGTAGCAGATATTTTGATCTTGCACAATATTTTGCAGATAGCGCTCAATGGTGCTAAAGGCGATGGGGGAGAGCAGCGGGGAGTTGATGGAATATTCCAAGGCCTTTTCCATAGAGGGAAGCTGCTTGGAAAAAACGGGAATTTTGTGGATTCTCTCAAAAATTTCTTTGGAAAAGGAGGAAGAAGAAACAAGGTTTTCCCATATCCCCATCAACACCGTCCCATAAATATGCTGACTTCCGGTGACTTGGAAGAGAATTTTTTTGATTTTTTTTAGCACCTTTTCGTAAGGCTGGGAAAGATAAAAACATCGCTCAGCAAGGCCAAAATACACCTCCAACTTCTCCATGGGAGGAAGGGAATCCAGCTCACGGAGTAGAAAAGCGGTTCCTTTTTCCTCCTCGGGGAGATAGTAGACGAGCAGATGGAGCAGCTGCTTTTTCCAGGTGGTTGGCAAGGCCCGGGCTATTCTTATTCCCTCCTTCCAGGCCAATCCTTTGGTAGGCGGATGATTTAGAAGGTGCCCCAAGGCCAAAATCTTGCGCAAATTGTCCGGCTCTCGGCGTATTTCCTCCAGCAAAAGCTGTGCTTTGCGGGGAGTGATTTTTTCAGCCAAAAGCCTCAATCGAATCCGCTCGTCTAGAAAGCGTGTGAACGAATAAAGGTCTTCAGCGAATTTGGTCAGCGCTTTCTGTGCCCCATATTTCTGCAAAAGGGGGAGCAAGAGCATCCCCGGGCTTGGACTGGTTCCAACCTGGATTTGGAGTTGCTTCACTGCGCTTTTTAGAAATTTTTCTTCCTTTTGCTCCACCAAGGCCTCAAACCATCTTCCCAAATTTCGCTTTTCAAACCACGTTTGGAAATATTTCCGAAAGCATTTCTCCAGCATGTCATTCCAATACGGTAGCGCCATAACCAGCCATTCGCCTATATCGTAGTCTATGGAGCGATGGGGATACTTTGTGCCCAATCCGCCTATCCACTCTAGCAAATGAACCAGAAGATGGGAGATCACTCCGTACATTTTTTTGGGGGGGCTGTGGGAAAAAAAAGTCCCCAAACGCTCTACCCATTCGGTGGAGAAGGGGAAATCCGTTTTGATACCCAAAAGAAAATAAACATTTTTTAGCCACTGGACCTTTTGCTCTAGTGGAAGTACTCTCTCTTCCAAATTGCGCACAATTTCCACCGCCCAGATTTTTCTTTGGCGGAGCAAAACATAGCAGATCTTTAACCCAAGGGAGAAATTCTGTGGCTCTAAGTGATCGACAAACGCTCTGGAAGTGGGGTCGATTGTGGATAGTAGCAGCGCGTATTTTGTGCGTAGCGGAGAATCTGACAGCAGTTTTAAGGCCTCTCGGAGGTCCTCTAAACTCAGCGATGGAGCCTCCACAAGCTGGGAGAAATAGGTGCGGTCCTGCAAGGTGCTCGCCAGGGCCAATTCCATTGCTTTTAGAGGTTTTTGCGCCTCAACTGCTTCAAAAAGTTTTTGCAGCAAAAAAGACTTTTCGTGACTTTTCGCTAGAGTTTGCAACTTTTTGAGGTAGGGTTGGGAGAAAAATTTAAATATCATTTTTATCTCTTTTTGAGAAATATTCTCTTGGCTTTTGCTATATTTTTGCTATGATGGTAGCTTATTTTATTCTCAAATCTGTCCACGCTTTTTCCACCATTCCACGCAAAGCCTAGGAAAATTATACCCATTCTCCCTGTTGAATGCAAGTAGTCTTCTCTGGGAGAAAAAAAAAGACGTTTCCCCAACCCCTTATCCACGAGGTAGTTCAAAATGCCAGTGATCCCCTTAATCTCTCAAGAAGAAATTCAGCAAAAGGTCCAGGAACTCGGACAAAAGATCACTCAAGATTACCAAGGTAAAGAGCTTGATGTGGTAGGTGTGCTCAAAGGTTGCTTTTTGTTTATGGCTGATTTAATTCGGCATATCCAGCTTCCTTTAACTTGCGATTTTATCCGGGTTTCTAGCTACGGCGATCAAAAAGTCTCTAGCGGTGTAGTGCGTTTCGACTTTGATGTCACCCAGCCCATCACCAACAAACACGTCCTTCTTGTGGAGGACATTATTGATACCGGCCTAACCATAAACTATTTGCTGCAAAATTTTCAGACCAGAAATCCAGCTTCCCTGAAGGTTTGCTCCCTCCTCCACAAGCCGGAAAATACGAGGAAAAAGGTGCAAATCGACTATCTTGGCTTTACGATACCCAATAAATTTGTGATTGGCTATGGGCTGGATTTTGCAGGAAAATATCGCAATCTTCCCTACGTCGGGATCCTTGAAGAGGACGCGGAGCCCTAAAGGCATAAAGGTTTGGTGCAAAGGAGAGATTCTTAGCTATGAGCGCTTTTTAAAAATCCGCACCTTTTCCACTTTTAACTTCCAATTTCTCGATTTGGAAGAGGTTTGGGAGACGTAAATCCCGAGATGAAGCTGGGAAGATCGGTGAAAGCTAAGCACTTCTACGTTGGCTAACTGGGCGTCTCCTACTACAAAAGCGAACGATGCTTGAGCCGGATTGGTCTGAACAATCGCTAACCGCACCCGCCTATGGGGAGGTAGCGTGGCCACTTCTTGAGGCTCCAGCATCCCCGGACGGGCGTATTCGACGACGTAGTAAAAAACTTTGTTTTGCTTAGCAAATAACCGCAGCACCGCTCCGGAAGCGTTAGAGGAAGCATTTTCCAAATAAATTCCTCCCTCCAGTCCCTCCTCGCCTTGGAAATCCGAGAAATCCAACTCCACCTCCCACCTTACCATTTTAGCTCTTTCTGTCTGCCTCCAAACCTTGGCCGTTTTTCCCGTTATTTTTCCTTCTGTGGCCGGGGGGCGGATCACTAGCCTCTTTTGCTCAATGGCGATCACCATCCCCTGAGGGTCGGTCTGCCAAAACCTGGAAAGGCGTTTGAATTTCTCAAAGCGGGACGTCCAGACTTTGAGCGCTTTTACCGCTTGAATGTTGGTAAGCAGGCGTCTGGCATAGGCATCTCGAGGGTCAACGGATAGGGATTTTTTCAAATAGGTCTGGGCTTTTTGGAGCAAATTTTCTCGATTTTGAGAACTCCGTTGGCGCCTAGCTTCCGTGTAGTAAATGTATCCCATCCCGTTTAAGGAGGGTTGATGAACGGGATCTAGCGACAGAGCGGAGGAAAAGGCGGCTTTGGCAAGAAGGTGGTTTTTCTTCTCTAGAAGAACCCTTCCCAAAAAATAGTAGATATCCGCTTTGGAATAGCCTGCCAAAGAAGGGGGAATTTTCTTGCTCTGGGTGATGTAGCGCAGGTAGCGAATGGCTTTATTCAATTTTTTGCGCTTATACGCAATTTTGGCTAGCTCCAGCATTGAATCCAGCGGGCTAAAGTTGTACCTTAGCGCAAGTTTGAAGTGCTCCTCTGCTTTGGACAAATCCCCACTTTGAAGGTAAGTTTTGGCGGTGAGAAAATAAAAGAAACCTTTCTTGTCTACACTTTCCCGGGCCGCTTGTCGATAATAGGAGGCTGCCTGTCGAAAGGGATCGCTCAATTTGCGCCCGGAGAGGGTTTTTCCCTGCACCAGAATCAAAAATCCTTCCGCTAAATCTAAAATCGTCATGGAACGATAGTGGGTCTTCTTCAAAAGCGTTTTGGCTTGCTTGAGAAAGTTGGCAGATTGTCGGAATTTTCCCTCGGCTGTGTAGACTAGACTTAAGTTGGAGAGAATTTGGACCGTTTTTAAAATATTTTCCAGGGTTTGGTCCACCTCAAAGTATCGCAAAGCGTTGTAAAACAATTCCTCCGCTCGCTCTAGGTCCTGTTTGGTTCCGCGAAGGTAATAAATCGTGCCCATGGCGATCCAGGCGTCCACCCCCTTTTTTTCTTTGCCACGGCACAGCTCTAAAACCTGGTTGTAATTGGCCAACGCCTGATCAAAATCCCCTTTTTGAAAAGAGGCGTTGGCTTTGGCCATCCACAGGCGATATTTTTCCTCAAAATCCAGTTCCTCTTCCTCCACTTTTTCCAAATACTTCAAGGCATCTTCTACTTTGTTTTGCTTTAAAAATACCTCCCCTCTGAGTAAATACGCTCTTTGGAGCAAAGAAGGTGGAAAATTCTCCGCTCCTTGTGCAAACGATTTTTTCAAATACAAATCCGCCGCAGCCACTAGCCCAAGGCTATCGTAGATCTTGGCGGCCCGATAGTATAACACTGGGTCCAAAATTTTATGACGCTCTGCCAGCTGATAGATCAATAGTTCTTCTTTGGCCAACTCCCGGTAGGCTCCTTTTGCCTCCTCTCCCTCCCCAAGATTCTTGTACAAACGAGCGTAAATATCCGAAGCCATTCGATATGCAACTTTTCTCTTGGGATCCATCGCTAGAGCAACTTTTAATTCTACCAATGCCTGAAGGAAAAGTCCTCGATTAAAACAAACCCCCGCCAGTTCCAGCCTTTGCTGTGCTGTCTTGATCTGGCTTCGCAGCTTGAAATACAGCTCCTCTGCCGTCATCTTTGGGATAATCTTAAGCACGCGATCCTTTTCAATCAACGACGTCATCCCTCGCCGGTCCCGGAACTGTATGTAGATCTTGCCGTCTTTGGCGAGTGAGGGGTTGAGAATTACTCCCTCCCACACTGCCCGGCTTCCCCGTAAAACGACCAAGTCATAGTCTCTTACCTTCTGGGCAAACTCCTGGGCAATGTCCAACCCAAACAAAGAAGGAATACCGTATAAAGAACACAGAAAAATACATATCAGCAATCTATTCATTTTTATCCGCAATCTATTCATTTTTTTTCGGAAAACTTTTTCCAAGACGTTTTCCAACCTTTTTCAAAATATTTTTTATATTTAGAAATTAAGAAAAGATTCCGCTATCTTCAAAAATTTTTTTTTAGAGGTCTTCTAGGCGCCGCCGTATTTGATCGAGATCGTCATGAAAGTCTAGATCTTCTTTTGAAGAGGGTGTATCCTCCGCAAGCTCGTCTAAAAAATCTGGCGTAGGAATGTGGGAAAGGGAGGAGGCGGGAGACGTTGGAGGAGGGGAAGAGGAAGCCGGTGCGTTAGAGGAAGAGGGGGAGGGTGAAGGTTCGGGGGCGTTCTCTTCTTCCTCCTCACCGTAAATTTCTGCAAGAAGTTCTTTTAGATGGGTTTTTCGATCGCGATTTTTGGGCTTTTTCTCTTCGGGAGGTGGAGGAAGGGTAAAGGAAAGCTCCGGTTTTTCCAATACCTCCGTCACCTCCATGGCGCGAAGGTAAGGAATATCTGCCTCTGGAGCAGGGGGGGCCGAGGAAGAGGGAGAAGCAGCTGTGGACTTGGAGAGCTCAGAAGAGGAGGGAGGTGAAGAAGGCGCTTGAATCTTCTGAGGAAGAAGAGCTTGCTGCTGTTGAACCTGAGTTAGCATTTCTTGGAGCTGAGGGTGGTGAGGAAACTTTCCTAAGCCCCGCTGAAGTTCTCGAATAGCGTCTTCGTATTCGTCCTGTTGAGCCAGTTGCTCTGCGCTTATCAAAATGGCTTGGATTTCCATTTGCTTTCGTTTTTCTTTCAAGTGGTCTTCTTGCGGGGAAGAAGGGGTGGTCTGCGGGGTTGGAGGCGGTGCTTGATCCAGCAAAGCCTCCAGCTCCCGATCCGGGTCCGGGGCG
>RFKQ01000070.1 GCA_003694635.1 Planctomycetota bacterium
CTTTTGCTAAAATTCCATTGAACCAAGGCGAATTATGGAGGACAAAACCGTGGGAAAATGGACCACCCCCTATCTCGGAATACTGATCGGAATCTTTCTCGCAAGCGGATGCGCCTACCATCAAATCAAACCACAAAATAGCATCAGCAAGCAAGAATTTATAAATATGGTGCGCACCGGCCTGCCGGAGAAACGTATCGCCCAAATTTTACAAAAACACAAAGCCACCTTCCATTTTAGCGTGGACGAAATTCTACAACTAAGACGGTGGGGAGCCTCCAATCGCCTTATCCTACTGGCAATGGGAAGACGGCAAACCCTAGAGGAGAAAAAAAAGAAATCTAAACGCCCCATCCAAAAAACAAAACCAACCAAACCCAAAGGCCCCAAACCCATATCCAAAAAAGAACTGATGGACCTTGCAAAGAAAAAGGCCGATGAAAACTACCTAAAACAACGCCTTCTAGCCAATCCAAAACCCCTAGACCTCAGCGCTGAAGAAATGGTACAGCTGCGAAAACTAGGATACTCTGACGATTTAGTCCAAATCGCTTTCGGCATCAAAGTCCTAGCCAAACCCTCCAAAACTAAGGCCAAGAAAACACCGAAAAACACCCCTCTGAAAAATGCCTCCAGCTCAAATTCCCCTCCCCCATCCTCCCAAAAACTTTCCAACAGCGGAACCCAAAAAATGGAGGAAAATAAGAAAAAATATCCGTCTCTATTTTATTATGGAGAAGATGAATAACCGTTCGCTGATTGCAAAGAAAGGAGAAAGCAATGATGCGAGTTTGGATCACCCTCTTCATCCTCTGGAACCTTAGCATAGTAGGATGCCGTACCACTTCTACCTCCCAAGATCCCTTGCGCAAAGGCGATGAGTACTTTGCCAAAGGCGATTACGATAAAGCCCAACAAGAATACGAAAAAGCAGCCCAACAAAGCGCCTCCGCAAAACAAAAATACCGCGCGGAACTGATGAAAGCCGCTGCCCTCGATCAAAGCAATAAGGTCGATCAAGCCCTCCTAGCCTACTCAAACCTCATCCAAAAATACCCCAAAGCCCCCGCCCCTCTTCTGATGCGCGCAAGACTCTTGGCTAGAACTCAAGACTACATCAGCGCCCTGCGGGACTTAAACCGACTATTCCGAAACTATACCCTCCCACCCTCATTTAAAATCAATGCCCTAGCCCTCCAAGGTCAGATCAAATACGAACAAGGACTCACCAAAGAAGCCGGAGAAATTCTAGATAAAGCCCTCCAACTGGCCAACTCAAAAACATCGATAAAAGCTACCTACCACTACCGACGGCTGCTCTACAACGCCGCCAAAGTGCAATTTGCCCTGGAGAACTGGCCCCGCTCCAAAGAACTGTTCGGGGAATATATCCGCCGCAAACGACTCAACGGCCTCCCCCTCGAAGAGGAAGATAACTACTTCTACGCCCTCGTGCTCCAGTTCAACGGCGAATACGCAGAAGCCGAAAAATACAAAGCCAATCTCTCCCAAGAAAATCAAATTCGCTTCGAAGAAGAAGTCCAAAAACAATAAATTTTAGGAGGCTTAAGCCATGAAATTTACAAAATACCTCATCCTAGCCCTAGCCATTCTACCAGCTCCCATCACCAAAAACTACGCCCAAGAAGAGCAAAAAAAAGAAAAAATCATCGGCTATGGTGTCCGTATGCCCAATTGGACCATTAAGCCAGAAATCTCTAAACTCGAAAACTCCATGGAACAGTACAACGACCTCATCAAAGGTCTCGATAAAGCCAATAGCAAACTAAAAAAAGATCTCGCCGCCTACCTCAAAAACCCCACCGAACTCCTCGCCTCCCGCATCGAAAAAAGAATGGCCGCCTACGCGGGGAAAATCCTAAAAGATTTTAACAATATCATCGCCTCCCAAGATGAAATGCTCTCCAACTTCAACGCCCTAAAACGAAAACTAAGCAAATACCACACCTACCTATCCTACAAAGAAAAACTCTTAAAAGAAAAAATCGATGAGATCAAAAAAGAACGAAAAAAAATCGAAAAACAACTCATCAAAATGGCCCTAAAACTCAAACAACTCCCTAAAAATAGCCCCGAACGCAAAGCACTAAAACGGGTCTTCTCCCGAATGTACTACCGCTACCGACTGCAAAATCGCTATGTCATCGGCTACAACCGCAACTACCGAAACTACTCCCTGCTCACCAAAAATCTCAGAACCCTTGTGGGTATTTTCGGCAACCTCGAAGATAAATTCAAAGACCTGATCGCCAATTTGGAACTGGAGAAAAAATTCCTTATCGACAATATCCGCCTCCAAGTGGATAACCTAATGGTGAAAAAACTCCTTCGCGAAGGCATCACCCACGGAAAACACGCCATTAAAAATGTCACCGAAAAAATGGCCAAAATCTACCTGAACGTGGACAATTTCAGCAAAATCCACGACCGAATCAACCGAGGCCTGAGCAACTTTAGCGAATCCCAACGGGTCTTGCTCGATGTAAGCAAACAAATCAACAGCGTCGGAATGAGCGGCAAAGGCTCCCTCTCCGATATCGAACAAGTGATCAATTCCTTCGCAAAAAAAGCCACCGAAGATGAAGAAGAAGAGAGCAAGGAATAGTCCTGCTCATTGCGAGCATAACTTTTCGGAAAAAAGGACCAGATTGTCTCTTCCAAAATCCTTCTAACTCAAACTGCCTCCGGTGCGAAATATTTTAGAAAAACGGTCAAAAAAATAGAGAAAAATTCGAAATCATCCCCCCATTCCACAGGAGAAAATACCATGAAAACAAGCATCTTGCAAATCTCTCTACTTCTGCTCTCGCTAATGTCCCTAGCCCACGGACAGGTGGTGGATTTTTGGAAAGCCGACGACGACAAGGACAATAAAAAAGAGGTTGTGGAAAAAAAGGACACTTCCATTCCCAATCCGACCACCGAAACCAAAAGCCGCTCAAAACCCAAAAAATCCAAAGCGGAAATCGAAGCGGAAATCTCCCGCAATGAAAGCAAAACTATCCGAATCTACAACAAAATCTTGGATTCGGAAAGGTATGAGATCAAAAATCTTAAGCGCCGTGTCAACGTCAATCAACGTCTTATTGGTCAGTATCAGAGCCGCCTGGAAAAGGCCCAAAAAGACCTCAAGCGCATCAACATCGAATACATCCGCCAAGGACTCGCCCTGAAACGAGCTCTGGATGAGAAAAAACTCACCAAACCTCAATTCGATAAAGCGATGCGCCGCCTGAAGGAAAAATTCCACGTGGAAAGCTCCGAGCTCAAAGCGGATATCCAATTCTACAAACAGGAAATCAGCAAAGCCCAATCCCGATACCAATACCTAAAAACCAGCCTAGAGGTCAAAGAAAAAGAGCGAAAATTTGCCAAAAAATTGGTCGAAGGGAAGAAAAAATTTACCAACCCAGACTTCGATAAAATCTACAAAAAGTTTAAATCCCTTCTGCCCAAACGACTGCGCCCCGTCTTTATCAACAATCCCTTAAAGTCCAAGTTTCTGCTCCGCACCCCCAAAACCAAATAACCCCAGAGCCTCCACGTTGCCAATTCGAAGATAAACTCGAAAACTTGGAAACAAACCCAATGGTTCTTTTCCCCCATCTTTGCTAGAGAGAGAAAACCATGCTCTACGATCTCATCCAAAACAGCGGTTGGTGGCTCATGGCGCCGATTTTGGTGGCGCTGGTGGTGGTGATCACCATCGTCATCGATCGCACCCTATTCTGGCTAAAAGAAGCCTACCGACGGGATCTCCGAGTTCGCCAACTTCTCATCGAAGGCAAAATCTCTCCCAAAGAGGCGAGCAAAAGCTCGGATTTGGTGGTTCGAGCCCTGTGTGGCTACCTGGAGTGCAATCTGGAACTCGCCAAACTCATCGGGAAACAAGGCCTGCAAGACTCCCGCCGCTACCTCCCCACCCTAGCTCTAGTAGGCACCCTCTCCACCAGCTTGGGCCTCTTGGGAACAGTAGTGGGAGTCTCCATCAGCTTTAGCTCCATGGAAGTAGGGGACGCCGCCGGCAAACTCCAAGGGCTTTCCACCGCTCTCTACACCACCATCGCCGGCCTAGTGGTCTACCTCATCGCCTCCGTGGCAGGGCACATTTTTAGCACCTTCTCCAACACCCTCGCCCACTCCCTAGAAGAACATATCACCGCCTTACAATCTAGACTGGAGCGAGAAGAACACCAAAATCTACAAAATCTACAGCGCCAACAAACCCAAGCCATGTTGGAGAAACTCTCCTCCCTAGAGGAAACCTTCCGCCAAACCCTAGCGCGCCTGGAGCAAATGGCCAACCGCCTCCCGCCTCCCCCCTCCGGAAAAAGCGAACCGACCAGCCCATTCCCCCTCCGCTCCCAACCCAACGCTCCCAAAATGACAAAGGAAAAACGACAGCTAGGTACCGCGCTAAAAAAAGCTTCTATGTTGGAGGAATTGCTCTAAATGTTCGACGAAGATTCCAACCAAATCAGCTATCCTACCCAGCTCTCCACCACCTCTATGGTGGATGTGATCTTTATTCTGCTCGCCTTCTTTATGGTGGTCTCCCAACTCAAAGAACACAATATCTCTCTCAAACTAGCTACCGTCTCGGGAGGAAAGTCCGCCCAACCCAAAAAAGAAGAAAAAAACCATACCCTCACCATCCAAATCGACAAACACAGCCAACTTTTCCTCAACCAAAACAAACTCAGCCTCGCCCAACTGGAAAAACGCCTAAAATCCATCAGCCAAAAAAACGGCTTCTCCCCCCAAAAATGGGTGGTCTACCTCCGCAGCGATCGCAGCGCCAAAACAGCCCCTCTGATCGCAGCCCTAAATGCGCTCAAAAAATACCGCTTCTCCAATATCCGTATCGCAGTGATGCGCACCCAACCAAACCCTAACGGAGGATAAAGATGAAAAAAGAACGCTCCCTTACCAAAGCCGGTAGATTCTTTATCTCCTTCTTGCTCTCCCTAACAGCGCTGTATCTGCTGCTGTTCCAAAATCTCCAATGCAAGCCCCAAAAAGCCACCGCCCAGGTCTCTCCTATGCGGGTAAACGTCTCCACCCCCCAACCTCCACCTCCCAAGGCCAAAAAACAACCGCCTATTCGATACGCCAAGAAAAACCTGAAAAAAGAGCGTATCCGACAAGAGCTAGAACGGAAAAAACTAGAAAAAGAGCGCAAAGAGCTCGAAAAAATGAAAAAAGAATTTGAAAAAATGAAAAAACTCGACGAACTCCGCCGCCAAAAGGAGGCGTTAGAGCAGAAAAAACGACTTTTTGAAGAGCAAAAAAAACTAAAACAAAAAGAAAAAAAACTCCAACAACTCGCCCAATCCCTCCAAAAAGAACGAAAAGAACTCGAACGAATGAAACAACAACTCAAGCTCGAACGCGAACGCCTCAAAATCGAAGAAGAAAAGAAAAAACTCGAACAAGAAAAAGAATGGCAAAAGAAAAAACGCCAGCTAGAACGGCTAAAACAACAAATCGAACGGGAGAAAAAACTCCTCCAACAACGCCAAAAACTCCAACAACAACTCGCCAAACTCCGCCAAAAAGATAGAAAAATCGAAATCAAACAACACACCTTCTCCAGCCGAAAAGGCTACTACTCCTACCTCCGCCACTCCATCAATTCCACCAATATCCCCAAAGGCTTCTACCTCCCTCGCCCCATCTTTGTCAAAGAAGAAGCCGGAGAGGAATTCCCCCCCTCCCTGCGAAAATATTTCGGCATCCGCTTTATCGCCTTCGAACACTCTCAAGTGGTTGCGATCGAATCCAAACCTCTATCCAATGAGTTTATCTCCCCACCCGGCCAAAGTCCTACCCAAAAACAACACTACCTCCAGCAAAGCTTCTACCCCCACCTCCTAATCACCTGGCAAAACCCTCCAGACTCTCTTCTAGAACAAGTCTTCCAAAGCGAAAGCGCACAAAAACGAGGAGTGGATAAGCAAAATCTTCGCATCTACGCCGCCTTTCCCCGCTCCGTAGGCGCCTACTTTAGCTGGAAAGGCTACCGCTCCATCCTAGAGGCCGGCTTCCAACCCGACGATATCGAATCCATGCGCGTCCGCTTTCAATACACCCGCCTGCCCGATGGAAAAACCATCTGGCTCCTAGTGGTCAAAACCCTCTATCCCTACCGGGGAAAACCCGTGCCCATTCAGGACTTTGAACTAAAAAAACTAGGATACTATCGCTAAAGCCCCCGCTAAGTTCCGCCTGCTCTTAGACTTCGTTAAAAAGAGCTGGAAAAAGCGGCCCAAGCTCCTCCAGCAAAAGAGAAGGCCGATGGGCAAAAAGACGCAGGAAAATCTCCTTGACCAAAAACGCATCCTTCTGAGCCCGATGCAAACCCTCCGTGTTCAACTGAAAATGGGCAGCCACCGTCTGAAGCCGATGGTTGGGAAGCTGGGGAAGATAACAACGGCTCAACGCATAAGTGTCCAAAAAACATAACGAGGGAAAAGGTCGCGAAAGACGCCGAAATTCGCCGGACAACATTTTTACGTCAAACCAAGCGTTGTGGGCCAACCAGACAGCATTTTCGCCAAAGCGAAGAAAGCGCTCTATCACCACCTCAAACCTAGGACTCTGGCGTACCATTTCGTCGGTGATGCCATGGATTTCTGTGCTCTGCGGAGGAATGGGAACAGAGGGGTGAATCAACACCGAAGGAAAAACTCCCAACTCCCTCTCCAGACTAAAACGCACTCCCGCTAGCTCAATAATCCGACTAGAAGCCTCCAAGCCTGTGGTTTCGGTGTCCATGGCCACAAACTCCAACTCCCCCAAGGTCTTTTTCTTCCAAAACTCCGGACTAGGGCTCATGTTTCCCCCTTTACCTTTATCATAGGAAAAAATACAAGAAAATCATTGGTCAAAATTCTCAATAAAATGCTTGACAGAAAAAAAATCAGAATTTATAATTTAAATCAAAACACTAAGGTATATTTTCCTCAGAAATAAAAGACGGAAAGGTACCACCACCTCGCAATCCAAAATCACTTTTTCCAATATCTTAACCTAACTTCTACCTCTCTCAAGAGATAAGAAGGAAATCCCACTCAATTCTACTCGAAATACCACCAAAAGACGTCGGATTCTGAGAGGAAGCTGTGCGAATTTTCATGGCCCCCAAAAAAAAAATCCAGAGCAAGGCTCTCCTTCCAAAAAAAGTAAGGCTGGAACTTTCGTTTTATTGTCCAAATATGAATAGAGAAATTTCCTATGCCACCATCTTCTATCGATCTTATCGATGCTAAAATTGTCGAAATCAATCATCTCGCCACCCCTACCCAAATTCAGGAATGCTTGGCTCTAGTGGAAAAAAATCTCGCCCGAGGCAGCCGAGTATCCCTAGTGGGGATTATGCAACAAAAAGGCTACCTAACCGCCACCCAAGTAGCGAAAATCCAACAAGCTAGAACCCTCCACCTTCGAATGCGGGAAGATAACCAATATGGAAAAGTCTGTACCCAACGGGGCTTTATCACTCCCCAACAACTCCAGGAATGCCTTGAGCTGCAAAAAAGCCTCCAATACAAAGAACGCCTCTACCAAATCCTAGTGCGCAAAAGGTACATCACCCCCGAACAACACAAGCAAGTGGTGGCCATACTCACCCAAGCTAACCAAGCCTCCAACGAAGCCTCCCCAACCTCCATTGGAAA
>RFKQ01000071.1 GCA_003694635.1 Planctomycetota bacterium
CTGGCTTGGTTTTGGCAGTGGCACCAAAGCCGGAGTTGGGAGGAAAAAATCCGGCGAGAATCGAAAAAAATTCGCCAATTGCGTCAGATTCTTTCCACCCATTACCCTTTGTTTTTTCCCTCATCTTCTTCTAGCTCATCCTCGAGCAACTCCCCTTGGGGGTCTTTGGAGGAAGTTATACGAAAGCTGCAGATAGGAAGGTGGCTGGTAAGGATACAGCCAAAGGCGCCATCAGGAAAGGAGAAGAAGCGTTATTCTGCGCTGGTTTACTTGGATTTGTCGGGGATACCTTTTAAGAAGCTGGTGGATTTTTTAATTTCTCTACGGGCTAGAAGTTGGGTAGAGCATACGTTGAGCATGGCTTCTCAGAAGGCTCAAGATCGCTGGAAGGTTCAGCTAACCTTAGGGTATTTAAAGAGGCTTTCTCCTTCTAGAAGGGTTTAGCCGGGAAAAAGGCTAAGAAGTTTTTGGGAAGTTTGAAACACTTTTTTCCAAAAAGGGTTTCAGGTAGTTTTAAAAAAGGGGTTTTTAGGGGAAAGAGTTTTCCCCTAAATCTCAAAAGTTTTTGGGAGGGGGTGGTAGGGGGAAGCTTTTTTTTAAAAAAGGTACGGAACCTTTTTCCAAAAAAGGTTCCGAGAGGAAAAGTTTTTGGGAAGTTTGAAACCTTTTTTCTAAAAAGGGTTTCAGGGAAAAATTCAAGTTCTCTTGACAAGTTTTAGAAATTTTCATAATATAGCTGTTTTGGTAGTGTTTGCCCTGCATTTTGGAGAAAGCAGGGGAGAGTTTTTTTGTCTTGATTTTTTAGGAGGTGATGATGTTTAGATGGTTTTTAGTATTTTTCCTTTTTTGGGGAGGTTCTGTAGCTTGGGCTGCGAATCCTACTCGAGAAGATTTTTCCGCTTTGCGCGCGGTAAAGTCTTCGCACGTGGAGACTTATTCTCTAGCCCAGCAGGCTGGACCTGAGGATATTATTCGGGAGCTTCAGCGGAAGTTTAGAAGGCTTCTTTACCGTTTGCAGCGTCAGGTAGGCCCACTGTTGCGGGATATTCGATACGAAATCCGCGAACTAGCTAGGCAAGTACAGCGCTTTCTGAGAAGATTTCCAGGAGCAAAACGAAAAGCTGTCCCCTTCCGGCGTCCCTATTATTACAAATACAAAAAATCATATAAACTTCGTATGAAAAAGGCCTATCCGCGAGTCAAAGCTTATCCTCGCAGCAGCAAAGGTCAGGGATACAAAAGTGGGGGATACAAAGGCAAGAGTGCTAAACCGGCTCCTTCGGTATATAGCCCCGGGATCATCCATTGGCAGACGCGGAATTTTCAGGAAGGTCTCCGTCTTGCTGAGAAAGCAAACAAGCCTGTGCTGCTGTACTTTGGCGCCGCGTGGTGAGGGGCTTGTCGACGTTTGGCCAGAGGTGCTCTGTCCAGTAAACGCGTGGCCTTGATGGCAAAAAAGCATTTTATCACTGTTTTTGCGGATGCCACCAATCGCAGAAAAATGCCCAAAGAGGTCTATCGAAAGTACAAAATTTACGGTATTCCAGCGATGTTATTTGTGAATTCAAAAGGCAAAATCCTTGCCCGCATGAGAGCAAGAGATGAGAAGAGCTTACTCTCTACTATGCAAGAAGCTCTACGAGCTCACCGATCCTCTCAAAAAGACAAGAAAAAATAATCTTTTTTAAAACTAAGATAATCTAAGAGTCGTCTTAAAAGAGAGGGAGAAGGAAGTTTCATTCTTTCTCCCTCCCTTGTTTTTCCATGCCATACCCAGCTCCGGTAGTGGAGAATCTGCAGTGATCAAAGTGGAAAACTTAAGCGTCTTCTACGGCGAACACTCCGCCCTCCAATCCATTGCTTTCTCTCTGGAAAAAGGCCTTACCTTAGGCGTTATTGGCCCCATTGGCTCTGGCAAAACCACTCTTCTCTTGGCCCTTGCCAAACTCATCAAATTTGGTGGAAAAATTTGTATCGGAGGTACAGAAAAGGAAAAGGAATTGCGCAAAATCTTAGGCATCGTCTTCCAAAACCCTGACGATCAACTGTTTATGCCAACTGTCTTTGAAGATGTCGCCTTCGGGCTAAGAAATCTAGGAATGGAAGAAAAACAACTTACCACCAAGGTAGAAGAAACCCTCGCACTCCTAGACTTGAGCAAATTCCAACACCGCCCCTCCCACCACCTCTCCGGGGGCGAAAAAAAGACTGTGGCCCTAGCCACTGTCCTGGCCATGGAGCCAGAATATATCCTCCTCGACGAACCCTCCTCCAATCTGGATCCCTACCACCGCCGAAAAATTTTACGCCTAATCCAACAACTTCCCCAAACCTTTGTGATCGCTTCCCATGACCTGGATTTCCTCTGGGAAACAGCGGATAAATGCCTTCTTCTCTATGAGGGGAAACAAATCACCTACGACAATGCAAAAAAAATTTTGTCAAATCAAAATCTCCTAGAAAAATATAAACTCGAACTCCCCCTAGGTCTGCAAAATCTTTCCTGAAAATGTCCCTTCTATAGAGGGCAACCTTTTAGAAAAATAGCAAAAATACCCGCTACGATAAAAGCAAATGGCAACAAAACCCGCTACGACGAACGAAAAAGTAGCAAAAATCTTGAACTTCTTCCACTTTTCTTGACTTTGGATATTCCACTGCTATAATTTTAAAATAATTCGTGGATTTCTAAACCAAAGCCATTGTGGCAAAACCACTCCCAAATAGACTAGCGGATCTTACCAATATGACCCCTATTTGAGTTAAAGGACTGTGGATGTTTGGCAAAAGAGTTCTAAAACTGCTAAGCGGAGCTGTCTTCCTAACCACCCTCCTCTCTCCCCTGTTTGCCCAAGAAGATATAGATGAACTAGACCTCCCCCCCGAGGTTCTTAACTACTCCAACGAAATCGACCCCGGTCCCCCTCCCCGGCTCACAGACTTCGCTGCAGGCCCCTACGCCCTCACCCGGCAATATATGACCGGCTACCTCAACGTCGCTGACTCTCATACTCTAAAATCCCACCGATTTAAAGCCGGCGTACTTACCATCTACCACATGTGGTCCTATAAACTCAGTGGCGTGCAAGTCGACAATAACTTTGGAGACGGTATCTTCTCCTGGGGAATCGGACTGCTCGACTGGCTAGAACTCAACTTCTTCGTCCCCGTACGCTGGTACTATGACCCCGAAATCGCAGGAGAACTCGTCGACCTGACCACCCCCATCAATATCTTCGATACCGCCCTAAGCCTCAAGGCCGCATGGAAAAATCCATACTTCGGTGCAGGAATAGGTGTGGTGCAAACCTTTACTTTCACCGACCTCAAACTTCTAGGCACCAAAACAGATGGCTATGGCGTCGGAGACTATATCACCAAATTTACCGGCATCCTCTCGTTTACCCCCAACGATGCCCTCTCCTTCGACTTCAACCTCAGCTACTACTTCGGCGGAGATGGAAAACGAACCAAGTTCGATTTTGAAGGACTCGTCTTTGCCTTTGGATCCAGCTTTGATCTCAGCTACGGCTTCGCCCTATACGGGCAAATAGAATACTGGAACCCCTTCCTCCCCTTCAGCAAAGACAATAGCCGAATCACCGTCGCCGGAGGAATAAAAGTTCAAACCACCGAAACCGGCGCCCTCTTTTTCTCCCTCGGCTACTCCATCAAAAAACCCGATCTCACCCCCACCAACCCCGCCCTCAGCGGCCTAAATTATAAAGAAGATTCCTATATCTACATCGCCTTCAACCTGGTGGAAAACTGGTAAGGAGCTACACCTCTATGAACCCTATCAAAAAACTCACCCTCCTCTCCGCCCTCCTCGTCCTAGGCACCGGATGCTCCTACCTCGGAGATAGATGGAACGACTTCGCCGATATCTGGAGCTTCCAGTTCCGACTAGGACGAGCCGAACCCAATATGTTTTTCTACCCCATTGGTATGCCCGCCAAAGGCATTAAACCCTACCCGGGCTTCCTACCCCTCTACGGAAGTATCCGCTTTACCAAATTCTTTCAATTCGGCAGCGGAGCCTTCAAAGGGACTACCTACGGTACCCTCGGACGAGGCGTGGGAGTGTGGAAAGAAACCCGAGGCGAATACGGCCTATTCATCTTCTACTTCTCCCAAGTCGAACGAGAATTCGTCTCCGGCAACCAAGCCCTAAAAGATAAACTTACCGATCCGGAAAAAAATAAAAAACACCAAGACTTTGGCTTTGAAACCGCCGCCAAAAAACTCTCCGATGTGGATGCCCTCCAACCTCGCGACCGCGGTCTCCTCGATATCGGCTTCGGAGCACAAATCGTCACCCTAGGCTTCGATATCAACTTCAACCCCATCGAATTCGGCGACTTCCTCCTCGGCTGGATCGGTATCGACTACCAAAAGGATGACTCCGCCACCATCCGAGCCCAAAAAGAAAAACTCCTCGAAGAAGAAAATTCTACTTCCCCCCCCCTAGAGGCCCGAGCCCCATGAATCACCATAAACCCCGCATCGCCATCAGCACCGAATTTGAATTGCTCCAGCGCCCTTTCGGAAAACGCTACACCTCTTTTCTCTACGAACCCTACTACCAAGCCCTCCAAAAAGCTGGCGCCTTCGTGATCACCCTCCCCCCTCTCCCCTGCCCAGAAGACATTCAACACCTCAATGGAATCGTAGACGGACTCGTCCTCAGCGGCGGCGATGACCTACCCCCACAACTCTACCACCAACAACCCCTACCCCAAGCTAACCTTACCCCCATCCACCCCAAACGACAAAAAACCGAATTTGCCCTACTCCAATGGGCAGAAGAACAAAAAATCCCTACCCTCGGCATCTGCCTAGGCGCCCAAGTGATCAATGTCCACCGCAATGGTACCCTCTGGCAAGATATCCAAACCCAAATCCCTCACGCCCTCTGCCACCGCAAACCCAAAGAACCTACCTTCCACCCCATCCAAGTCTCCACCCAAAGCAAACTCTACCAAATCCTACAAACCACCCAACTTACCGTCAATAGCTACCACCACCAAGCTATCCAAAAACTAGGAACAAACCTACAAGCCGCCGCCAAAGCCCCCGACGGTGTGGTGGAAGCTATCGAAGCCTCCGATCACCCCTTCCTAGTCGGCATCCAATGGCATCTGGAACTGGATCAAGAAAAACTCCCCTACAACCAAAAAATCTTGGAATATTTCGTGGAATTTGTCCGCCAATACTCCCTTACCAAAACCATTATTTAAAGGATCCTACCGGCCATGAAAAATACCCAAGATGCCATACACGCTATCGAAAACTCCTCCCGCACAGAAGAAGCGAAACTGCTGCGAGGCAAAGTCAAAATCTTAAAAAAATCCACCCTAACCTCCATCCTAGAACAGTTCGCACAAGCCCTAAAAGAAGCCCAAGAAGTAGAGAAACTCCGACAACTCCAATCCCAAGCCCAACAAGAACTCCAAACACTACAAGAAAATTACAACGCACTCCAAGCCCAAAACCAGCAAGCCCAAAACTATATCCAACAACTCGAAGAAAAACTCCAACAAAAAGAAGAAAACGAAAAACAACTCCAAACCGAAATCCAAAAACTTAAAGAATTGCTCCAATCCGAAGAACACCTCGCCCGCATCGAATCCCTCGAAATCCGATTGGCCTCCCTCCAAGAAGATTATAAACGCCTCAGCCAAAGCTACGACTACATGGATATGATCGAACTCCCCCAACTCCCCCAACTCTCCAACCAAATCCAAAAAATGTTGGATAATACAAAATCCTATCTCCAATCCCAAACCGCAAACTCCTCCCAATTGCCCACCTTCCTCAACATCCAAGAACACCTCCTAGAACTCAAAGAACGACTAAAACGCAACCAAAATCTCAACGAACAACTCCTCTCCGCCGTCGACAATCACCAAGGCGAAATCTCCCACGTCGTCGAACTCGTGCGCCTGTGGGAAAATAACCTCTCCCTAGAACGAGAACTCCAACTCATCCAATGGCTCTACCAACTCCTCCCCCCTCCTAACACAACCCCTTCCAACCAAACCTAAACCAACCCAAAAAAAAACAATTTTTCCCCTTGCTTTTTCGACATAAGAACACTACAATAAAAAACCCAGGTCAAAACAAGATTCGGGATAACAATCTAATTACTGAAATATAAATGGAAAATAAAAAAATCGTCTGCCTCGACGACTGCCCCCTTACCCTAAAACGATTGGAAAAAACTTTCTCCCAATACGGATACCAAGTCTTTACCACCACAGAATGGGCTAAACTTACCCCCCTCATCTTCCGCGAAAAAATCCCAATCCTACTCATCGATGTCCATATGCCAGGCGTCTCCGGGGAAAAAATCACCACCGTCTTAAAACAAAATCTCCCCCAACTCAAAGTGATCTTCTTCTCCTCTATCCCCGAAAAAGAACTCCAACAACTCGCCCAAAAATACAACGCCGACGGCTGGATCAGCAAATCCTCCCCACCCCAAGCCTGGCTCCAAGAGGTCGAAAATGCCCTCCAAGAACAACATAACCTCCGCTCCAAAACCATCCTCTGCCTCGACGATGACCCCCTCTTCCTAAAAAAAATTCAATCCCTCCTAGAACATAAAGGCTATCAAGTCATCGTCGCAAAATCCTACCTAGAAGCCCGAAAATACCTCCTCCAACAAAGCTGCGGACTGGTCCTGCTAGATATCCTCCTGCCCGGATTGCAGGGCGATAAAATCTGCCAACTGATCAAATCCACCTCCCCCAACATAAAAGTCGTCTACCTCTCTATCCTCTCCGAAAAAGAACTCCAAAACTACACCCAACAAACCAACGCCGATAGCTGGATCAACAAAGAAAATATTACCCAAATTCCTGAGAAAATTCAAACCCTTCTAAGCTCCATGGAGGTCTAAAACCTCCCCCCTAGATACGTATCTTCAAGTCGTAGAAATGAACTGAATATGAAACAAATCCAGGGCCACTTCGTGGGAAATACAACCAAAACCTATACCATCATCGTCAGCCGATTCAACGAATGGATCACCTCACGACTCCTTAACGGCTGCGCCGAAACACTCCTCCAACACGGCGTACCACAAGAAAATATAAAAGTAATCTGGGTCCCCGGCGCCTTCGAAATCCCTGTTGCCGCCAAAAAAGTCCTACAACACCACCCCTGCGATGCCATCATCGCCCTCGGCTGCGTCATCAAAGGCGAAACCCCTCACTTCCACTACATCTGCTCCGCCCTCACCCAAGGACTAAGCCGACTAGCACTGGAAACCACAACCCCCATCCTCTTCGGCGTCCTTACCACCAATACCTCCGCCGAAGCTATCGAACGAGCGGGACTAAAATCCGGCAATAAAGGCTCTGAAGCCGCCCTAGCCGCCCTGGAAATGACTAATCTCTGGGATGTGATCTCCCCCGAATAACCCCTCTCTTAGGATAAACCTATGAAAAATCGACGACTAGCTAGAGAAATTGCACTCAAAGAACTCTACCGGCTAGACCTACTCCAAGAAACCCCTCCACCCAACTACCCAATTCTGCCCAACCTAAACGAATACGAACTTCCCCTTTCCCCCTCTTCTCGACAAAAAATCCAATCCTTCGCCTCCCAACTCATAACCGGCTACTTTCAACATAAAAACGAAATCAATACCACCCTAAGCCGCTTTCTGCAAAACTGGAAACTGCACCGTACCCCCATCATCGATAGAAATATCCTCCGCATCGCTACCTTCGAAATGCTCTTCCTCGACGAAATCCCCCTCAAAGTCAGTATCAATGAAGCCGTAGAACTAGCCAAACGATACGGTTCCAAAGAATCTAGCTCCTTTGTAAACGGCGTCCTAGACAAAATTAAACAAGAACTGGAAAAGCAAATTCCACCTATCCCTCAAAAAATAATTGCACCCCCCTCTACGTCTAACTCAAACCCAAATACCTAAACTCAAAAAGGAACTGCCAAAAAATGGGCCTGTTCTCCAAAAAAAAAGAAAACCCAACCCAAAACTCAAACAAAAAAGAAAAACCCGGCCTCTTCGCCAAACTGCGAGCCGGACTGCAAAAAACTAGAAAAAAAATTACCTCCCAACTCAAAAACCTCTTCTCCATCCGAAGACGAGTAGATGAAGAACTCTGCGAGGAAATCTTTGAAGTGCTCGTCAGTACCGATATGGGCGTGGAAATCGCACAAACCCTTGTCGATGAACTCCAACAAGCCTACAAAGATAAAGAAATTCATACACAAAACGCAGAAGAAATCTACCAATACCTAAAAAATAAACTAAAATCCCACCTCAAAAAACATAACTACCAAATCCAACTCGCCCCTACCCCCCCCACCGTTCTCCTAATCGCCGGCGTCAACGGAAGCGGAAAAACCACCTCCATCGCAAAACTCGCTAACCTCTTCCGACAACAAGGTAAAAAAGTTATGCTCGCCGCCGGCGATACCTTCCGCGCCGCCGCCGTGGAACAACTCGATATCTGGGCAAAACGCCTCGATGTCGATATCGTTAAACGAGAAACCGGCGCCGACCCCGCCTCCGTCGCCTACGATGCCCTCGACTCCGCTCTAGCAAAAGGACACGATATCGTCATCGTCGATACCGCCGGCCGACTTCACACCCAAACCCACCTCATGAAAGAATTGGAAAAAATCCATCGAGTTATCTCCAAAAAAATCCCCAACGCTCCACACGAAATCCTCCTCGTCCTCGATGCTACCACAGGACAAAATGCCCTCCAACAAGCCAAAGCCTTCAAAGAAGCTATCCAGATCACAGGCCTTTTCCTTGCTAAACTCGATGGTACCGCCAAAGGCGGGATCGCCGTCGCTATCCACCAAAAAATGGATGTGCCCGTGAAATTCGTCGGCCTAGGCGAAACACCTAACGATATCGAACCCTTCAATGTGGATAAATTTGTGGAGGCCCTGTTTGAATAACCTCTTTTAAAGGATGAAACCATGATCTGGAAAAAAAAGAAAAAAATAGAAAAGAAAAAAGGAATAGGTAGCCTCTTCTCTATCCTCGGCGGAATCCTAGCCATCGCCGGCTTCTTCCTCCCCCTTGTCCGACAAGTCCCCCAAAAACACCTCCCCCCTGACCTCAAAGAAAATACCCAACTCCAAGAATTTGTCTCCGATATCACCACCCCTAACCCCAATTCCCAACAAGAAATCTCTATCCCTAAAAAATTTGTCTCCCTCTTCCGACTCGCCAAACAATTTCCCCAAACCGCTATCCCCTTCGTCCTCGGATTGATCGGCGTCTTCATCGGCGCCTACTTCTATAAACTAGCACTGCTTAACTTCCTACTAGGAATAGGCGGCATCTACTCCCTCTTCGCCCACCCCTTCGCCAACGCCGCCGGGGTAGGATTTCTCATCGAACACAGCTTCCTAGGAATGTGGAGCATGTCCCTAGGATTCCTCTTTATGATGCTCGGCGGAATCATGACCTTTAAGAAAAATCTCCACAAATCCCGCAAAAAGAAAAACAAATGAGAACCACCCTCTATCTCCCCCACATACCAGCCAAAAAACTAAAAATAAAATCTGCTAACACATCAGAAAGGATATACTAATGAAAATTCTACCCCTACCACTCCTCCTCCTACTACTACTACCACTCTCCCCACCACTCTTCGGGCAGGAAAAGAACCAAAATGACACTAAACAAAAAATTATTGAGAAGCGAAAACATTTCCTAAAAGAACTAGAAGCAAAAATCCAACAAAAAAAAATCCGCCAATACTGGATGAAAAAAGAACTCAGAAGCCGCCGAAAAAAAGTAAAAAATGCAAAAGTTGTGATCACCGAAAAAGACCTTATCTCCATCAAAGATGCAAGCAACAATATCATTGGCTATAAATACCCTCTACATAATTTCTTTGAAAAATACATCGAAAGAACCTACAAGCGAGTCTTCTACTACCCCCTCCTCCTCTACTCTATCTACCTCAACTACGAAGGAAACGCAAACGCAATCCTACGCTTTAACCAAATTCATGAAAAATTTTATTCCTACTATAAAAGCGGAAACTACCTCTTCTTCAATAAAAAATATTGGTACGACCAAAAACACTACCTCTTTTTCGCTACCAACGACCCCATGACACTCACCATAAAAATAACCTACCTCGGCATCGATAGCATCCAAACCACCGTCGTCAAACACTGGGAAAATGACCTACGACGAATCCCCCCTCTGCGACATAAATTCTATAGCAAAGTCCCCACCATCCGAAATCAAAACTTCCAAGTAATCGATAAAAGCCAATCCCTCTTCTCCCGACTTGTCAACCTCCTCAAATTTATCAAAGATAAATACGATAACTCCGGACCTATGGTCCGAAAACTTATCGAAGACAATTATCTCAAATGGATACGAGAAATCCACGTACTTCTGGAAAAACGAAACGAAAAAATAGATAATATCTTCCAAAAAATCGATGAGCTCTCCCGAGAATACAAAGATAAAAAACGAGCTTCCTATAACCTAAATGAAAATATCAACGAAGAATACAAAATAGAAATCCAACTGCGACAAGCTCTAGATACCTCCGATATCCTACAATACTTCAAAAAAATCCAACACTCCATCCTAGAAATGCAACGAAAAGAAGAACTCAACCCACTCGAAGAAGAATAATCCATAACCAGCGCTAAAACTCCTCATATAGCCATCCAAACTACTGTGTGCATATCCACCTTACAACTAAACCCTAAAAAAAAACGATAAATCCTTATCACATACCAACTAAAATGAACCTATCCTCCCTTCTAAAACACCACTGGAAAACCGTCAACGCCATCTCCCTTGACCTCCAAGGACTATGGGAAATTCAACCCCACCAATCCACCCAACTCCTCCCCTCAATACTCCACCAATTCCATACCACAATCCAAAAACTCTGCCAACAATACCAAGCCAAAATTCTAGAACTTTACGGCAACCAAGCTACCCTACTCCTCGGCACACAAGAAAATCTTCCCCCCATCCAACATACCCTCTCCCTCGCTATCGAGTTCCAACTTATCCTCCAACAACTCCAAAAAAAATATCCCCACCTCTCCTCCCGCTCCGGAATCGCTAGCGGAAACGTAATCCTCAATGAAAAAAAACAATCCACCTCCCTCTCCCTCATCAGCCAACCCGTCCAAGAAGCAAAAAAACTCCAAAACCTCGCCCCACCTAACAGCATCGTCGTCAGCCAAACCATCTACCAAACCCTACAACCCTACGGCTACTCCTTCACCCCACTCCCACCACCCCATGCCTATATCTTCCACTCACAAAAAAATAACTCCTCCTTCCAACTCCCCTCCCAACAAGGATTCCACTCCAAAGAACTCACCCTCCTACTCTCTATCCTCCCCCAAATCCAAAACAATGAACCCTGCTTCTTTTGGATATGTGGCCAAAAAGGCATAGGCAAAACTACTTTCTTAAAATGCCTAGAAAAAGAACTAAAACAACAGCTCACCACCGTCCGAACCAAAATCTCCCCCATCCCACAATCTCCCATCCTCCAACAAATCCTCCAAAAACTCCACCTCTCCCAAAACCACCTCTCCAACCCCTCTCGAATCTGGTCTAACCTAAAAAAATTTAGCCAACAACAACCCCTCGCCATCCTCATCGATGACCTCCACCTAACCCCCCCCACCGAACAACAACTCTGGCAATCCTTCGCCCAAAACCTAAAAAATAGCCGTATTGCCCTCGTCATAGTCCATAACTCCCCCCCCTCCAACTTCTCCATCCAATTGCAACCCGCTCCCCAAAAAGAAATCCAACTCTTCCTCCACCAAAAAAATCACCTCCAAAAACTCCACCTCCCTCCCGAAAAACTAAAACAAATCGCAGAACTCGCCCAAGGGAATCCCGCTGCCGCCCACGCTATCCTAAAATCCTGCCAAAACTCCAACCACTTCCCCCCACCACCTCCACCCATCGTCCACGAAATCATCACCCAACAACTCTTCTCCCTCCCACCAACCGAACAATCCATCCTAAAACTTCTCTCTGTCTACGGACAAAAAGCCCAACTCTCTACCCTAGAAACCCTCCTCGATTCACCCATCTCCCAAACCTCCCTCCAACTCCTCGAAAGCAAATCCCTAGCCTACCTCCAAAACCATCAACTCACATTCTCCAACGAATATACCCAACAAATTGTCTACCAATCCCTCCGCCGCAAAGACCAAAAACAACTCCACCTCCAACTCGCACAACTCGCCCAAGAACATAAAATATCCACCGATCCCTTCTTTCCCATCTACCACCTTATCTGCGCAGAAAACGAAAACAAAGCCCTCCAACTCGCCCTCAAAAACTCTCAAAAACTCCTGCCAAACTCCCCCCACAATGCCCTCCAACTACTCGAAAAAACCAAACCATACCTCCACTCCCCCTCCCTTCAAGACAAAATATCCCAACATATCCAAAGCCTAAAACACTCCCTCCACAACGCAAAAAATATTCTACCCTCGTAAACAATACAAACACCAAGCCTATCTTCATCCTAAAAGAAAAGGAGAACTATCCCTTGAATCCCCTAAAGAAAAAAAAATATATCTTGCCTCTCGCCTATATCGCTTCTCTCCTCTCTATCGCAAACACCCCAAAAACTCTCCTCGCAAAAGATATTTCCCTCAACCCCCGTGCTCAACAAACTCTACATCAACTCGAAATCCTACCTCAACTCCTCCAACTACCCTCATTTAAAAACTACTTCTTAAGCCAAGAAGCCGCCTATAAACGAAAAAATATCACCTTCCAACTCACCATCACCTTCGATGACCTATCCACCAAACGAAAAAATAACTCCATCCTCTATACCCTCTCGCTAAAACAATTTTTCCAAAAATGGATAAAAAAATATCCCTACAAAAAATTCTATTTCCCCATCCAAATCCAATCTATACGACTCCTCTACGAAGGAAAAAATGAAAGTAAACTCGGCTGGAGTCCCAACCCAAGCTTCACCAAATGGTGCTCCAACTATCAAGATGAACAAGGACTCGCCAAAGCTATGTTCCAAAGCCAAAACTACTGGTACCAACCCCACTACTACCTCTTCTGGACTACCCCAGACCCCCAAATGAAAACCATCGTCTTCCTCGACTGCCTCACCGTCGATAACCTAGAAAACGAAAAAAAACTCCTCTGGAACCACGATCTGTATCGCTGGAAGACTATACAAAATAAATTTACTAAAACCTTTGCCCACCTCCCACCTACCCTCCAACCTCTGCAAACTCTAAAACATATCCAAAATTTCTTAAAGTCCCTCTCCTATACCTACCGCAACTCAAACCAAAAAGTAAGAAATTACATCGAAACCCACTACAGCCAAACCTGGCTACCCCAAATCCAACAAATCCTCGATAAAAAAAATCAAGAAATCCAACAAATCCTACAAAATCTTCAAAAACTAGAAAAACACCTCCAACAACACCCCCAGCAACTCCCTCAACACCTCCAACAACTCTTCCAACTCCAACAGGAATTTCACCAAAAACAAAATCTCTCCCAACTCTTCCAATTCCTCCAAAATATCCAGCAAAAACTTCAACAACTCACCCAAAATCCATAGGAGAAGTCGCCGTGAAACATTCCCCTACCCCCCCCATCATACTTATCGCCCTAACCCTATCCCTCCTCCCCTCCAAAGCCTACAGCCAAGCCATCCTAGACTTTCAAATCAAACTACCAGACAAAACCTCCCATAACCTCCGAACCTTCTCCTCCCTTCTAAACACAGAAAAAAGCATTTTTCTCTATTGGCCAGAAGAAAATGGAAAACCAGCATCTAAAGTACCCCTCACCATCATTACCCTATGCCAAACTGAATTCCAAACCGCTATCATCATCAATGGAAATACACTCTACAACCACAACGGATTAAGCAAACAAACCAATTTCCCTAAACTCCAAATAGGTAAATCCTCCCAAAAAATCCAATTCTCCGAAAGTGGAGAAGAATTCATTCAAAAAAAACAAACCTTCTATATCCTCCAAAGCTATCCTCCCCAAACTCTCCAAATCCAAATCAAACTCTACGAAGGATATACCACCCTCTTTCAATCCGAAATCATCTATAAAGCCCTCGCACCTCTTTCCCCACAAATGAAACAAGTCCTCTACCACCCTCAAAAAAGCCTACACGCCCTCTACCAAAAATTCTCTCACGCCCATAAAAAACTCCAACAACTCCAACAAACCCTCCAAACTCTTCTCCAAAAAAAACAAACCAACTTTCGCAAAAAAGTCCAACAAATCCTTACCCTTCAACAAACCCTCCAAGCTAAAGAAAAAAAACTTCAACAACTCCAAACCAAAACCAAACACCTTCAAACCAAACTCAAAAAACTACAAGATATCCAACAAGATCTAAAATTTACCTCCCAAACCCTCGCTGAATGGAAACGTAAATACTTCCAACTCCAAAAAGAATACTCCAATCTACAATATGAAAATCAAGAACTCCAAACCCAACTCCAACAACTCCAACAACTCACCCACTCCCTCTCCAAAAAGCTAAAAAAACTCTCCCCTTTTCCCGCTAAAGCCCAACAACTCCAACAAACCCTCCAAACCAAACAAAATCAACTCCAAAAACTACAACAACAAGTCCAAAAACTTACCCAAAAACTTACCCTCACCTTCCAAAATGATAACTTCGAACCCAACAACTCCCTCCTCCAAGCCAAACAACTCCTCGATCCCTACAAAAAACAAATTCAACTCTCCCTAAAACTCTCACCCATCGATGAAGATTGGTTCAAAATCCAACTCCAAGAAAGTAGCAAACTCTCCGTACAACTCACCTACTTCTCCTCCGAACTCGACGTCCTCCTCTACAACCAACAACGAAAACTCCTCTCTCTCCAAAAAAACGCCGATAAAGTCAGCACCAGAAAAACCATATCCTTTAGCAAAATCCTCAAACCCGGCACCTACTACCTCCGCATCCTACTCGATCGCACCAGCCCTTATTTCCAACCGAAAAACATCGAATACCAACTCAAACTCGCTCGGAAATTCGCCACCCCCCATATCCCCGGCTTCGTCTACCTGCGCACACGCCAATACTCCTGCGGCGGTAAATCCTACTCTATCCACGAATATGAACACCTCAAAACAGGACTGGAATTCGCCCTCCTGCCAGGTGGCTACTTCCTCATGGGAAGCCCAAGCAACGAAAAAGGTAGAAAATACTACGAAGGACCACAACGAAAAGTCCACGTCCAACCCTTCCTAATCTCCAAAACAGAAGTCACTCAACGAGTATGGAAAAAAATTATGGGAACCAACCCCAGCTATAACCAATCCCATCCCAACCTACCCGTCGAACAAGTCAGCCTAGAAGATGCCCTAAAATTCTGCCAGTTTACCAACCTACAACTGCCCACCGAAGCTCAATGGGAATACGCCGCCCGCGCAGGAACCAATACCGCCTTCTTCTGGGGAAATTCCACACAAAAAGCAAGCCAATATTGCTGGTTTACCAAAAATACCTCCAGCACACAACCCGTCGCACAAAAACTACCCAACGCCTTCGGGCTCTACGATATGCTCGGAAATGTGCGAGAATGGTGCATAGATCCATGGCACCCTACCTACAAAGGAGCTCCCACAGATGCACGGGCCTGGATGGGCGGCTCCCTACTCTATCGAGTCAATCGCGGCGGAGGCTTCGCCAGCAAACTGCTCAACTGCCGCTCCGCCCGGCGATATAAATCCCGATACGACCGCATTAGCTTCATGATCGGCTTCCGAGTGGTCTACCCCCTCCCCAAAAATAATTTCTAATACTTCCAAATATCCTATATCAATCCCCCCCAAAATCTCACCACCCCCACTAAAAAATACTCTAATCCCAAATAACAAACCACTCCCTTATCCACCAAATAAAAAATAAATTGCGTTCAACACCATCTTCCCAAAAACAAGAGGAGTAAACTACCTTGAAACCACAACTTGGCCTGATCGGAATAGGACACTGGGGCAAAAACCTCCTCCGCGTCCTCTCCAAACTCAACGCCCTCCAAGTCGCTTGCGATCTACAACACAAAAACCTACAATGGGCCCAACAACAATACCCCCATATCCACTACACAAACAACTACCATGAAATCCTACAAAACCCAAAACTCTCCGCCGTCGTCATCGCTACCCCACCAGCCAACCACGCCACAATCGCTAAAGAAGCCCTAATACATAACAAAGATGTCTTCGTGGAAAAACCACTAGCCCTCACCGTCCAAGAAGGACAAGAACTCGTCGAACTCGCCCAAAGAAAAAATAAAATCCTAATGGTAGGCCATATCCTACACTACCACCCCGCTATTCTAAAACTAAAAAAAATTATTTCCCAAGCAAAACTCGGCAAAATCCATTACCTCTATTCCAATCGACTGAATATCGGAAAACTCCGCACCGAAGAAAATATCCTCTGGAGCTTCGCCCCACACGATATCTCCGTCATCATGATGCTCCTGAGCGAAAAACCCTACCAAATCCTCTCCGTCGGCGGAAATTATCTCACCAAAGGCATCTATGACACTACCCTCACCACCCTGGACTTTAAAAGCGGAATCAAAGCCCATATCTTCGTAAGCTGGCTACACCCCTACAAAGAGCAAAAACTTGTCGTCGTCGGCTCCAACGCTATGGCCGTCTTTGACGACGTCGCCCAAAATAAACTCCTACTCTATCCCCACCAAATCGAATGGAAAAATGGCAATATCCCCATCGCACAAAAATCTGAACCAACTATCCTCCCCATCGCAAACAAAGAACCTCTCCTCGAAGAACTACAACACTTCCTCCACTGCATCCAAACCCGACAACAACCCCCTACCAACGGACAAGAAGGACTAGAAGTACTCAAAATCCTAGAAGCCGCCAACCAAAGCCTACTCCAGCAAAAAACTATCCCCCACACCCAACCCCACACCCAACCCCACACCCAACCCC
>RFKQ01000072.1 GCA_003694635.1 Planctomycetota bacterium
CTCACCTACAGCAGAAGAAAAGAAAACCCCCTCCCCCGCATCCGTCCCAACGGAGGAACATAAACCCGATCCTATCGCCTCCCTCTTTGATCAAACACCACAAAACCAATCCTCTCCACCACAACCTACTCCCCCTCCAACACAAACCAATCCCCCAGAAACAAACCCCACCGTAGAAGAAAATGCAACGGATAACCAAGAAAACGCTGACCCCATCGCCTCCCTCTTCACCTCACCTACAGCAGAAGAAAAGAAAACCCCCCCCCCCACCTCCACCTCAGCGGAGGAAAAAGAAACTGACCCCATCGCCTCCCTCTTCCATCAAATTGAAGAGACAAGCGAAGCACCCACAGAAAAAATCACATCCAACTCCCAAGAAGAGGAAAATTCCCTCTCCAACCTATTCCAAAACCTAGCTCAAGAAGGAACACCAAACACCAACGTCCCCATCATCTCAGAAAATGAGCCAAAACCAGCAGAAAAAGATTTCGATGCCCTAGAAGCTGCAAGTACAGAAAAAATCTCCTCTCAAACAATAAAAGAATTCTCCAACGCTAGCACAGAGCCTATTGAGGAAAAAAAAGAACCCTCCGTCCATGATGTTGTGGAGGATCTTTTCGGAGGAGAAACCAGCCAAGCCTCCCCCTCTCCCCAAACTCCTATATCCAGCGAAGACCTCATCCATGATATCTTTGGCACCGATGGAAAAACTTCTTCCTCCCCCACCCTCGAACCTACTGAGCCTGCTCAACCAAACGAAGTCAATATTTCGACAGAAACAGAAACACGCGAAGAAGACGAAGAAAAAGAACTCACTCGCCTGTTTGAAGAAAACGTTCAAAAATCCGAAGATCAAGCCTCAGATACATTTGAAGAACTCTTTGAAACAGCCCCTTCCACCTCTTCCGAAAAACAACCCTCCGCTACATCTGAAATTTCCGAGTTTATGGAAGATTATAAAGCCACCGAAGAACTCCAAGCAATGAGTATCCAAGAAGCAAGCATGAAACATAACCCTCCAGCAGAATCCCCACCTCCTCACTCTTCCCCTGCAAACGAAGATACCTCTACCCAACTCCTTCCAAACAACGAAGATATCTTCCCAGAATTTGATCCCGATTTTGAATGGGATACCGAACAAAACCAAGACACTAGTACCTCTCTACTTCCCCCCTCCACTCCCCTCGGTCCCTCCGAAAGCGGCGCCATCATGGGAGATTTTCTCGCGGATCTGGATCTGGACAAAGCAAAATCGAAACAAAAGTCCAAAAAACAAGCGAAACTCTTCCGCTCTCTTATCAAATGGGGCACCTTCCTACTTGCCTTGATCCTTCTCATCCCCATTAGCCTAGGGGGATGGTATTACTATAATTATCAGGCCGGAATAGATTTCTCTAAAAAGAAAGAATATAAAAAAGCTCTAGAAAAACTCCACTCTGTAGAACACCCCTACTTTCTCGAAATTATCGATAAAAAGAAATTTCGCAAAATCTGTAGCAAATGCTATCTAGGAATAGGCGATCAATACCTAGACAAAAATAAATTCTCTAAAGCCCGAAAAAGCTACCAAAAAGCACTGAGTTATAACCCCCACAAAAAACAGAAAATCAGTAGAAAACTAGCCAAAGTCGACTTTAAAGAATATTTCATCAAAGCTAAACGAGCTCTGGCTGAAGGCTTTTACCAAGAAACACTGCAAAATCTAAAAACCGCTTTTTCCAAAACCTTTGAAGAGGTAGAAAAACAAGCTATTCAACAACTTGTAGCTCAAACCATTAAGAAATGGAAAAACTCCCTTAAAAATATAACTCTAGAATCCCATATTTCTAATTTAGAGAAAATTAAAACTTATCTGCCTAAGCTCCTTAAAAAAAGGTTACTCACTCCTCTGCAAAAAGAGGAATTGCAAAAGTCTATCCAATCCTCTCTGTTGAAACTAAAAATCCAACAATCTAAAAAACGATACCTCGAAATCCTAAACAATACTTCCTATACCCGTATTCAAGCGATTGAAAAAGCTTTCCCTCTTCTTAAAACCCTTGTTCAACTTCTACCGGATAAACTTCAAAAAGATAAATATACAAAGGGATTTCGAGAATTTGCTTTGGAAAGCCTCCAAAACTTTATGAAAAATAAACAATACGACGCAGCTTCTAAGCTTATCCAGCTTCTTGAAAGATCAGAATTGAAAAAAATGTTAAGATATTCCCAAAAAATTCAACAATGGAAAAAATATCTACAGTACCAACAATCCAAACAATTCGCCCAGGATGCTTTTAATAAAAAAAATTGGAAAAAAGCCATTCAATACTTTTTCCAAGCTATTCGACACGAACCCAATAACCCCGATAACAGCGATATCAACCTAAAAATCCAAGAAGCAAAAACTGAACTTCTCTCCCTAGCAGAAGGACATGAAGGAAATGGAGATTGGGAAAAAGCCATCGAGATTTATAAGTTTCTAAAAAAATATTTCCCTCGAGATCCTAGCCTTTCCAGAAAAATAGACATAGCTAGCGCATATCATCACTACTACCTTGTACAGGAACAACAAAAACAACTAGAATGGGACCTTGCTCTCAAAAATACTCTGAAAAGCTTGAACCATATACACTCTCTCTCAAATACAATGCAACGAAAAATTCCAGCGCAAATCCAACAACTCGAAAAAGAACTAAAAGAAAAAAGAAAATTCTTTCAAAAACAACAAAGAAGATTTAAACAATATAAAGCCAAGTTTAGCATAGCTATGGAAAACTTATCCAAAAGGAAATGGAAAGAAGCCCTCTTGCAATTCCAAAAAGCTAAAAACATTATGGGACAATACGGCGAGAAGGCTACAAAACTAAAAAAGAAAATCCAATACTGCCAAAAAATGCTGGAAAAAGAACGAGAAGCAAATTTCCAACTCTATTTCCAAAAAGCTAGAAAACTTATCGTAAGCCCCAATCCCTATCACTCCCTTCAAGCACTTCGTACCGCTCTAAAATTCCTACCAAAGCATAAAAAATACTATACCAAAGAACATCTACTTTGTATTAAACTAGAAAAGTTTGCCCAGGGATTAAAAAATATGGTCTATGTCCCTCAAGGCAACTTCTTTATGGGGGAAAATAAACCGGAAAATGATATCGATCTCAACCAAAGTCCACAACACCAAACCTTTGTACCGGGCTATTTTATCGATAAATACGAAGTTACTAATCGTGAATATGAAGAATTTCTAAAATATATCCAAAAAAATAAAAATACACCAAATGAACATAAATATTGTCATCCTGAGGAAAAAATCGATTTTCCCGAAGGAAAAGATCATACCCCAAAATTTTGGTACGATAAAAAATGGAATAAACCTAACTATCCCGTCGTAGGCGTGGATTGGTATGATGCCTATGCCTTCGCGAGATTTAAAGGAAAACGCCTTCCCACCGAAAAAGAATGGGAAAAAGCCGCCAGAGGTAGCAAAGATAAACGCCTATGGCCATGGGGCAAAATCAAACCCGGAAAACGAAAAGATCAATTCGATCCCAATCGCCTTAACCACTACACAACTGGCAATAAGCACACTACTCCCGTGGGCTCCTACCCCCTCGGCGTATCCCCCTATGGCTGCTTTGATATGGCCGGAAACGTCTGGGAATGGACCATCGATATCCTTAAACCCTACCCCAATAGCCCCTGGGCTGTCCCCCGAGAACAAAGCCAATTCTATGTGGCAAGAGGCGGATCGTGGAACGACTGGGAAATCTACTACGGAGATAAACGACTTACAGAAGTGGTGTTCCGTATGGGCTTTCCCCGCACAAAACGAGGCCCCCATATCGGCTTCCGCTGTGTAAAAGATGCTCCCAAAGAACTGGATATAGAATGGGGACTACGAAATAAACCCTAAACTCTCTAAACCCTAAACTCTCTATGCTTCTCAAAAAATAAACTATATTAAGAAGATTTCTAAATTTTAGAGGAACTGTAAATTTTTTCTTGACGTTGCTTGCGATTTTTGATAAACTGCAAAAAACTTTATCTTACCTTTAGTTAGGAGTGTAAAACCTATGGCGGGATTGGATATCCAGTTTAAAAAAGTTCCTAATGTCAATGGAGGGGGACTGGCTCAGCTCTCTGGAGCTATCGATGGCAATACCATCCAATCTTTTCAAAAAGCCCTAGATGATATCCAACAAAAAGGCGTCTCAAAACTCATTCTAGACTTCTCTCAAGTGAAATACGTCAATAGCACCGGCCTAGGATCCCTTGTGAAGTACGCTGACACTTTTAAGCAAGCAGGCGGCGGAATTGCCTTAATGAAAGTACCCGCTAAAGTGAAAATCGTTATAGAAATGCTAGGACTAAACGCCTTCTTCGAAATGTGTGCCAACCTCGAAGACGCTATCGCCTCCCTGGAAAATGGCGGTGCTCCCGCCCCAGCTACACCAAGTATCAGCGCCAAACCAAAAGCCCCTTCCGCCGCTCCAACACGAAAAACTACTACCCTCCGCCCTACTCCTCACTCCCGAAAACCTACCGCCCCCTCCGCCGCTCCAGCAGCCACTACCAACTCCCCTACCACCGTTTTCCGCCCACCATCCTCCCTCACAACCTCCACAGCTCCAGCTACCACCACCGCCCCCACCAGCACCGCCCTACGAACTACCTGCATCTCCTGCAACCTAGAACTCGATATCCCTAACCCCGGAAACTACCAATGCCCGCGCTGCTTCACCCTCATCGCTATGAACGCCAACGGACAAATCTCCTTTCAAATGCCCACCCAACCCCAGCCCGTAGCCCTGGTCCTACATTGCTCTCCAGCCTGTACAGAAGCCTTTCGAAATGTGGTGGCCTCCCTCGCAAAAGCACACGGCTTCGGAGATGATGCCATCCAAGCCCTACAACAATCCATCCTCGAAATCTGCAATATCCTCTCCCAACACGTCTATAACGGGCAAAATTATACCTCCTACCACGTCCTCATCGACTCCAACGGTCCAAAATTTACTATCCGTATCTCTGATTACGGAAAACCCATCAGCCCCAACCTCATCAGCTCCCTGTTCAGAAAAACACAACAAATTATGACGGAATTTCAATGCACCCCACACCCCCGCGGAGGCAATATCATCAACCTAGCTAAAAATCTCTAAATTCTATAAAAAACCCTACTCTCGTCTTAAATCCAAATCACACCCCCCTATACACTCTACGTCGTCAAAATTCCCTACTATCAAGGTCAATTCAACCTGTTCCTTCCCCTAAAAAAATAGAGGGTAAAAATATGATTGAAATCGATTCTCTCAACAATGAAGTGGCTACCTATCTGAATTGGCAACTTCAGTTTCCCCAAAAAGAATTAGAAAATATCAATGTTCGATCCATCTACCCTCCTATCCTCTATTTTAACCGACATGAATCGGTCTACGGAGAAGGAAGCCTGTGGTTGAACTTCCCCGAAACCATCCAAGGTTCCCCCCTCCAAGAAGCCTGGATCTGGCGCGAACTCAATGAAAAAATCTCCCCCCAAGAAATCGATGAAATCGTCTTCTGGATCAACGCAAATACCAAAGCCGATGGAAGCCAAGATTTCCCCTACTACCTCTACGTCACCCTCGATATCTTCCGCAAGAAAAATATCTACTGGTCCGTCCCTATCTCTACCCCCGGAGAATGGGAAGTAAAACGAATCTCCCTGAGAGGAGAAATCCCAGAACGAATCCTCGGACGTAAAATGAACCTCACCCAACTGCAAAAATCCGGGCAAGCTCAACGTATCTACTTCCGCTTCCTTCGACCTAAAAAAAAGAACACCTCCCAACCCCACTTTCCAAAAGTCAAAGAATATCGCTTTAACCTCGACTACCTCGTCGCAATCCCCCTCCACGGCAATAAAATGCTCTCCAATGTAGCCACCGCCATAGAAAAATTCTTCCGCGAAGTGGAAAAAGAAGTGAAAATCCGATTCGATGTCATCGCAGAACCCACCACCCAAGACCTGAAAAACCCTATCAAAAACCTCACCGTCCGCTTTAAAAACTACGGCATCCAACAAAATTGGGACCGAGGCTCCCGCGAAGAACAACGAGGAAACTACCTCTACCGCTTCTCCCCCAACGGAACCCCACAACTTATCTCCTTCTCCACCCGACCACCTGTCTGCCCTTACGATCTATTCTACTTCGTCGAAATCCTTACCCCCAAAGAAAAATCCAAACGACATGAAGCCCTCCTCATCCGAAACCAAATCCTCAAAAAAATCGCCACCCAACCCTACCTCTGGATCAACGGCAATAAAGTCGGCTTTAGCCTAGCTCCTCAAACCCCCGACGATGAAAAAACAAAACAAGAACTCGAAGATCCAAACGCCCTAAAAATGAAAGTCTCCGGAGGACTCGAAACCGGTGAATGGACCTTCCATACCCTCGATAAAATGCAAGTCTCCCTGGCAATGGGCGATAAAAATGACTCCTCCTTCCAAGAACGAGAACGTCTCTTTGAAGAAACCTATATCCTCCAACTCAAAGGCTACTCCAAAATACAAGCAGAAGAAATCGCAAAATATCTACAACGGAGCAGACTCATCCAACAAGCCTTCCTCATCACCCCCCTTACCGACCCACCATTGCTTCAAATCCATGCTAACCCACAAATGAATATGGATAAATTCCTACCCTTCCTTCGGAAAAAACTAAGAAAATTGGAAAAACTACTCAAACCATCCAAAGTAAAACTCCTCCCAAAAGACGATCTCAATGTCATTGAAGTCATCAAATAAATCTCCCCTTCACCACCCATTCAAAATCTTCCACCTAACACCCAAAATTCAACCCTATGCCCCCGTCACCACCATACCTCCTCTCCCCCTCCATCCTCTCCGCCAATTTCCTCCACCTGGAAAAAGAAATCCAAGCCGTTCTCCAAGGCGGAGCCGATTGGATCCATATCGATGTCATGGATGGCCACTTTGTCCCTAACCTAACCATGGGTATCCCTATCATCCAATGCATTAAACAACAATTCTCCATCCCCCTAGATGTCCACCTCATGATCTCGCAACCCCAAAAACTTCTTGATGCCTTCCTCCAAGCCGGCTCCGATATCCTCACCTTCCACCTAGAAGCTGCCCAAAATCCTCTAGAAATCTGCCAATACATCCATAAACATCACAAAAAAGTGGGCGTCGCCCTCAAACCCCAAACCCCCCTAGAACCCCTCTTCCCTCTACTAAACTCCGTAGACATGGTCCTGATTATGAGTGTCGAACCAGGCTTTAGTGGACAACCCTTCCTCCCCCATGTGCTGGACAAAATCCAGCAACTCCGCCAAAAATGGAACGGAAATATCCAAGTGGATGGCGGAATTAACCTCCAAACCGCCTCCCTAGCTAAAAAAGCCGGTGCAAACGTTTTTGTCGCCGCTAGCTACCTCTTCTCTCACCCCTCCCCAACAGAACAAACTCGAAAACTCAAAAAACTTCTACAAACCTAAGCTCTCCCACCTAGCTTCCACCTCCCCCCAACCCTCCTCTCATTCTGTTCAAAATCTTGCCAAATTTTCTTTTCTTTATTGTCTTATTCGTAAATTTATGATAAGATAAAATAAAATAATTTATCAAAAAAATTTCCCAACTCCTTACAAAAAGGATCCTGGAAAAATGAATCCACAGGAAGAAAAATGGTTAGAACTCGCTATCGCCCTCCATCTCCTTACACCCCAAGAGGCGAAAAACCTACAACAACTCAAAATACAACAACAAAAAACACTTCCAGAAATCCTCTCTAACCACCTGAACTGGGACCAGTGGGTAAACTTAGTTACCCTTCTTCAAGACTATCTTACAACCAATTCTCCACCCACCTACTTCTTTGAAAAATGCCAAGACCTCCTCTTCGCCCAAATCCTACTTCTACTCGGCATCCCAACCTCTCAAATCTTCCAAGGCCTCTGTCAAATCGCTTCCGCTGAACAACAAGGCCAATTCAACTCCCTCTCCCACTCCCTAAATCTAAAACCATTCGAAGAAAAACTCGGCTTCCCCGTCGCCGATATCCCTAAAAAACGTATCCTCCCCTGCCCCTCCTGTGGCTCTAAATACAATGTCTCTAAATTCACAAGCGGTAGCAAAGTCAAATGCAAAAAATGCGCCTTTGTCCTCCTCATCCCTCGAGAAATCAAAGGTATCAAACTCTCTCCAAAACAAGATTCTATCGAACTTATGCCAAATTTTAATCATCTCCCTCTCCAAAACTCCAACATCGGCCCATACCTCTTTAGCGATGAATTTAGCGACAAATACCAACTAAAAATCAACGGCAAATCCTACCTCCTTAGCATCCTACACCCTACCTACAACCACCTTCTTCCCCCCTCCCTCTCCCCCTTTCAAACCAAAGAAAACCAACACCTTCTCCCTATCGAATCTATAGGAAAAATCAATCAATTTACCTACTACCTCCGCCCTTTCCAAAATCTTATTCCCCTAGCCCAATACATCCGACAAACTCCCCCAAACTCCCCCAACCACGTCTTAACCATCATCCAACAAATTTCCCTCGCTCTACAACAATCCTTACAAGCGGGATTTTCCCCAGGCTACTTCTCCCCCTATCAACTCTATCTCGATAACCCTAACTCCCCCACTATCTTCTTGGATGGCGCCGGAATCCTCCCCCGAAATCTCTCCTCCCCACTCCCCTTTCCCTACCGCCTAACCACTTCTCTACCCTACCTCCCCCCAGAAACCCTCTCCGGCACAAATCCAAATGAAAAATCCTATACCTTCTCCCTAGGTATCCTACTCACCCAAATGCTGTGCCAAAAACACCCCTTCTCCCCCTCTACCCCCTTCCATTACCTCTACCAACTCCAAACCGCCACCTCTCCCCCCCCCATCCCCAAGCAAGTTCCTCCCTCTCTTCAACCTCTCCTCCAACAAATGCTCTCCACCAATCCCCAGCAACGCCCCTCTCTCAACGAACTCCAAAACCAAATCCAAAATATCCTCCAAACACCCTCAACATCCTCCCCCAAACCATCAACCCACGAAACCTCTAGCCGGTGGGAAGAGCAAACCTCAGAATTTAACCCTCCCCCCTCTACTCCCTCCCTCGACGATCTACCCGAAGAGCTACGACCAACCCCCGTAAACAAAAAAGACCTCGGTGCCACCGCAGGACTAACCATGATGGTGGGTACCCTAGCCCAAGAATACAAAGAAGAAGAAAAACCAAAAAGCAATTGGGAAGAAGTCGGAGGATCCTCCAGCAATTTACCAGCCCTCGACTTCGATCCCGCCGCTGCCAGCACCGAATCCTCCCCTCCTCCACTCGACTTCGATCCCGCCGCTGCCAGCACCGAATCCTCCCCTCCTCCACTCGACTTCGA
>RFKQ01000073.1 GCA_003694635.1 Planctomycetota bacterium
CTTCGTCATTTGGTGGAGATTCCGTCGGTGGAAGGTTTGGGGGGGAGGTCGATACCGGTGGTGAGGCAGGCATCGGCGACGGAGTTGCCATATCCGTCGGATCATTTTGATGCGGTATTCACCGATCCTCCCTACTACGACAATGTACCTTATTCCTATTTATCCGATTTTTTTTATGTGTGGTTGAAGCGCAGCGTGGGGGAGCTTTACCCGGAGCTATTTTTGCCCCCTCTGACGCCTAAATCCAAAGAGATCGTGGCGTATTCTCATCAGGAAGGTGGATTTGAGGGTGGCAAAAAGTATTTTGAGAGGATGCTGAGGAGTTCGTTCCAGGAGCTGGCGCGGGTGCTAAAGCCGGGGGGCATCGCCACGATTGTCTACACCCATAAGTCCACCTCAGGCTGGGAGACGCTGATCAACTCCCTGCTGGAATCCGGCCTAGTTCCCACGGCTTCCTGGCCGGTGGACACAGAAATGAAAGCTCGATTGCTGGCGAAAGGGAATGCGGCGCTGGCGTCGTCGATTTACTTTGTATGTCGGAAGCTGGAGAGGGAGGAGGTAGGCTGGGTGCCAGAGGTCCGGGAGGAGATCCGGCGGCACATAACATCGAAGCTCAAAAGGCTGTGGGAGGAAGGGGTGAGCGGGGCCGACTACTTCATATCGGCCATAGGCTCGTCGATAGAAATCTTCGGCAGATACAAGGAGGTGATGGACTACGAGGGTCAAAAAGTCGGTGCGGAGGAACTGCTGGAGTACGTGCGGGGAGTGGTGACCGACTACGCGGTCCAACAAATCCTCCGGGACAAAATATCGTCAGAGCTCTCGGCGCTGACCAGATTTTACCTTTTGTGGAGATGGACGTACGGAGAGGGAAAAACGCACTTTGACGAGGCTAGGAAACTGGCCCAATCCACCGGGGTGGACCTGGAGGCGGAATGGAACAAAACGGCACGCAAACGTGGAGGTGGCTTTGTCCGCAAGGAGAAGGAATATATCCGCCTGCTGGGCCCGCAGGAAAGGAGACTGGAGGAGCTAGAGGCGGTGGGGGAGGAGGAAGAGGAAATGATAGAAGTGCTGCATAAAGCGCTGCTGCAATGGAGGAAAGGGAAAAAAGAAGAAATGCAAACGCTCCTCAAAACCACAGGCTACGGCCTAAACGAAAGATTCTACCAAGTGGCCCAAGCCATATCCGAAACCCTAGGGAACGAAAGCCAAGAGAAGAAACTCCTCGACGGCTTCCTAAGCGGCAAACAAGAGCTCAAAAGCACCCTCCGCCAAACAGCCAAACAACAAAAACTCTCCGACTGGTAAACCAAAGGACACCCTTTTCCGCACATTAGGGGGAACCCTTTTCCACACTTTAGGGGGAACCCTTTTTTGAAAAAAGTGTTCCCCCTACCACCCCCTCCCAAAAACTTTTCGCCGTAGGGGAAACCCTTTTTGAAAAAAGGTTTTCCCCTACTACCCCTTCCCAAAAACTTTTCTTACTTTAGGGGAAATCCCTTTCCCCTAAAAACCCCTTTAACATTTTTTCCTGAAACCCTTTTTGAAAAAAGGTTTTCAGACTTCCCAAAAACTTTTCTTTTCGGAACCTTTTTTTGAAAAAGGTTCCGCACCTCCAAAAACTCTTGAGACGTAAGGGGAACCCTTTTTGAAAACAGTTCAGAGGGGGGATTCGAGCTTTTCGATGGCTTGCCAAAGTTCTGTGGGGTTGGAAAATCGATCTTCGGGGTGTTTTGCCATCATTTTTTTTACAAGTTGAGAGGTGGAGAGGGAAATTTCCTTTCGTTGATCCCGGAGATCGGGAATGGGTTCCTTGTAATGCATCACTAGGAGGGAAATGGCGGATTCGTGGTAGTAGGGGAGTTTGCCCACCAGCATATAATAGCTGGAGATGCCGAGGGAATAGATATCCGCTCGGATGTCCGGTTCCACCCCGGAGATCAGTCCGGCGATTTCAGGAGCGATGTACGCGGGGGTGCCTAGGATGAGATTGTGAGGCGTGTAGGCTTGGTCTTGGAGCTGAGGCAAAAAGGATTTTGCCAATCCGAAATCCAGGATTTTGACTTGTCCCTCGGTATCGATCAAAATGTTATCTGGCTTGATGTCCCGATGTAGGATTTTATATCTCCAGGCCTCTTCCAGAGCCATAGCTACGGATTTGATGATCTCCAGTGCCCACTTTTCTTCTAGGCAGTTTACCTCAAGTAAAAGCTCTTCTAGGTTGATGCCGCGCACATATTCCATGACGTGGAAGCAGAAATCCTCGTTGTATCCTTGAACTAGGCTCTGGACGATATTGGGGTGCCGTAGGAGACTGAGGATTTTTGCTTCTCGTTCAAAGCGTTCTTCTAAGAGTTGATCTTCAAAAATTTCCTCCGACAAGATCCCCCGCGCCATTTCGAAGGACGGTAGCACTTTGATCACCACTTCTTGGCCGGTTTGGCGATTTTGAGCTTTGTAGAGAACGGACATTCCCCCCGTTTCGATGCGGTGTTGGATATGAAAATGGGGAAGGATTTTTTCCAATTCTTTGGAGACTTTGGTGTAAAGGCTTTGGTAGGCAGTGTCCTTTTCGCAGAAGCGGTTTTTTTCGAACTGGTGGACTTTTTGGCGCACCACTTGGAGGGATTTCTCTCTGGTAGAGGGTTGCCCGGATGCAATTGGATGGGGCGGTCGTTCTAGTTTTGAATTTAGACGGAGCATTTCCAAATTTTCTAGGGCTTGCAGGATGGAGATATGATCTTCCGGACGGATATAGCGTTGTTGGAGCAAAAACTTATCGACTCGCAGAAAGCGGAAGGGATTTTTCTTTTGTTTTTGGAAGAATTCCTCGATTTGTTCTGAGGTGACAAAGCCTTGTTTTAGGGCGATATGGGCGTATTGCTTGTTGCTAAATGGGAGGTCGTCTAGGAAAGAGGTGGAGGAAAGGGAGCCAGATTGACGTATTCGCTCAATGGAGCGGAGGATGGCTTTGTGCTGCTCTAGGGTGAGGTATTTGTTTTGGAGCATATAGTAGCCAATGGGAGCGTAGGTTTTGCTTTTTTTCTGTAAGTCTAGGCAGTGTTCTAAATGTTCTGGATTAAAAAATTTATTTTCCAGGCCAATGCGTCCGTATAGCTTCTCTAGGGGGCGATTGGCGCGCTTTTGAATTTGGATGATCTCTTCCACCTGCTCGGGGGTAAGGTAGCCAAGTTGGACGCAGATATCGCCTAAAAATGGGTGTTCTCCTCGCATTTGCGCTTGCTTTTGAATCTCCAGAGCGGAGACCAGTTGCTGGCGGGTGAGGAAACGGTGCCGGTAGGCAATGGTGCCAAAAAGGTGGAAGACTTCACTCATCTGCATCCATAGATTGGAAGAGCCCCTAATGTACGAAAGTCTATTTGATCCAGACGCTTTTTTTGTGCTTATTTTGGGAAAAGAAAAGCTAAATCGATGCCAAGGTATGCCCAAAGTGTGGGATTTTGGACACGATTTCCCATTACGAGCGCCGTTGACCGATGTAGCGGGCGAGCACTAGCTCCAAGACGAGCAAAAAGATGGCCAAACTCAGAAAATGGCGCCAGAATTCCCCGCCCGAACTCTCCTTCTTTTTGGTGGAAGCTAGCACTGCGTCCACCTGTTTCATAGAAAACTGCTCTAGCGCCAGTTTTTGAAGCTTGGCTTGTACCCTGTCGGAGGAGGCGGAGCGCAAATCCCCCTCTTCGCTAGCTAGGTTTAGCGCAAAATATTCCCTATCCACCAGCTCTGAGGCCGCATACCACTCCAGGGTGTAAAATCCCGCTCGGGAGATCACTTGGGGTAATAGGCGAGGGCTATCGTTGTAAAATGGCTGCTCCACCTTCTTTCCCGCTGGGGTTTGCAAAATCCCAATCAAGTCCTTCCTACGAGGGAGCGATACCTCTTCTCCGAGCTCAAAATTACGCCCTTTCTTTCCCCGCCAAGGGCGTCGGAGGTAGGCGCCTAGCCTTTCGATAAGAATCAAATTTACCTGGTAGGCGGGAAGATTGGTCCAGCTTCGATCTGCGCTGAAATTGAGCAGAAGCACTTTCCCTTTGCCGTATTCTCCCTCCACCATAGCCGGCAGTCCAGAGGGGGAAAACTTGGCCAAAATCCTTGCCTTTGGATGGGGCTGAAGCCTGCTGATTTTATAAAAAATGGGAACACTTGCTTTTTTCGAGCCCTGCGGTGGAAGAAGCAAGGTGCGATAATCCGCGTCCAAAACCGAGAATATGGGATGCTTCCATGTGGTAGGCTTCAGGTATTGGGGTTTGATCTTTTCCACTTTGCCTAGCCGGGCGGGCAAAAATCCTAGACTTTGGTGGGAGAAAAAGTTCTCGTTGTACATTTGACCAACAGGGGGAGTAAGGTAATCTCCCAAAAAGATCACCACTCTTCCCCCGCCTTCTACATATTCTCTTAGCAGCCGCCGAGAGGATAGGGGGAAGTCAGACACGCGCACCAGCACCACGATGTCATACCGCTCAAGGCGCTCTTTCTCCAGCGGCAACTGGTGGCTTGTCTCACAGCGAAAAACGGAATAGAAGTTTTCGGAGTTTGTTTCCTTAGGCGATTGGAGGAAGGCCGCCTGAAGGAATCGAGTGCGGGGCGGCCATTGGGGCAGGTCATCCACTAGCAGGACACGGATTCTATCCTGCACCACAAACGTGAGCTGGCGCTTATTGTCGCTGGGCAAAATGTCAAAACTGGAGCTCTCCGGAAGTTCAATAGAGGCCACCGCTTTGTATAAACCTGTTTTTCGCAGCGTCCTACCTGGCATTTGGAGAGGGATGGTCTTAACCTCACCCGAATGGATGGAAAAGGGGACTTTTATGCGAAACCAAAATTTTTGGCCATACTTTTGGGTTAAGGATTTTTTTTCCTCAGATACGGGGATATAGCTTACCTTTAGGGTGGCGTTTTTTACCTCTTTGGCACTATAGTTTTTGACTTTGATCAGCAGTTCGGAGGGAATGGCTTTGTAGATATCTTTCTGTTGGGTCTGAAAATCCACAATAGCTAGGTTTCTCGGGTGGGTGGTGGAGGATTCAAAGGATTTTTGGGAAACATTCACAATATAAAATTTGACTTGCTGCTTGAATAGAAAATCCAGATCCTCTTGGGAAATGCTTTTTTTCCAGCCTAGTGCTTGGTTGTCGGTGAGGAAGTACACCTTTTTGATATAAATAGATTTTTGCAGAGAAGCGGTTTCTTCGAACTTTGGGACCAGTTTTTTGAGGGCGGGGAAGAGTTGGGAAAAGTCCGAGCTGTAGTCGCTGACTTGTGTTTTTTCGATGATTGTGATTAGCTCTTCTCGGGCATCCGGGCGCCCTTTTTTAGTGCTGGTGATGAGTTGGACGGGGGAGAGGATTTTCGTTTTCTCGTTGAGCAGCAGCAGGGCCACTTTATCTCCGATTTGCCGTTGGCGCACAAGTTTTTTGGCCACGTCTTTGGCCATATCAAAATAGGTTTTGTTCCCCCAATACGCTCCCATACTGTAGCTATTGTCCAGGACAATCACCACGTTGCTTTTGGAGGAAGGGGTTATCCCTAGCAGAGCGGATTGCTTGGCATAGGGACGGGCGAAGGTCAAGACTAGGGCTGCAATTAAGAGCATTCGCACAAGGAGCAAGAGGAGATTTTCAAGCTGGATACGGCGTTTATTTTTGCGCACAGCTCGCAGCAAAAACTCCATTGCTGCCCATTTTACTCGCTGGTAGCGATGCCGGTTGAAAAAGTTTAAAAGAATGGGAATCGAACAGGCCAAAAGTCCCCATAAGATCAGTGGATTTCCAAAACCAATTCCGCCAAACATTTCAAATTGCTCTCATTTCTAAAAAATTTTTTTGCAAATTTTTGCCGTATTGTCCTTTGTTCTGCTCTTTCTACCTACTCGTCTATCAGCGCCTTGCTTTTCCAATCCTAGCGGCTAAATAGCTGGACAGAGCTATCGATAAATCCTGGGAAGTGTCCAAGCGCGTGTAGTCGATGCGATTGCGCATGCAACCGTTTTTTAATTCTTCGCAAAATCGTTGCAGCTCTTCTAGGTAGCTTTGGCGTACCGCTTTGGGATTGGCCAGAAGGTCTTGGTATCCCTCCATCCCTTCAAACATGGTTAGATCCTCAAAGGGAAAGGAGACCTCATCCTTATCCAACACGTGGAATAGAAGCACTTCATGGCCTTTGTGGCGCAGATGCCGTAGGCCAAATAGAATGTTTTCCACTTGGTCAAACATATCCGAGATTAAAATAACCAGGCCGCGCTTTTTGATCTTTTCCGCCACCTTATGCAAGATCACCCCTAAGTTTGTCTTTTTTCCCTCCTCCGTTTCGAGGAGTGCGGCGCAAATGTATCGCAGGTGTCCGGGATTGGAGCTAGGCGGCAGGTACTTTTGAATGTCCTCATCAAAGGTCAATAAGCTCACCGCATCCTGTTGGCGAATGATCAGATAGGCTAAACAGGCTGCAAGTTCTGAAGCGTAGGCCAATTTGGTGGTGGGACGGCCGTAGTGCATCGACTCCGAGGTGTCCACAATGATATGGGAGATTAAATTGGTTTCCTCTTCGTATTGCTTGATATAAAAGCGGTCTGAGCGGCCAAAAACCTTCCAGTCAATGTGCTTGATATCGTCGCCAGGTACGTATTCCCGGTGCTCAGCAAACTCCACACTAAACCCATGATACGGGCTTTTGTGAAGGCCGGTGATGTAGCCCTCCACAATCCCTTTGGCCCGGATTTCCAGGCGGCTAATTCTGGAAAGTACCTTAGAATTGAGCAATTGCTTTTGGTCGTTTCCCACTACACAGCCTCCGGCACAGCGATGGTTTCTAAAAGCTTGTCGATGATCTTATCGGGGGTAATTCCCTCGGCTTCTGCGTTAAAGTTAGTGATGATGCGATGGCGTAGTACGGCCTTGGAGACGGCTTGAATGTCTTCGGTAGAGACGTAGGCCCTGTTGTGAAGTAGAGCCCGGGCTTTGCCGCCTAGGATGAGGTATTGGGAGGCTCTAGGACCGGCGCCCCAAGAGAGCCACTGGCGTATAAACTCAGGCGCCTCTTTTTGGGTAGGACGGGTGGCGCGGACCAATTTCATCGCATACTCGATCACGTAGTCCGCAATGGGGACCTTGCGAACGATATTTTGAAGCTCCAAAATCTCTTCTCTTCCGAGGACTTTGGAGAGCTGAATATCTTGAACCGTGGTGGTGCGTTTCATGATCTCAAATTCGTCGTCAAAGCTAGGGTAATCCACGAGGATATTGAACATAAACCGGTCCAATTGCGCCTCTGGCAGCGGGTAGGTTCCTTCCTGCTCCACCGGGTTTTGGGTAGCTAAAACAAAGAAGGGCAGCTCAAGGGGGTGCTTTTTTCCCCCAGCGGTGACCTGGTATTCCTGCATGGCCTCCAGCAGTGCCGCTTGGGTTTTGGGAGGCGTGCGGTTGATCTCATCGGCCAAAATAACATTGGCAAAAATGGGCCCCCGCAAAAACTCGAATTTTCTCGTCCCCGTGGCCTTATCCTCTTGGATAACCTCGGTGCCTGTGATGTCCGATGGCATGAGGTCGGGGGTGAACTGAATGCGATTGAAACTCAATGAAAGCGTGCTGGCTAGGCTGCTGATCATCAGCGTCTTCGCAAGACCTGGTACGCCGATCAGTAGGCAATGCCCCTTAGCAAAAATGCCGATCAACAGCTGCTCAATCACTTCCTTCTGGCCTACGATGACCTTGCTGAGCTCTTCTGAGATGGTGCGATAGCCTTTTTGCAAGCGCTCCACAATTTCGAGCTCAGAGCTTTCTAAGCTTTTTTCTCTTTCCTGTTCAGAACTACTCACTTTTGTTTTTACTCCTATCAATTTAAAATTAAAATTTCATAGTCGATTTCGATGGGCTTTTCCTCTTCCCTGAGCTGCGGGGTTGCGATTTTTTCTTGACTCCGCTGTGAAGTAGACTACACGCCGGTCTGCATGGGCTTTTACCACTCTTTCGTTGGTGGAATATTCCGCCGCCTTGTTTTAAATACGGACGCTCTGCCGCTCTGTTGGCCCATTTTGCGCCTTAGCGGGATCTGTCCATGGGCTTCTTCACACGATCCTGGAGGATTTAGGTGTATTTTAGCGAAAAATCCTCTAAGATGCAATGATATTTTCCCCTTCTCCGGCGCAAGAAGTTCGCTGGCCAATCAGCATCTGTCCCCTCTGGCGTGCTTTTAGTGCTGTTCTAAAAGCTCTCGAGCTTGTTGAAGAGTGGTGGCGGATACCTCTTCTCCCCGGATCATTTCCGCAATTTCCGCCACTCTTCCTTCTGCGCTAAGGGGGAGAATTTCGGTTCTTGTGCGGTCGTTTTCTACGATTTTTTTGATTTTCAAATGCTCTTTACCTAGCGCGGCGATTTGAGGAAGGTGGGTGATACAGAATACCTGATGGTCTTGGGAGAGCTTTTTGAAGCGCTCGCCGATCACCTGTGCTAGCCTACCGCCGATATTGGTATCGATTTCGTCAAAAAAAAGGATAGGAGTGGAATATTTCTCCGAAAAGATGCTCTTCAAAGCCAGCATAATTCTGGACATTTCTCCCCCGGAGGTGATGGAAGCTAGCGGGGCCAAGTCCATGCCGGGATTGGTGGAGATCCAAAACTCCACTTGGTCCAAACCCTTCGGTCCAAAGGCACTTTTTCCTAGGGGTTGGAGGCGGATTTGAAAGGTGGCGCCTTTCATTCCGAGCTCTTGGATTTCCTGCTGGAGTTGCTGCGCTAGGCGCGCTCCGGCGTTTTGTCGATTTTGGCGCAGTTGTTGGCCAAGTTGTTGCAGCTTTTCCTCTGTAAGTTCAAGGTCTTGGTTTACCTTTTCCAAAAGAGAGTCTAAATGGTTTAGGCTATCTAGTTCCGCCGCTAGCTCATCCTTTAGCTCAAAGAGTTCATCGGCTTCTCGGTGGTATTTTCGCTCCATCGCCTCGATCTCTCCAAGGCGCTGTTCCAGCTTCTCCAATGTATCGGGATCATCCTCTTGTTGGGAGAGCTCTCGGAGCAGAAGCACCATTTGATTGATGGAAATGAGAGCTTCTTGGGCTAGGTTGACCACTTCTGAAAAGCGTTTATCGAGAGAGGCGAGGCGTTCGGATTCGGATTTTATTCGACCTAGCTGGTAGTCCAGTGCCTGTTCCCCATCGCTAAGTATATCCAAAAAGTTTTGGCAATTCTGCCAAATCTCTACCCTATGGCTTAGACGATGATGGCGTTCGAGAAGTTCTTGTTTTTCGCCTTTTTGGAGGTCGAGGTTTTCCAGCTCTTCTAGCTGAAATTGCAAAAATTCCATTCGGGTATTTCGATCTTTGGATTGCTCTTGGAGCTGTTGTTTTCGCTTTTGCAATTGCTGCCAATGGCGATAAGATTGGGTGTACTCTTCTAGGATTTCCCCATGGCCGGCGAATTGATCGAGCATGGAGCGATAGAAATCGCTGTGGAGAAGGCTTTGTTGATCGTCTTGGCTATGGATATCCATGAGATAGCCACCCAATTTTTTAAGAACACCCACAGAGGTAGGCACGCCGTTTAGGAAGCAGCGGGAGCGGCGGTTGGCCCCGAGCTCTCTTTTGATGGCGATTTCCCCATTCTCCGCTTCGACGCCAAGCTCTTCTTCCAAGAGAGCGGCGAGTCTATCGGAGAGCTCCACCACTCCCACAACGGTGGTTTTGGGGCCGTATTTTCCTACATAATCCCCTTTAGCTTTGGAGCCAAACAGAAAGCGCAACACTTCGAGGAGAATGGATTTTCCCCCCCCGGTTTCCCCTGAGATGACCACGAGGGAGGAATTTAGGTGGATTTTTGCTTCCCGAAATAGGATAAAATTTCGAATATAGAGCTCCCTGAGCATTGCTTTGTTTTTTCCTTTACTTTTAAGAAAAAGGTTGGTTTTGATAAAGAGCTTCAGGAGAGTTTGGCTTAAGAGGTTTTCCAAAGATTTTCATCCATGCAATACTCCAATAGGGTACGCACAGTTACCCCTGTTCCTCCCCTGCGGATGTAGCCGCGATCCCGGGTGCTCCACGCCACGCCAGCGATGTCGAAGTGGGCCCAGCGAGGGTGAGATTCCAAGAAGTAGTGGAGGAACAGGGCCCCGTGGATGGCTCCGCCGCGTCGGATCGCGGGGGCGTTTTTAATGTCGGCAAAATGGCTTTTTAAATCCTCCATATAGTCTTTTTCTAGGGGTAGGCGCCAGAGTTTTTCTCCCGAGCGGTCGCTTGCTTCTTGGAGAGCGAGGGCTAGGCTATCATCTGTGGAAAAGAGCGCCATAATATTCTGCCCAAGCGCTAGGGCAGCGGAGCCTGTAAGGGTGGCCATATCAATGATGACATCAGGCTTATGGTGGCGTACTCCGTAGCTTAGAGCGTCCGCGAGGATAATTCGCCCTTCTGCGTCGGTGTTGGTCACCTCGACGGTTTTCCCCGAATAGGTGCGCAAAAAGTCCCCTGGTTTGTAAGAGTTGCCGTCCACCATATTCTCGGAAGCGGGGATAAGGCCCACCACTTTCAACTTGGGGCGGAGTTTGGCAAGGGCAGAAAAAACTCCCAGTACGGCTGCGGCTCCGCTCATATCCTCTTTCATGGTTTCTAAGGAATGCGTTGGTTTGATATTGACCCCTCCGCTATCAAAGGTCACGCCTTTTCCCACCAGCGCGAGGGTTTTTTGCGCTTTAGCGGGGGTGTACTTGAGCTCAATAAAACAAGGCGGATGATGGCTACCTCTTCCAACTCCATAAATGCCGCCAAAGTTTTGTTCAATTAGCGTTTTTTCGTTAAAAATTTTAACCTCAATGGACTTTTCTTTCTCCGCAAGTTGTTTAGCGATATTGGCTAGATACTCCGGTGTGACCACAGAGGCGCCTTCATTGACTAAGTCTCTTGCAAAAATGGCGGCTTCTGCAAAAATCCGCCCCCGCTCTATGCCTTTTTTCCCTTGGTTTGAGGGCACATTTGCGAGATAAATATTCTTCCACTTTTTTTCCCCCGCACCATTTAGGTAGCGGTCAAAACGGTAGGTTCCAAGCAGTACCCCCTCGGTAGCTAGCTGAGCGAGCCTTGTGGAGCTTTCTCCTAGCGCGCGGGCAGACGGCAGCACCATTACCAAATGGGGAGGGCAAAACCGCAGCGCCCGCATCGCCGCCCCGGTTACTTCTCGAAACGTGGTCGGCTTTGCTTCCTTTTTATCCCCCAGCCCCACAAAGATCACCCGATTCCCTAGCTTAGAGGAGGGAGGATTGACCACGATCACTTCTTCTTTCTTCCCCCCGAATCCTTCTTCTTTAGCTAAATCCAACGCTTGCTGCACTGCCTTGGCATCCCCAACTCCCTTGACCTTTGGCGCCACGAGATCGCGAAATACAAAAAATAGTGCAGTGTACTCCTTTGACCATTTTCCCTCAAATACACCTAAATTCATAAATATCCTCCACAAACGCTAAAAAGCTCGATAACAATAGAAATCCACAAAGAAACAACAATCCCATAAAAGGCGGTCTTATCCAAACGCCTAGATAGGAGAAGTGGCTAAGTCTAGACTAGCTCTCTAGTTCTTCAATTGTTTGGATATGAATTTGATTATTGTATCCTTCTTTCTAGAAAATACAAGGCTAGGGGGAACCCTTTTTGAAAAAAGTGTTTCTTTTTGGAATCTTGTTTATCTTACACAAACGGAGATACCATATACAAGTAAAGGCTTTTGGGGGAGTAGAATAAAAAGGAGTGGCTGCCAAGTTTGATGACATCCTGATCAGAAATTTTTTGAGGATCATGAGGTTTTAAAGGGTAGGTATTGACGAAGGTTCCATTGGTGCTATCCTCGTCTACTAGCGTATATTCTGTGAGATCCTCATTCCAGCTCAGGGAGGCGTGGTGGGAAGAGATTTCGTCGAATGGTAGGACCAAATCGCAGCTTTGATCCCGGCCGATGCTCACGGGGAGTGGAGCGGTTTTTGAGCGTTTGCGCGCGGGAAGAACAATGGCGCAGCTCATATTCACAGGCGTGAATGGGGGTTCCTCTTCCAAAAACACCGCTTGCATTTTTTTGGTGGTTTCTCCAATTTCTTTTTCAGATTTTTTTTTCTCTACTTTTGGAGGTAGGTTCTGTGGCCATTGTCCTTCAAAGAGGAGGAAGGGGTGAGGGTAGGTTTGGAGAAAAATTTGTTCAGAAAGATTTTGATGTTCTCGAAAAAAATCCATTAGCATTTGAGGTTGAGACATAAATTTTCTCGTCCTTTTTGAAAAAAAAATAAAAACTTTAAAATAACTCCAACCTGCGTTTGCTTAGGGAATCCAATTCGCTTTTATTTTCAGTACGTTAGATTTTGAGTTTTCTTAGATGTTTTGAAAATTATAACTTTAGGCTTATTTTTTGTCCATTCTTCCACGGCTTTCACCAAAGGGAATTTTTTGCACAACAAACGGATTTATACAAATAATATTTTTTGGCTTAGACGGGACTTTAGGAAGTTTTTAGACCAAAGAAATCGCCCCAAGTGGATCATTTTTAGTATATTAGACAAATTCAAATTTCTCTCCCAAAAAGGGAGAGTTTTTTTGGCTGGATAAAAGAGCTTACTTTGGCCGTGAGAGTTGGGTTTCCCTGGTTTTTTTGCAATTTTTCCCTTGCACTTTTTCCTTGTTTTGGTATAATAATTTTTTCAAATGGGCGCGTAGCTCAGCTGGCTAGAGCGCCACACTCACATTGTGGAGGTCGTGGGTTCGAGTCCCGCCGTGCCCATTTTTTCTTTCCTTCCATTTAACGATACTCTTTTTTACTGCGTTTTAAGCAACGTGGGGCGAAAAAGCACCAAGATTTTTGAAAGCACCAAGATTTTTGGTTGGTGTTTTATTTTTTAAGCGTTTTCCCTACTCTCTCCCCTTGACAAAGTAGGGAAAGCTAGGAAAAATATGGCTTTGTTTTTGCTCGCCTGTTTTCGTTATAGGCGTACGATTTGTTTTGAGCGCTTTATCGCTTCTAATCTTGTTTGCAAAGTCCTCCAGTAAAAAAGCAAAAATAGAATAAGAATGTTCTATGAAGATTGCACTTGCCCAGATTAACCCTACCATAGGGGCATTTGAGGAAAACTACCAAAAAATCTGCAAGTATATCACCCAGGCGAAGGAAAATGGGGCAGAGGCTGTGATTTTTCCGGAGTTGGCCACCTGTGGCTATCCTCCTAGGGATCTTCTGTGTATTCAAGAATTTGTTAAAAAAAACGAAGAGCTGGTGAGCCGGTTGGCGAGTTCTCCTCTATTGGAGGGGGTTTTTTGTGTTCTTGGAACTGTGTTTTTTCATCAAAGGCAAATTTACAATGGTGCTGTTTTAATTTCTCAAAATAAAGTAGAAATTCTCCATAAAAAAGTGTTATTGCCGTCCTATGATGTCTTTGATGAAGTTCGTTATTTTGAAGAGGGTAAAGAGCTTTTGCTTTCCCGGTGGGGGGATCGAGAGGTGGCTGTGGTTATCTGTGAAGATATCTGGTGGGAATATTTCGAAAAAAATGGCAAGATCGGACGAAAATACCCTTGGAATCCTCTCTCAGCTTTGGAGGGCAAAAAGGTCGATATTTTGATTCAGATTTCCGCATCCCCCTATGAGGTGGGGAAGGAAAAAATTCGCCACCGGCTTTTAGGTCGTCTTGCTGAGCGCCTGCGGTTGACAGCCATTTCTTTAAATCAAGTTGGTGGTCAAGATGATTTGCTTTTCGATGGTGGAAGTTTCGTCTGCAACAAGGGGGGAAAGGTGGTACAAGCGGCTGCTCGATTTCGGGAAGATCTGCTTCTGGTGGATATAGACAATTTGCCTGATGGGCCGGTGGTTTGGCAAGGTTGTAGAGAAGAGGAAATTTTAGAAGCTTTGGTGATGGGCACTCGGGATTATGTGCGCAAATGCGGTTTTGAAAAAGTGTTGTTAGGCTTATCCGGCGGGATAGATTCGGCTTTGGTGGCTGTGATTGCGACCTTAGCGCTTGGCAAGGAAAACGTTTGGGCGCTTTTGATGCCTTCTATGTATAGCTCATCCGAGAGCCTAGAAGATGCCCAAAATCTTGTAGATCAATTAGGAATCCGCTCTTCTATCTTTCCGATTGAGGATATTTATAGGACGTATAGAAAGAATTTTCAAGGCGTTTTTGGAAATCTTCCTTTTGGGTTAGCCGAAGAAAATTTGCAAGCGAGAATACGCGGTCAGGTTTTGATGTGGCTTTCGAATAAGTTTAACCATTTGGTTTTAGCCACGGGCAACAAGTCCGAGCTAGCTGTAGGCTACTGTACGCTGTATGGGGATATGTGTGGCGCTTTAGCGGTGATTGGGGATGTTTTCAAGACGGAGGTTTACAAGCTTTCTCGTTATGTTTCTAGGCGCTATGGATGGATTCCCCATCGAATTTTGACGAAGCCTCCTTCGGCGGAGCTGCGGCCGGATCAAAAGGATTCGGACACTCTTCCTCCCTATGAGATTTTAGATGCGATTCTTGGGCTATACATTGAGGAGAGCTGGGATTTAGATCGAATTGCGCAAAGAGGAGAGGAGAGTGGGCAGTACAGTAGAGCTCTTGTGTCGCGGGTAATTCAAATGGTGGATAAAAATGAATATAAGCGCAAGATGGCCCCTTTGGTTTTGAAGATAACATCCAAGGCTTTTGGGATAGGGCGCCGCATGCCGGTGGCGCAGCGCTATCATTGGTAGGTTGTTGAGCTGGGAGGGAGTTCCGGTGTTAGGATCAAGAGAATTTAGGTTTGAGCTTTAGAAGTTTTTTAAGTCAAGAGAAGTTTTTGGAAGGGGGTGGTA
>RFKQ01000074.1 GCA_003694635.1 Planctomycetota bacterium
GGAAATGGGCTTTATTTTGGGGGAGTGGTGGAGTTTGGTTGTGGGTAGAGGTTTTGAGGAGGTTTGTTAGAAAGAGGGCGCCGAGTAGGGTGGTTAGGAAAAGAGTTATTAAGATCCGCTTCCGCTTCATAGTTCCCATAGCTCCTAATCGTGTATGGAGGAATTATTTCACAACACGTGAGTGAGGAGAGTAAAATAAAGCTAGAGCGTTCTCAAAGGAGTGTTTTGGGGGTAGAGGTGGGGGATGGTTAGGGAAAGATTAGGTAGGTTGGAGGAACGGTTTCCACGAGCCATACGTTGTTTGAGGTGAGGTAGAAGGTGAAGCCATTTTCGCTCATTTCTCTAGCTTTGATTTTCAGTACAATTGGTTTTCCGTGGCGTTTTCCCACTTCGAGAGCGGTTTTCATATCGGAGGATAGGTGGACATGGTGGCGTTGTTTTTTTTGCAATCCCTTTTGCCGAATGGAGTCTAGGAAGCGTTCAGAGGTGCCGTGGTAGAGGATATTTGGAGGGGGTGTAGGTTCGTAGTCTAGTTCGACAGGGATAGAGTGTCCTTGATTGCTTCGGATTTTTGTGTTGTCTGGGCTAAAGGCAAATCGTTGTTTGGAGTTTAATTTGACCACTTCTTCTAACTCATTTCGGGTGATATGGATATTGTGTTGTTGGCATTTTTCCAGAAGGGTATTCACGTCGGCCCATCCATTTTTATCCAGGTTTAGCCCAATTTTTTCGGGGTGATGTCTTAGGATATAGCTAAGGAATTTGGAAAGTTTGGTTCTTCGCTTGGAGTCCATGGGGGTGGTGGTTGTGATTGTTTTTTGTTTTGGATAGTTTGAGGTTTAGGGATAAAACCGGGAAGATTATATCATGTTTTTGCTTTTGTGTCAATTGGATTCATAGATTTAGGCGATTTTGTTTGGGAAGGTGGTGGTTTTATGGTTTTGGTTGGAGATTTTTTGGGAATTATTCTTTTTTCCAGGGGATTTCTGGGGTATTTTCTAGTTGGTTTGCAAATCGGGCAAGGACAAAGAGCAGGTCGGAGAGGCGGTTGAAGTAGGTGAGGAGGAGGGGGAGAGGGGTTTGGGATTGTTGGAGGAAGGAGAGGATACGGCGTTCCGCTCTTCGGCAGACGCAGCGGGCGAGGTGCAATTGAGCGGCGAGGGGGGATCCACCGGGGAGGATAAAGTGGCGTAGGGGAGGGAGTTTTTCTTGGGTTTGGTCGATCCATTGTTCGAGTTGTTGGAGATGTTGGGGGGTGAGTTGTGGCATATTTTCTTTTTGGGAGTAGTTGGGTGTTTGGCAGAGTTGGGTACCTGCGATAAAGAGGTGGTGTTGTAGGGTGAGGAGGATTTCTTGGATATTTTGGAGGTGTTGAGGTTGGGCGAGGGTGGCACAGATTCCTAGTTGTGCGTTGAGTTCATCGACGGTGCCGTAGGATTCGATTTGGGTATGATTTTTAGGCACTCGTTTGCCACCTAGAAGGGAGGTATCGCCTTGATCTCCGGTTTTGGTATAGATTTTCATGGTGGTTTTGCTTTCTTTTGCAGGGTTGTTGGGTGAGTTGAGTTGGGAGTTAGGGTTGGATTTGGGAGAAGGTTTGGACGATGTTTTTGACTTGGGTTCGGACGTTGGGATCTTTTTTGAGGGCGTACACGGCCCAGATGATATGGATATGGTTGGGGGTGGAGAAGAAGTAGGCGAGGATACAGACGGGAGCGTTTCCCATGATGGCGCGATGTTCGAGGAAGAGGGCATCTTCGTTGGCGATGGTGGTGGGTAGGAAGGGGGAGCGTTTGCCTTTGGGGCGATAGACACGGATATTTTGGAAGAGTTTGGTGAGGATTTTGCGTTGGAAGGCTTGCACGAGGGCGTTGATAGCTTTTAGTCCTTGTTTGGTGCGGAGGTTGAGTTTTCCTTTTATTTTTTCGCTTCGGATGGAGATATAGACATCTTCTTGTGGGGAGCGGATTTCCATAATTCCGAGGCGGTTGGGGACGGGTTCTTTGATTTTCCAGGTCCACTTTGGTGGGATGAGGAGGCGGTAGCCAAATTTTTTATAGGAGGTGTAGTTGAGTTCTCGGATGGCTTTGAGGGTATAGGCTTTCATGCCCAATTGGAGTAGTTCGGCGGCTTGTAGGGCGGTGAGTTGAAGGTAGTTGGGTTTTTTTTCGCGCGCGAGGATTAGGATGGCGTTGTGGGGGGTTTTGTGTTTGGTGAGTTGTTTGAGGTCTTGGAAGGTTAGGCTACCTTTTTTGTGGGTGAGGGCATATTGCAGGGCGAAGGGGAGGGTAGAGATTTTTTTTTGGACTTGTTTCCAAGTTTTGGACAGGGGATTGAAGTAGAGTTCGGCGTTGCGGATTTTTTGCACTAACTCCCCTATTGGTGTTCCTTGTTTATGGAGTTGGAGGAGTTTTTCGAGGGAGAGGCGGGTATTTTTTTGGATGGCTTGGATGAGGGTGGGGGAGAAGCCGAGTTTTTGGAGTTTGGTTTGGATTTGTGGAGTGAGGGTGAAGGCCACTTTTTTTTTCTTGATAACTTGGAGGAGTTCTTGGGTTTTGTATCCAAGTTTTTTCAGGGAGATTAGGTTCTCGAGGGTAAGTCCTTTTTCTTGGGCGGAGGAAGTTGAGGCAAACAATAGGAGTATCCAGAGGGAAAAGGTGGTGATGGTTTTCATCCAAACCTCCTAATTATTTGTTTTTTGATTTTGATTTGTTTGGGAAGGGGATAGGTGGTGTTTTTTGTGATTTTGGTGTTTTTTTTTGGGGGGGGAGTTGGTTTGCATATTTTGGGGGAGGTGAAGGGGTTTTAGGGATTTGGGATTTTGGTTCGCACCAGTACGAAGTATTGGTATCCTAGTCCGGCTTTGCCTGTTTGATCTTCCCACTGGTCCACGACTTCTACGGAGAGGGATTTCCAGGAGACGGTAGGACGGATGATGGCGTAGACGCTGCGACCAAAGTAGTCCACATTTTGGGCTTTTTGGAGGACTCTAGCGCCGAGGAGGAGGGCGAGTGTTTTTTTTGCGTTTTCGAGGGCAAAATCGTGGGCCATTTTTCGGTTTAGGGAAGGTCCGCTGGAGCCCCAGGCGTATTTCCAGCCTTTTTTTTGGGGGAGTTTATAGATCCAGGAGGGGACTGTAGGATTTTTGTATTTGTAGACCACAGCGGGGCAGATGCAGCTGGTGAGGAGGGCGAGCGTGATGAAGAGGAAAAAAGTGGTAAGATAGATTTTGATTTTTTGCA
>RFKQ01000005.1 GCA_003694635.1 Planctomycetota bacterium
TCCCTCCCCTCCCCTAAAAAAACACAACCTGCGTCCAGCTCTGCGCAACTTTGATTTTGTAGATAGGCTCCTGGAATCCCGCATGGATCTGCTGAGCATTCTTTTCCCAGAGAAGTTCCACCATCTTCCCCGGCTCCCTATTTAGGCCAAACTCCCGCCGCATCCTTTCTTTCAGGTAAGCTAGCGGCCGATCAGAAGCCAACCTAAGGGTATTCGGGCAGAGAATATCCACATCCACAACGCTGTGGACAAACGTCCCTTCTGTTCCGGGAGGAATACGCTGCACCTCTTCGGCGGAGAGATACTCCAGAAAGCTCGCGAAGTTGGCATTCCCCATCGCCGGCGGATAAACGGTTGTGGGATTTTTCCAATGCCGCCGGAATTCCGAAAGAAGGCCGCTGTTTTTGACATAAAAAAAAATCCTGTACCACAGAAAACTGCGGGGAAAGCTCTCCGAAACCACCATTTCAAAAGGAATTTGCGTTCGTCCACTTTGCCCCGTATAGTCGTTTTTAGTCTTCACAAACATATAATTGGTGGTCTGTAAAATCTTCCTTGGTGTGCGCTTGAGCTCGATAGCCAACTTCAGGTTCTGAGAGTTAAACTCTTCATAGTAGCTATCGCGATTTTTCCCCATCACCCCCGCCAACATTCCCACAATCGTAGTCGGGGGCGGAAAGCTATAGCTAAGGGAGGAGGAGTTGGTATCCATCTGGCGAAAGTGGCCCATCATTCCCCTCCAATCTAGGATAAAAATGCGTTCTTTTTCCTCCATATCGCTTACTCCCTACAGATATCACTCCCAAACGATGGGTTGGACGTTGGGTAGATGCTTTTCCAAGTCATCCGAGACTTCCAAAAGTTCTTCTTTCCAGTAATAGGTTGTTTCCACAAAATCAGCTTTCTTCTGTATATAATCAATAAGATTTTGACAATTGAGCCGAATATCTTTGACCGAACGCCATTCGCTTTCAGACAAATTCTCCCTACCTTCCACTTCTAGGAATGGCCGCAAATCACAAAATGGAAACTCATCGCCCTTAAACTCGAAGCGAATGTATAGGCGCGGGGTTTGGCCTACTTTGCTTCTGGTGGAATACTGGGGGATGGCTTTGAGCATCGCTTGATCGAAAAGCCGCACATCCTCTTGGCTTAAGCAGGTGTGTTTGGCAAAATGCTTAGAAATGGTGCCGTAAAAGGCGATCAGGGAGTATTTTAGCCGGTAATCCTTTCCCATAGTGCCCTGCTGTTTATCGCTCTCAGAGGCAAAATGGCTAGTGATGGTTTGGGTTTCTAAAAGATACACTTTGTGGAGGGAATAGCCCCAGCTAAATTGGACAGGCCCGGTGAGGGAGATGGACTGTCCACCACCTTTTTCTTTTTCCCCTTTGATGGGCAAGGTAGCGCCAAAGAGGCGAACATCGATAAGGTTTTCTAGAATCAGTTGAATGTCCCCTTCAGACACTTTTTTTTTGCCTAGGACTTCTTGGATTCGCTCGGTAGCATTGAGGACTTTTTCTCCGGGGAAGGTAGGGGGGATATAGAGCTTTTGGCCTTTTGTGTGGAAATAATCCCGCAGATAGCGCTTGAGTCGCACATCGCTGACCAAATTGGTTTGGGTGGCGTAATCCATACGTGGGCGGTTTTCTTCATCTGGATCGCCGTTGGGGTTGCAGAGTTGGGCGTCGTAGAGATAGAGAATAACGGAGTTTTTATCGATTTGCATGAAAGGTCTCCTTTCCAGAAGTTAGAAATTAAATTCTTTTACAATATATTCGATAAGATTTGTACTTGATAAAATTTGAGCTTAAAAAAATTGATTTTCCTTTGGATTGGGATCTATATCGGAAGGCCCCTCTTCCTTTTCCATACGGAGTCTTGCCCCTTCGGCTCGTTCTTTTTGAGATTTAGCCTTCTTTAAGCAATAAAAAGAATAGCCGGAGAGAAGGTAGAATAAATTGGCTTCACCTTCTAGGGCTTCTTTTTTTCTGGTAGCTTCGTAGAGATATTGAGCGGAGGCTAGGTAATTTAGAGCGCAGTGGATATCGTATTGGCGAATTTTTTCAAACAGATCATTGACTAGGCGCAGAATTTTTTCTTGATTGATTCCTTGGTAATTGATTTTGTTGAAAATGGGAGAGGATTTCAGTTGGTGATGTCGTTGCTTTTCTTCGATTTTCCCCATAACATAGCCCATTAACGCAAGGCTTTGTTGATAAGAGCTATAACCTAGCTCTTGAAAAATTTCCTTTAAAAAAGGCGGAAGCACAACGGTTTTGTTTTCCATAAATATTCCTCCAGAAATGAGTTGAAGTTCCTTTAAAAAATCCAAAAACATATTCCACACAACGGTATTCCAAGCCAAGTTTTTGAAATTTGGTTTTTGAAACTGGTAGCCATTTTGTTCGAAATAAAAAATCCTAGCCATTTCTGCATAGGCGTCGTAGAGGAGCTCTGTGTCTAGGGGATACCCTTCAAAAATATGCTTATACACACTGAGAATCTTTCGTTTTTGAATAGCCTCTCCCTTGCTTACTTTCACGGGGAAAAGATAATATATCCGATTGAGATCAAAGGTAAGCTCAAAGGATAAGGAAGCGAGGAAGGGCTGAAACTTTTCGTTGATTTTGAGGATGGCTTCTTGGATTTGGTAGAGGCGGTAGGTAGGCACATCTTGGATATGAGTATGAATTTTAAAGGCAGAATTGCTTTGTTTGTAGAATAGAAAGTTCCAGAGGATGGAGGGTGGAAATTTCTCCCGCTCTATTTTGCCTTCTATTTTTAGGAAATCTTCTTTGAGCTTTTGGTAGCTGATCAAAGAATCAAAATTTTTTTTAGCCATGATTAAAATTTTTTTTAAGTTTTCCTCTTTTTTCGAGCTTTCTTTACTGAGAACAACATGGGGGAGGATGTAGAGATCGAGAGAACCAAGTTTTGATCTTAGGTTTTGCTTTGCCCAATTCTCTCCAGCCCGTACATCTTCTAAACAATTGAAGCAGAGGGAGAGGGACTTATAGAAGTTTTTAGGATTTAGCCCGGCGGCAAAATTGGACTTATCGGTGATATAGAATTTAAACGTAAGAGATTTGACATTCTCCGAAATGGGCTTGATTTCTTTGCAGAGGTTGCAGATGCGTTTTTTCCCTTGCGCGGAGGGGTTTTTTAAGGTGTTTTCTAGAAATTCTCTATACTCAGGAGTTTTGGCAAGGATTTGGTGATTGATAGCGACGGTATAGAGGACTTTTATTTTTTTTCCCTTTATATTTTCTCTAGCTTTAAAGGATTTTTCTATTTCTTTTGTTTTTTTTTCTATGGATGGATGGGTGAATTTTTCTTTTCCTAGAAGCTGTAGAAGGAATTCTTCTTTGAGAGTATACTCTCTTTTCTTTTTTTGGGGTTGGGTTGGCTGAGCATCAAAAAAAACTTCTATCACTTCCTCTAACATTTTTCTTATGGAGCTATGAGGGGGAAGTCGGAGGTAAAGATTGGGCAGGCTTTGGGTAAGCAAGTAGTTGAGCGAATTTGTAGTCATAAAAAATTGGGGTTTTGAGCCTGGATTATTTCCTACATAGAGGTATTCGAGGAGTTTATCGTCGGAAATGTGTTCACTGCCCTGCAGCTCTAGATCGAGTTCGACGATTTGGGCGTTGGTGTCGAAGTGGAGGCGATAGAGGTAGGAAAAATTTTCATTTTTGATGAGGTTGGCGAGGAAATCCTCTTTTTTTATACTGCGTCCGATATTGCCTAAAAGCTCCATCATTTTGTAAAGCTCCTTTTGGGGGAGAGTTTAAAATCTGGTTTTCCTTTTCTTCCAAAAAATCTTTTCCACCTAGATGGCTTCCCACATTCCAAATCCTTGGCTATTTTTGCAGCCAAGGCCGGTATCGTAGGCGATTTTTAGCAAGTCGATGGGGCCTTGGAGGAGGTATTGGCCGTCCCAGGCTTTGATAACGGTGTTTTTAAAGATGAGTATTCGCTCTCGGTTGCCTTGGAAGAGGGGGGTTAGGTGTACTTGTTGGGTGGTATTTTCGTTGTGGAGGAGGTAATATTTTTTTTGGAGGTTGGAGCTAATCAGTTCGGAGAATTCCTGATCGAATGGGGTATAGTAATGGGTGATTTTTTTTTGGTCGCCTTTTTCTAAGGTGGAGTACATTGTCATGGGGGAGAGCATTCGGATTTTCATGACCGGTTGGAACTGAAGGGGCTTATGAACGCTGATGGAGTGCAGGCGTAGCTTATGTGGTCCTAGTTGTACGTATTCTTTTTTGATGAGGTTGGCTGCGAGCAGCTGGAGGATTTTATCTTTGGCGGAGGCGATTTGTATGCGGATAGGGGAGAAAAAGAGAAAGGCATTTCGGTTTTTTTTTCGCGGCATTTTGCCTTGGATGCGCGAGAAGGTAAAGAGTTTAAAGGTGCGTTTTTCGTAGCGGAATCCTTCTGTATGGAGGTGATGAGCTTCTTCATCGGGTAGATTTTGGTAGATTAGCGCTTGGATCTGATGGGGATAGTTTTTGGAAAAGTTTAAAATTTTCTGATCAGAGTTTAATTCTAGGCTAAATCTCATCTTTATCACCTTTCTGAAAAGGAGGAAAATTTTTTTATTTGCTTATTTATTTTCTACAATACGTAGAGAAAGAAGGGGATCTAACAATTTTTTTACAATTTTAAATTTTCTGCCAGAATTGGATAGTTTGAGAAAGAATAGGAAAAGGGATTTTGAAAATTTGAAAAAAGGCCAAAAATGGATAAAATGGAATTTTAGCAATACACTTTTCGGGGGAGAATTATATCCCCTAAATATATATCCGCTTTGCAAGCGGAAAAATCACAAAAGAAAATTAAAATTTTTCGCGATATTTCGGTGGAGAATAGATTGGGGAAATCGAACTAACTTCTTTTGGGAAAGAGACGATATGAAAACACCACAAACCACAACATTATCCTCACAATCCAAACCTTCTTACCAACTCAAGCACCGGGTGCGAGTTTTGACCGCGGCTTCTTTGTTTGATGGCCACGATGCTAGCATCAATATCATGCGCCGGATTATGCAGAGCAGCGGAGCGGAGGTAATCCACCTGGGGCACAACCGATCGGCGCAGGAGATTGTGGACGCGGCCATCCAGGAGGGGGTGCAGGCGATCGCTGTGACCAGCTATCAGGGTGGTCATATGGAATTTTTTAAATATATGTACGATTTGCTTCAAGAGCGCGGGGCAGGTTTTATCAAAATTTTTGGTGGAGGAGGGGGGACCATTTTACCTGAGGAGATCGAAGAGCTTCACCGCTACGGTATCTGCCATATTTACTCTCCGGAGGATGGAAGGCGGATGGGGCTCCAGGGGATGATTTTTCATCTTCTTGAGCGTTCGGATTTTGATATTGTCCCTCGGATGGAGTTGGAAAAATGGCTACCACGCATCCGGGAAAAAGAGCCGTTGGCTCTAGCTTTGGCGCTTACTTATTTGGAGAATCACTTGGAAGAATCGGAGAATTTTTCAGATATTTTGCGCTCGGAAATTCCGGAAAAAACCATTCCCGTTTTGGGCATCACCGGTACCGGTGGGGCGGGCAAATCCTCCCTAACGGACGAATTGGTGCGCCGCTTTTTAGAGGATTTCCCCCAAAAAACTTTGGCCATCCTATCGGTTGACCCCACAAAGCGAAAAAGCGGTGGGGCTTTGCTAGGGGATCGGATTCGGATGAATTCCATCCACCATCCGCGGGTGTACATGCGCTCGTTTGCCACCCGGCAGCTTCATCGCTCTTTAAGCCAGACCATTTCCTCGGCTATTGAGGTTTTAAAGGTGGCGGGCTTTGATTTAATTGTTGTGGAAACCGCGGGGATTGGGCAGAGCGACACGGAGATCACGGAGGTGGCGGATTTTGCTCTCTACGTAATGACGCCGGAATTTGGGGCAGCCACCCAGCTGGAGAAGATTGACATGATCGATTTTGCCGATATGGTTGTCATCAACAAATTTGACAAGCGCGGCGCGGAGGATGCTTTGCGGGATGTACGAAAGCAGTACCAGCGCAGTCATCAACTTTTCGACAAGCCTCTTGAGCAAATGCCGGTCTATGGCACCGTTGCCTCTCAATTTCAGGACCCTGGAACCAATCGTCTATACAAGGCGTTGATCGAAGAGCTCATCCAGCGCCATCAGCTTGGCTGGCGCTCCAGCTTTCGGATATTTTCTGAGCAGAAGAGCAAACCCACAATTATTCCGCCCCACCGGGTGCGCTATTTAGCGGAAATTGTGGAAGAGCACGAGCGCTATAAAGAGTTTGTCAAAACCCAAACCGCCTTGGCCCGGAAACTCTTTCAACTCCGCGGAGCTCTGGAGATCTTGGAAAACGGTTCTCGAGAAGAGGTTCAAAAAATTTACGAGGACCTAAAAAAGCAACTTCACTATGAATGCCAAAATCTTTTAGATGAATGGCCCGAAAAAAAGAGGCGATACCAAAACCCAATTTTTACCTATCAAGTTCGCCATCGGACCATTGAGGTGGAGACGCATACCGAGACGTTAAGCCACCTCAAGATCCCAAAGGTGGCTTTGCCGCGCTATGAGGACTGGGGCGAGCTTTTGAGGTGGTTGCTTACAGAGAATGTACCTGGAGAATTTCCCTACACCGCGGGCGTTTTTCCATTTAAGCGAAAAAGCGAGGATCCCACGCGAATGTTTGCCGGCGAAGGGGGGCCGGAGCGCACCAACCGTCGTTTCCACTATCTCAGCCAAGGAATGCCTGCAGCTCGTTTGAGCACAGCATTTGATTCGGTGACTCTTTACGGGGAAGATCCCGCGTATCGTCCAGATATTTATGGAAAAGTAGGCAATTCGGGGGTGAGTATCGCCACCCTAGATGATGCCAAAAAACTCTACAGCGGCTTCGATCTCTGCGCTCCCACCACTTCCGTTTCCATGACCATCAATGGCCCGGCCCCAACGATTTTGGCATTTTTTCTCAACGCGGCCATTGATCAGCAATGCGAGAAATACATTCGAGAGAGTGGAAAGACGGAGGAAGTGGAGCGCAAAATCCAGGAGCTTTACCGGAAGAAAAACCTACCCCGGCCCCGATATTGGGGGGATTTGCCCGAAGGCAACGATGGCTTAGGATTGCTCCTATTGGGGGTTAGCGGCGATCAGGTTTTGGAGCGTGAAACCTACGAAAATATCAAGGCCCAAACCCTACGGCAGGTTCGAGGGACCGTACAGGCGGATATTCTCAAAGAGGATCAGGCCCAGAATACCTGTATTTTTTCCACAGAGTTCGCCTTAAGTTTGATGGGGGACGTGCAGGAATATTTTATTGAGCATGGAGTTAAAAATTTTTACTCCGTTTCTATCTCGGGCTATCACATTGCAGAAGCAGGGGCCAATCCCATCACACAGCTGGCATTTACGCTAGCCAATGGATTTACCTACGTAGAATACTACCTCAGCAGGGGAATGCACATCGATGATTTTGCGCCAAATCTATCTTTTTTCTTTAGCAACGGGGTGGATGCGGAGTTTTCGGTAATTGGAAGGGTGGCTAGAAGAATTTGGGCAAAGGCGATGAAATACAAATACAAAGCCAACGAACGCTCCCAAAAGCTAAAATATCATATCCAAACCTCTGGCCGTTCCCTACACGCCCAGGAGATTGATTTCAATGATATCCGTACCACCTTGCAGGCCCTCTACGCTATCTACGACAACTGCAACTCCCTTCACACAAACGCCTATGACGAAGCGATCACCACTCCCACCGAAGAGTCGGTGCGCCGAGCCTTGGCGATTCAGCTAATCATCAACAAGGAATTGGGTTTGGCCAAAAACGAAAATCCCCTCCAAGGCTCCTTCATTATCGAAGAGCTAACAGACCTTGTGGAGGAGGCCGTGATGGCGGAGTTTTGCCGACTAAACGATCGCGGCGGAGTGCTTGGGGCTATGGAGACCATGTATCAGCGGAACAAGATTCAAGAAGAGTCCCTCTATTACGAACAATTAAAGCACTCGGGCAAGCTCCCCATTATTGGTGTCAATACGTTCCTAAGAGAAAAGGGACCTTTGGTCCAGATCCCTCAAGAGGTTATCCGGGCGACACCGGAGGAAAAAGAAGCGCAAATCCAAGCTCTGGCCGCTTTTCAGAAAAGAAATCAAGACGTTTTCCAAAAAGAAATCGATAAGCTAAAGCAGGTGGCAAAAGAGCAAAAAAATATTTTTGCCCAGCTAATGGAAACTGTAAAATACGCTTCGCTAGGCCAGATTTCCCAAGCCCTATACGAAGTGGGAGGGCAGTATAGAAGAAACATGTAGACTGGCAAAGCGCATAGCGTAAAAAGGAAAGAAAAGATGAAAAAAATATTTGGTGAATTTGAGAAGAATATTTCGCTGCTTCAGAATAAAATCTCCGATTCAGATAGCTATAAAATTCTAGATAGTATAAAAGAAGCTTTTCAGAGCCTGCGAGAAGCCAACGAAGTACTAGAGAGTTATAATCAACAGCTTCAGCTTAAGATGGTAGAGCGCACGGAAGAACTCCAATCCCTGTTGGACAAATTGCAGGAGGAGCAGGCCTTCCAGGTCGCCTATAATAATTTGGTTATCTCCCTAAACTCCCATGTGGAAAAGGACACGCTATTCGCAGAATCCTTAAGAGGAATCCTAAAAATTTCTGGCTCACAAGTAGGAATTCTCTATCTTTTTGACGAAGAGCAACAGAAGCTTTACGCAAAAGAATTTGCAGGCGTAGAAGCTAGGAAGTTAGAGTATCCCTTAGGCGTTGGTTTTCCTGGACAGGTAGCGGTGGACAAAAAGAGCTTATTGCTGGAGAATATACCCAAAGATATTCCCCTTAAAATCGATTCCGGGATTATCTCCACTCCACCGAAAAATATCATCTATTTTCCCATTTTGCATCGGGACGAATTGCTCGGTGTATTTGAATTGGGAAGTATGTATGAATACAAAAAAAATCTTTTAAAAAATCTAGAATCTGCGGTTGTGCAGATTTCCATTTTTATCCACAACGCGATGATCTATCAGCGCAGTCGTGAAATGGCGATGCGCTTCAAAGCGATCAGCGAAAAGCTGCAAGAGAAAAATCGAGCTTTGGAAATGCAGCAGCAGCTCCTTGCAGACCAAAAGCGTGAGTTGGATTTCAAAAACAAAGAGCTAAGAAAAGCCAGCGAGCAGAAATCAAATTTTTTATCCACCATGTCTCACGAATTGCGCACGCCCTTAAACAGCATCATTGGCTACACGGACTTGGTGCTAAAAAAATCCGCAGATAAGCTAGGCAAAGACAAGCGAAGATTGGAAAAAGTGCTCAACAACGCCCAGCATTTGCTCTCTCTTATCAACAATATTTTGGATCTTTCCAAAATCGAAGCGGGGAAAATGGAATTATTTATGGAGGAATTTGAGCTAGAAAAGGTCATCGATACCTGTTTGGCTACCGCGCAAGGTCTGATCGAGGGAAAACCCATCGTTCTTCAAAAGGAAATCGAGGGAAACCTTCCCCCCATTAAAACGGATCAGGCCAAGCTAAAGCAAATCTTGATCAACCTGCTAGGCAACGCTACCAAATTCACCGAAAAAGGCTCCATCACAGTACGGGCCTCTTCCCCAAAAGAAGGTTGGATTCGCATTTGTGTGGAGGACACCGGCCCCGGCATACCAAAAGATAAGCTGCAAAATATTTTTGAATCCTTCACCCAAGTGGACAACTCAGCCACCCGCGCCCACGGAGGGACAGGGCTTGGGCTTGCGATCGTCAAAAAAATGAGCGAGCTGATGCACGGAGAGGTATTTGTTGAAAGCGAGGTAGGCAAAGGCTCCAGGTTTTACCTGGATTTACCCGTCGATGTCTACGCCCATATTATGGGGGGGAGCAATGTGATGGGCATCTCCTCCGGCGTCTGGCAGCGGGCTAAAATCGAAGAGGCCGCCCAAAAAGAAAAAGAGGCCTCCCCTCCCCCTTCCCCCCCTTCTCAGGGCCAAGTGCCCGCAGAGGAAATAACTACGGCGCCGCCTGAACAAGAGTCCATAAGAGAAGAGGATGCGCGGCAGCCTCTGGAAAATAAAGAAACACAGCCACAAGCACAAGAGGGCCTAGATCCAGCTCTTCAGCAAGCAATGGAACAGGCCCAGAAATCGGGCAAAAAGCTGGTGGTGGTGGTGGACGATGAGGAAATCGTTCATTTAACCTACCGAGAAATTTTAAAAGATACGCCCTATTTTCCACTTTCCGTGCTCGATGGCAACAAAGCGATTCAGGTCATCGAGCGCTGCCAGCCGTTTGCGGTGATCTTGGACGTGATTTTAAAAAATGCCAACGGCTGGTCCCTGTTGCAGACAATCAAATCCATGTCCCAGCTTTCCTTTATTCCCATCATTGTCTCCTCCAACATTGACAATCCCTTTTTGGCCCAGAGTTTAGGGGCTAGCTACTTTCTATCCAAACCGGTCAATCGAGAGGAGTTGCTCACCCTATTTAAAAAGCTAGATCCTTCCTCGTCCCGAAAAGGTGAGAAAAACCTACAAAAAACAGAAGAGCCCCCCTCTACCAAGCCGGTGGTCCTTTTATCCACGACCTCAAGCCCATTCTATCAAGCCATTCAAAAAGCTTCGCCTTTGTACAAGTGGAAGTTATTGGAAAACGAAACAGAGGCTTTGGAGTACCTCAGCTCCCAAAGTCCAGCGGCCTTGGTGCTGGATTTCTGGCAAAAGGGGGATAGGGTTTCCTCTCTCTTTGAGGCCATCCTGCTAAACTTGCCCGCCATCGAACCGCCGGTAGTTTGCGTTGGACGCAGCCAAGAACAAAGTGCCTCCATGCCGGAGTTATATGACGAAAAAATCATCGCCTCTTCTCTAGAGGAAGCCGTCTCCGGCGTAATATCGTACCTAAGGGACATTCCCGCCTCCAAAGAGGCTTTCCCAAAGCCCCCAGCCCCCGAAGAGTTGGAAAAAAGCGCTTCTGCCCCCCCCTTTGGCGCGGATAACCACGGAAATGCCGCCACCGAGTCTTCCTTGCCCACGGAGAATCAAAAGAAAGCTCCCCCCAAAGCAGCCGCAGATTTGGACGAGAAGAAGGAGTTAAAACGCACTCCAAGCAGCGTCCTAAAGAGCGTAGAAGAGGACCTATCGCTGCTCTCAACTTCTGCAGAAGAAGAGAAGAAAGCGGGGAAGAAAAAAATCCTGATCGTAGAAGATGTACCGGACAATATGGAATTTGTTTGCGATGTTCTAGGCGAAGAGTACGAGCTCATTCAAGCGAGGGATGGGGAAGAGGGCGTCGCCAAAGCTACTTCCTGCAAGCCCCATTTGATTTTAATGGACTTATTGCTTCCCAAAATCGATGGATTGGAGGCCACCAAAATGATCCTTGCCAATCCAGAGACCTCCGATATCCCCGTGATCGCTTTGACCGCCCATGCGATGGTGGGGGATCGGGAACAGGCCCTAAAATCCGGCTGTGTGGATTATTTAACCAAGCCCATCATCGAGGATGTGCTACGTCTAAGAGTAAAAGAAATATTGAATCAATACTATCCAGAAGACGATTGATCTAGACAAAAAAAATCAAAAAAAAATGGAATATTTCAAGGCCCCCCTTGAAGAAAAAAAAGATTTTATTAAAATATCCCAAAATACTGGTGAAAAACCCGTAGAAAAACAGAATCAGCGATAACTCTTGAATTCTCTTCGCAACGGACAGCGGCGAAAGGCAAGGCAAAGATGCTAAATTATATCATCAAGCGTATTTTGTTGATGTTGATCACGCTTTTCGGAATCACGATCATTATCTTCGTGATCTTGAATATCTCTCCGATGGACCCGGCCCAGTTAGCGCTCCGTGGCACAGCAGGTAGCGAAGGCGGAGGCGAGGGAACACAAGCGGCGGATATGGACAAAGAGGCGGCCCTACGAGAAGCCCGGGAGCTGTATGGGTTGGACAACCCTCATTTTATCCTCAACACGGACGTATTGACCAAATCCAAGGTACTGCAGCGCACCATGGAGGGAATTTTTATCTCCCTAAAAGATATCCAAAAGGCCAACAGAGAAGGCAAAGAGGAGGAGCGCAAGCGCCTGACAGAAAAGTTAGCGGATGCGAGAAAAGACCTGCAAGAATTGGGGAGTGTGGCCTATGAAAAAGCGGCCCAGGAACTGGATAAGCGGAGAAAAAAGAAAGCGCCGCTGAGTGTTTTTTTAATCCTCGGTCTAGCGGATAGCTTCTATCCCAAGGACAGCTGGAAGGAATTAGACCCAAAAAGCATTCCAGATCCCCATCTACGCACTCTCATGCAGAAAGCCTCAGATCTCGACGAGCTTACCAATGGGGGAAGAAGGGTGGTGGAAAACGAAGAGGATGTGGAAAAAGCCTCCGATGCTTTCTTAAAATGGTGGGAGACAAACAAATCCCATTATACCCTCAAACACGTTCAAGAAACGGTTCAAACGTTTGTCTCGGGCAATGCTTCCCAGAGGCGCCAAGCGGCGGATGAACTGAGAAGTTTGGGCAGAATAGCAATAGCCCCCCTCATTCCCTACCTTTTTCAAAACAAAGATGAAACCCTTCGTTTGGAAACAATGAAGGTCCTAGCCCATATTACTCGACAAAGCTACGTTTACAAAAAGAGCGATTCGGACGAACTCAAGCGCGATATACTCCGCTCCTGGAGGCGGTGGTGGGAAAAGCACGACCACTATTTTATCGAGCTCACTCCCTGGCAAAAAACGGTTCGCACATTTACCCACACCCGCTATGGTATATGGCTAAAGCGCCTACTGCATTTGGATTTTGGAATGTCCTTTCAGCACAAAAAGCCCGTTCTGGAGGTAATCTTGGAGCGGGTGCCCATTTCCCTCCAATTGGCCCTCACCTCCCTCATTTTGGTTTACCTCTTGGCGATTCCATTGGGGATTTATTCCGCCACCCATAAGGACATGCGCCCGGATCGGGTTTTGACGATCATGTTGTTTATTCTCTACTCCCTTCCTACCTTTTGGATTGCGATTCTGCTCATTCAAAATTTTACCTCCTCGCCCTTCCTCTGGTTCCCTACCAGCGGGTTGAGCAGCCAGGGTTTTGAGAAGATGAGTTTTTTTGAAAAGGTAGTGGATCGGATTTGGCATTTGATTTTGCCTGTTTTCTGTATGACCTACGGGGGATTGGCGTACATTTCTCGGCAGATGCGGGCGGGGATGTTGGAGTCCATTCGCCAGGATTATATCCGCACCGCCCGGGCGAAAGGATTGCCGGAGGATGTGGTGATCTTTAAGCACGCGCTGCGCAATTCCCTCATTCCGATTTTAACCCTTATGGCGGGCCTGTTGCCTGTGCTTATCAGCGGGAGCGTGATCATCGAGTACATCTTTAGCATCAAGGGAATGGGAGTGGCCTCCTTTGAAGCGGCCACCAATAAGGATATTCCGATGGTGATGGCGATTATGACGATTAGCGCCTTCTTGACCTTGCTTGGGATATTGATTGTGGATATTCTCTACGCGGTGGTGGATCCTCGAGTGAGCTACGATTGATCGTAAGCCATCGTCAAATAGAGGTAGGCATGAAAGTCTCTAGCGATACATAACTCGGCAGAAGGAAAATTCTTATGGAAAAAGAGATACACCAACCAAACTCAGAACAAGCCCCCCAGCCGGAGCCAGCTCCGCAGCTTTCTTCTCTGGAAGAAGAACTTTCCAAGCGACCTTCGCGCACGTATTGGCAAATTGTGCGCAAGGAATTTATGAAAAATAAAATGGCGGTCTTCGGGGCTGTGATGGTGCTTTTTATGTTTGCGGTGGCGATCTATGCCCCCTTTCTTGCCAACGATAAGCCGTATGTAATCTACACGCGATTTTTTCAGGATTATGCGGAAATCTGGCAAAACCTCCGCTCCCTCTACACCAAAGTCGCAGGTCCAAAAGGGGCCCTCACACAGATGCAAAAAGAGGAAAAAATATGGTCCGCCAAAAAAAGGCTAAAAGAAAAAAAGCTTATCGATGCCTATAAAATCGCACAAAAACAAATCCCTCTAAAGGTCATTCGAGAGAAAATCTCCCAGCTCACCAGTAAAGCCCAACTGCAAGATTTGCTCAAAGAAATCCAAACCAAGCGAATTCGCCCCTTCTATGAAATTGAGGATGAGGACGAGGCGGACCAGCCCAACCGCAACTTACTGGAGGAAGCCCTGGCCTCTAACTCCAAACTGGCCCTCTCCCCCCAAGAGATCAAAAGCTTTATCTACCAACTGCGCCACTTGGACACCCAATTTGACCGGCTCAGCCACCAAGAGCTTCTCCGCCTGCTCCAGGCGGGGGCTTCCTTGGAAGAGCTGAAAACTCGCCTCGCCCTGGAGCGCATCACGCCGCTGAACACAGTAACGGTGGAGTTTGAAGAAAAACTGGATGAGGTCCTAAAAGGCCGCCCGATCGGGGAGCAGGAAGAAATCAAAAATTATCTAGCCAATTTTAATTATTTTCCAGAGACCAAATCCGAATTATTAAAATACATAGAAGCTCCATCAGACCTGGACGAGTTTTCCCGCCAGTCTTTCTTAGCAAAACACCAAGGCTTTCAAGATTATAAAATCTATTTCCCCGTTCAGCTTCAACTTCTCTCGACGCATTTGGGAGGCAAACACAAAAAAACGCTAGATGAGCTTTCCTCCCTGAGCTCAAAAATCACTGGTAAAATGGAAAGTGGCCAACTTCCAGAGCAAGAGGAACTTGACCAGGTAGTGGATAAACTTGCCCTCCTCAAGCCCCAATGGATAGACGGCAAAGGGGTGGTGGCAAAGAAAGAGCTGGTGCGCCAGCGCCGCTATCCGCTTTTCCGCTCCCTGAGCTATATGGACATTTTCTTTATGACTCTTTTTGCCCTCTTTTTGCTCTCCCCTATCCCCTTCGCTCTCTTCAACCTGTTTTCGATAGACCCCTTTTTGCGCTCTTTTATAAAAGCCTTTATCCTTCTTTTTATCCCAGCCGTTTTGGCGTTTCTATGGTGGCTAAAATATCCGGAGGTTTTGGACAAACGGGACTATAGAAAGATCATTCAAAACTTCGAGTTCGCGGGCGATTATGCCTACATTCCCCCCATTTTTTATGGTCCTTACACAGAGGAGAAAAACTACGCCCCTCCCTCTTGGGCCGAGCCAGAAGAGTTTGGATTAATCATCCAACGGGATAGTCGAAACCAAGGGCTATTCCTTACCCAAAAACTTATTCCTCAAAAGGACGGTAGCTACGATTGTGCCTATTTTCAAGAGCTGAGAAAACAGGGGCAAAAAGTGCCTCCGGTAGAGGTTTTGGACGATTTGCCAGAAAGGGTTTACAAGGGCAAAATTTTCATTCTACCCAAAAAGAATTATGCGATGATTCACTCCGTTATCATCGAGCCCGGCGGGGTGTTGATTGTGGAGAAAGGAGCCAAAATTGTAAACTTCCATCGCTTTCGCAAATTTTACTGGCAAACCGAAGATCACACCAAAATTGGAAACTACCACATTTTAGGCACGGATGGCCAGGGGAGGGATATTTTCACGCGTTTGATTTGGGGGGCGCGCATTTCCCTCTCGGTGGGGTTTGTGGCTGTTGGGATTTATGTTCTGATCGGGATTGTGTTGGGTTCATTGGCGGGCTTTTTTGGGGGCTGGGTGGATATGGTGATTTCCCGTTTGATTGAGATCATGATTTGCTTTCCTACTTTAATTTTGATTATCACCATCATTGCGGTGTTGCCATCGAAATACATTGATATTTGGAATGGAATGTTGGCGATTATGGTGGTGATTGGGGTGACTGGCTGGACGGGGGTGGCGAGGCTGATCCGTGGAGAGTTTTTGCGCCTGCGAAATTTGGATTTTGTGGTGGCGGGAAAGGCGTTGGGGGTGAGCAATTTTCGCTTGATTTTCCGCCATATTGTCCCCAATGCCCTAGCGCCTGTGTTGGTATCGGCGACCTTTGGGATTGCGTCGGCGATTTTGGTGGAATCCAGCCTAAGTTTTTTGGGCTTAGGTGTTCAGCCCCCGGCCCCTACTTGGGGGGCTATGCTCTCCGAGGCCCAATCGGCTTCCTCTCAGTATTGGTGGTTGGCGGTTTTTCCGGGAACGGCTATTTTCTTGACGGTTACGGTGTATAACCTCGTTGGAGAGGGGATACGGGATGCCCTAGATCCTCGTCTCAAGGAGCGATAGGGCGTGGTTGTGGTGGAGTTGTGTTTGCTTTGTAAGAAGTTGTCGAGGTCAAATGAATATGCGTCAAAATCAAAACCAAAGTGTCTTACTGACTTATGTTTTCCCGCCATTCAAGTCGGTTTTTTCCCTATCTAAGGGTTCTTTGGGGTGGTATGTTCTAGGTTTAGTACCTCTTTTTGCATTTTCCTGTTTATTTTACTTTCAAGCACAGGAGTTGGAGGGTTTTTTTGAGGGGATATGGTTGGGTTTTACGGGGTACGCTTCTCTCTTGGCCAGCTATGCCAAAGCGGGGATACCGGAGTGGAGTTGGGATTATTTTCTGGGTTCCTGGGAGCAGATTTTGGCGGATCACTGGCAGATGATTTTGGGGGGGGTTCATTTTTTTTCCCATTATCTTTGGCTTACGTTGGAGCTGGTGGTTTGCGTTGGGGTGTGTTTCTTTTTTCTTCCGATCAGTTTGGGGGCGATCACTGCAGAGGTTTTCTCTTCTCTTCAAGAGAGGGAGGAGGGGGATAGTTTTCAGCATTTTTGGGGGTATATTCGCCGTGCTCCGGCGATATGGTCGGCGATGTTTTTTGCTTTTTTCCAAACGGCTTTGATTTGTTTAGGGATTGTGGTGATGGGAGGGTTGCCGATTTTATTTAGTTTTGTCCTTCTCTACAAGGGGGTGGGCAAAGGCGTTGGTTATTTGTTTTTGGGGGGTGTTGGATTGGTTTTTGCGCTGTTTCTTCTTCGCTATTTGCTATCGATGTCTTTGTTTATCCCAAGTATTTTTGTAGAGAAGCAGAGTGGATTTTTCTCCCTACTGCGGAGCAAAACCCTTACTTCTGGTGCGTTAGGGAAGGTAGTGGCGGTACTAGGTGGATACGGTGGGATTTTGGCTGTGCTGCAGCTTGGCTTGTCTTGGGCGGAGGAAGTGTGGGCATTTGCCGGATTTGGATATTTTTTATTCTCTTGGCTGTTATGGGCGGTGGGTGGGATTTTTATCCTTGCGGCGCTGAGCGTGCTGTTTCATAGATTGAAGTTAGAAAAGGAAACGTTTCAGAGGGAGCGGATCAATATGGCTGAGATTTTGTTAGATGTGCGGGGATTAAAGACCTATTTTCACACCGAAGAGGGGGTAGTCAAGGCGGTGGACGGGGTAGATTTTTCTCTAAAAAAGGGTCAGACCTTGGGGATTGTGGGGGAGAGTGGTTGCGGCAAAAGCGTCACTTCCATGTCGATCATGCAGCTATTGCCGGTCCCCCCGGCCCAATATGTGGCTGGCAGCATTTTGTTTAAGGGCAAGGATTTGCTCCAACTCAGTGGAGAGGAGATGCGCCAGATTCGGGGGCGTGAGATTTCGATGATTTTTCAGGAGCCAATGACCAGTTTAAACCCGGTTTACAAAGTGGGCGATCAGATCATAGAGGCGTTGTTGCGCCAGCCGGGGATGGACAAAGCAAGCGCGCGTCAGCGGGCTATTGAGCTGTTGGAGGAGGTAGGGATTAGCGACGCCAAGTTGCGGGTGGACAACTATCCCCACCAGATGTCGGGGGGAATGAAGCAGCGGGTGATGATTGCGATGGCGTTGGCATCTCAGCCGGACTTACTGATTGCGGATGAGCCTACGACGGCGTTGGATGTGACCATTCAGGCGCAGATTTTGGATTTGATGCGATCGTTGCAGAAAAAGTACCACATGTCGATCATGCTGATCACCCATGATTTAGGCGTAGTGGCGGAAATGGCCGATGAGGTGGTGGTGATGTATGCGGGGAAGGTGGTGGAGCGGGGGGATGTGGAGACCATTTTTTTGCGGCCGCGTCACCCCTACACCATGGGTTTATTTCGTTCCCTTCCTAAGTTAGGTGAGCAGAAGGAGGTGTTGGATGAGATTCCTGGCGTGGTGCCCAATCCGTTGGATTTTCCGCAGGGTTGCAAGTTCCGCACCAGGTGTCCTTTTGCGGTGGAGAAGTGTTTTGTGGAGCCCTCTTTGGAAAAGGTAGGGGAGGGGCATTTTGCTTCCTGTTGGCGGCTGGAGGAGGAGTTGGAGTGGCCGTCTGAGCTCTCCGCGCAGAGAAGCGCCAAGCCGAGCGATGAATAAATTTATAAGCCCAATCATCCCAACGCATTGTGTAGAATAATTTTTAGGTAATGTAAGGGAAAGAAATCATGTCCGAGCAGCATTCTCCATCCCCTCCGCCAAAGGAGGAGTCCATCACAAGCTCTCAGAAAGAGTTGGAAAATGTTCCATCTTCTGGGGAGACTCCAAATCAGCCAACGCCTGCAAAAGAGAAGGAAAATGGGGGGGCTTCGTCAAGCCGTTCTATTCTTTTGAAGGTGGAGCATTTAAAAAAGTATTTTCCTGTGAAAAAAGGTTTTTTCTCCCGCACAAAGGGGTGGGTCAAAGCGGTGGATGATATCAGTTTTGAAATCCGTGAGGGAGAGACTTTGGGATTGGTGGGAGAGAGCGGCTGCGGCAAAACCACGGCGGGGCGCACGATTTTAAATTTAATCCCGCCTACCTCTGGCCAGGTTTACTTTCGGGATAATCCGGTGTTTGACCTTAGAGGGAAGCGGCTGTTGGAGATGCGCAAAAAGATGCAGATCATCTTTCAAGATCCGTTTAGTTCCCTCAACCCGCGGATGACGGTGTCGGATATTATCTCGGAGGGGATGATTGTTCACAAACTTGCCAAAGGCAGGCGTCAGGAGAGGGTAAACGAGCTTTTGCAAAAGGTGGGCCTTAGCCCGGATCACCGCAACCGGTATCCCCATGAATTTTCAGGTGGTCAGCGCCAAAGGATTGGGATAGCCCGGGCGCTTTCGGTGGAGCCGGAGTTTATTGTTTGTGATGAGTCGGTCTCGGCGTTGGATGTATCCATCCAGGCCCAGATCATCAATTTGCTGAAAAAGCTGCAGCGGGAGGAGGGATTGGCATATCTTTTTATCGCTCACGATTTGGCGGTGGTGGAACACATTAGCGATCGGATTGCGGTGATGTATCTTGGCAAAATTGTGGAGCTAGCGCCGGCGAGGGAGATCTATCAGAATCCGCGTCACCCTTACACTCGCTCTTTGTTATCGGCCATTCCCGTTCCCGATCCCCGGCGCAGGAGTAAGCGTATCCTTTTGGAAGGCGATGTTCCCACGCCTATCAATCCGCCTTCCGGTTGTCCGTTTCACACTCGCTGCCCGATTGCCACAAAAGAATGCGAGGAAAAGTTTCCCGATCCAGTCCAGATTGGCCCGGAGCATTTTTCCTATTGTCTTTATGCGCAGGATGCCAAATTGGATGAAGTGCCGGTTCCTCAACTAGCGGAAAAAGGTTAGAGGGAGAGATGTTTCACTGGAATTGGAGCTTTCGTTTAGGCCGGTTATTTCGCACGGACATTTTGATCCATTGGACGCTGCCGGTTTTCTTTTTGTTTTACATTCTGCGGGGGGTACATTACCAGTATAGTTGGCTTTCCATACTTCTTTTTATTTTACTTCCTTACCTTTTTCTCTTTGCTTCGGTGGTGGCCCATGAATTTGGGCATGTATTTGCGGCTCGCCGGTATGGAAATGTGGTGGGGTATATTGTCCTCACTCCCATTGGAGGGGCGGTGATGATTGGGAATTCTCGCACGCCGAAGGAGGAGTTTGTGGTGGCGGCGGCGGGTCCGGCGGTCAATTTGTTTTTAAGCATTGCAGCGCTGGGGCTGTATTGGCTAGGGGGAGGGTTGGTGGGTTGGGAGCTTTTGCTTCCATTTTCTGACGAGAGGATTTTGCTTTTTCTCTGGGCGAAACAAAAATGGGGATTGATTCTTCTCTACGATTTTATCCAGACGCAGGTGTTTCTTCTTCTTTTTAATTTGCTGATGTTGGCTTATCCGATGGATGGAGGGAGGATTTTTTATTCGATTTTGTGGAAGAAAAAGGGGAGGGAGGCGGGGTTAAAGTTGGCATGTGAGGTAGCAAAGGGTTTTTCCCTTTTTATGGGGTTGGTGGGGATAGTTTTTGGGATGTTGATGTTGGTGGTGATTGGGATTTTTATTTGGCTGCAAGCGGATCAAACCTTGCGTCAGTTGGGCTGGATGGCGTGGGGGAGAGGAGGAGGAAATTTTGAATACGAGCGTCCAATTTCGCCCTCAAGGGGAGCGGAAAGGTCGGAGGCGGAGGAGGAGGAATTCCAGAAGCGTTTGGATGAGATTTTAGACAAGATCAACCGTTCTGGGCTTTCCAGTCTTACCTGGCGGGAGCGGCGTTTTTTAAAGAAAGCTAGCCGAAAATACAAAAACAAATAGGATTTTTGGGAGATATTTGGATGGAAACAAACTGGCAGCAGCTGCAGGGACAAAAGGTCGAGGTTTGCTTAAAAAACGGGCAAAAATTCCGTGGCCGTTTGGAGGCTGGAGAGTGGCTAGAGGTTCGGGAGGGGCTGGATAGGGAATGGCCGCTTTTGGAGGAGGGGAGTTTGACGTTTACTTTTTTTAAGATTTCACCCGCTTGGCAAACGCGCTTGGAGCGGACATTCAATTTTTCTTTCTCGGCCTTTCTGACGGTAGGTGGATTGATCTTGCTGGCAAAAGTGGGAAAAATTTGGATGTATTTATGCGTCTTTTTCTTTTATCTTTCCCTCTTGAGTTACGGAGTGCTCAGCCGCACAAAATCGGAGCGCTGCCGCATTCGATTAAATAAAATTGCAAAGATCGTTTCCTTGGAAAGGTAGCAGACGGCAATGGATTTATATTCGGGAAGCTTTTATCTAGGGCGATGGTTCCAAGAGGAAGTGCGAGTTCATTGGACGATGATTCTGGCTGTGGGGTATTTTATTTTGCGCAGTGGAGTGGATTCCTTTGCCAAGGCGATGCTGTGGGTAATTGTTCCGTATGTATTGCTTTTTGGGTCCATTTTGGCCCATGAGTTTGGTCATATTTTGGCGATGCGCTATTTTCGCATACCTACTTACGGAGTGATTCTTTGGCCGCTAGGGGGGCTAGCGTTTGGGGGGGAGGCCAGGCGGCCGAAGGAGGAGTTTGTGGTGGCGGCGGCTGGACCTTTTGTGACGTTGGTGCTGATGGGGCTGGGGCATTTGCTTGCCTGGGGAAGCTATCAAGTGGGGGTGGAATTGGTTCACCGCTATCCTTTTAGCAAATACATATGGATATTTCCCTATTTTGGAGCCATTTTTCATCAGTTCGCGTGGATTCAACTATATCTATTTGTTTTCAACGTCGCAGTGATGGCTTTTCCCATGGACGGAGGGCGGATGCTCTTTGCGATTTTATGGTATTTTAAGGGGCCGTACCGGGCGCTGATTCTCAGTGCAAAGATTGCTATTTTCTTTGCGTTTTTGATGGTGGGCTTTGCGTTTTATATCTCCTCGATGATGTTGGGACTCATTGCCTTTTTTATTTGGTCTCAAGCGAGTGCAATTTTACAAAATCCGGAGCTTTTCTACCAGCTTCGGGCGATGTCCTCCTACGCCCCGATTTCTCCCTCGCCTTCGAAGGATTCCACCTCCTTACTTTCGCAAAATCCAGAGGAGATGGAGGTGGAGGATTTAAAAAGAGCGATTGACCTGCTGCTGGATAAAATCGAGCGAAACGGGATTCATAGTTTGAGTCAAGAGGAGAGAGAGTTTCTATTTAAAGCAAACGAAATTTACTCTAAATGGAATTGAGAGCTTTTTCCTCTTCTCTCTACGCATATTTGGCCACCCTCTTGGCGCTTGGAGGATGGGTGGGGTGTTCTTCGACCACCAAATACGCAAAAATCAATCTCAATCACCAACGGGTGGCGCTAGGGGAGTTGGGTTATTTTTTGTTTATCAGCGATCTTGCCATTCCCCAGGATGCGCCGGAGGAATTTCGGCAGAGCTTGCTTTTGCTCTCCCCGTATTTGGAGGACCGGCTGCGTGCGTACATTTTAAAGCCTCAGATACAGCAGCTTTTGAAAAAATGGCGTTCCTCTTCTCAGCCGGAGGAGAAAAAGCAGTTTTTTGCCCAAATCTATCATTTTGTGCAGCGTTTTCTGGAGCAGGAGAGGAGGGAGTGGAATAAGCGGCATAGCTACGTCAAAATCACGCGGATTTTGTTCACATTTCTTTGGAAAAGCCGCCCTTCTTCCGCCCCCTCGGCCCTTTTCAAAGGCAAGAAATAGACGTTCAACACTTCCTTCTCTGGAATAAAGCCCCCGGAATGGCGATGGTGCCGCCGGTGAGAAGCTCCGCTTTTTTTGCTCTAACTGGTGGTAGGGGCAAGGATTAGGGAAAATACTGGCGAGGGTGGAAGTTGTGGATGATTTTTTTGAGGTATTCGCGCTGGATATGGGTGTAGAGTTGGGTGGTTTGGATATTGCTATGTCCGAGTAGGAGTTGAACGGCGCGGATGCTAGCGCCTTTTTCCAATAGATGGGTGGCGAAGGAGTGGCGTATGGTATGAGGTGATATGTTTTTAGTCAGTCCAATTTTTTTTTGATAATGTTTTAGGATGCGCCATAGGTTGGTGCGATCCAAAGGTCGTCCTGTGCGGCTAACGAAGACAAAGTCATGTTGGTGGCTATGTTTTAGCATTTGTCTAACTTGGGTGGAGTATTGGGTAAGGATTTGGAGAGCGGTGGGATGGAGGGGAATTAGGCGCTGTTTATTTCCTTTGCCATGGAGTTTGACATATTGGACATCCTCGAAGATATCTAAAAATTTCAGTTGCATGGCCTCGGAGGCACGGGCGCCGGTGGCATAGAGGAATTCGAGAAGAGCTTTATCTCGCAGGCCCAAAAAGGTGGAGGTATTGGGGGCTTGGAGGAGGGCAGTGATTTCTTCTTGGCTTAAAACGATGGGTATTTCTTTTGGATTTTTGGGCAGTTCTAGGATAAGCAGGGAGTCCAGGGGGTAGTCATATTCTTGTTTTAGGAATTTGGCTAGGCATTTTAGGGAGGCGATTTTTCTAGCGATGGTGGAGATCGAGAGGCGATTTTGGTGCAGGTATTCGAGGTAGCGCAGATGAAGGGTATATGTGGGAGAGGAGTTGGGAGGAAGCCATTGAAGGAACTGTTGGATATCAGTTTGATAGGCTTGGATGGTATGGGGGCTAAGGGAGCGTTCGTATTGGAGGTATTGAAGGAACTCTTCGAAATGGTTTAGGATAAGGGTTTTCCAACTAAGTTTCATGAGGGAAAGTGGGTGAAGAATGCCGTGGGAGAAGGAGCTTGAAACAGAGAAAGGGGAGGAGAAATACCCGTGGAGAGGGTAGAGAAACAAAGAAAGCTCCCCCCCTTGGATAGGGGAGGAGCAAGGCTTTAGAGATCCTGCCTATTAGTTAACTCTAGCGATCAGCTTCACATGGGTGGAGTTTGGCACGGTTTCAGGGGTGGGGAAGAGGGTAAGATTGGGATCGATATTAAATTTTGTGTCTTCAAATTCAATTTTCACCTTAGGTTTTTTGTATTTTTTCAGAAGATAGCGAATATGGCGCAGTTCTCTTCTCAGTTGCATATATTTCTTAACTTTTTCTAAGAAATCTTTGCCGAGTTTATGTTTGATGAGCTTGTAAAACACCTTGTGGCGCAGCTTATGGATTTCACGTCTTATTTTTCGAGCTTCTTTGCGGAGTTTTTTCCATTTTTCTCGGAGGTCTTTGATCTGATTGTCTTCATTGGTGCCAGCAAGAGCGAGGAGGCCGTTGAAGGTGGAATCCTCCATCTCTACTTTTACTTTCTCGGTTGTGCCGCTTACATAGAGAGCCGCATTCAGGGTAGAGTCTTCGACTTTGACCACACCTTTCTTTGCAGCATTGAGGTGGATTTCTAGGGCACCGGCGGTGGGTTTATCCACAGATTTGTTATATTCCGTATTGGCTCCGCTTTCCAGGATAGAGCTCACTGCAGAGGCTGTTGTTTTAGGATCCCACAGTTCGCTTTGTGGTCCGCTGGCAAAGACACCCACTTTGGAGCCATCTTTGATGGCAATTTTTCCTTTTTTATCTTGCCAACGTTTTCTGAGGTAGTGAAAAACTGTATAATGAATAGCTCTTCTTGTGGCATGATTTATGGCATTCCTTAGGCGTCGGGGAATATTTAATCGGCCTAATCCTCTTCCCAAATTTCTAATAGCGTCCACAGCGTTGTTCACAGCGTTTCCGACTTCTATTTTGATTCTTGTGATATCGAAATCGCTCATGCTTTGGTCAGCGAGAGGAGCCACAAAGATCTTCGCGATTTTTTGCCCATCTGGACCAAGGCCATCGGTTTTATTTTCTTGATCCGTGCGGAGGGAGTAGGAGGAGAGAGAGTTGTTTTTATCTTCATTCTTAAAGACAATGATTTGAGAATCCTTGGTGACTTTAAATTTGCTCTTCCAGCCGCGATAGAAGTAATGAATGAGACGTTTAATTCTGTAATATTTTTCACCTTTGCGGTAGAGGTCGTCGATATCCTTATCGTCTTTGTCTAGATTGTCCTTTACCTTATCCCAAATTTTTTTGACATCAACATTGGTAGCCAATCGGTGTAGTTCTTGGACAAACCAAATGGCTCTTTCTTTCAAATGTTCAGGGGTGGTTTTGGCCACGTTGAGGTAGACAGGGCCGTTTGTGGTATCGAGGATTAGTTTTGCATTTTTGGCCAGGTAGATTCTGCGGAAGGTATAAACTCCCGGCCCAAGGACTAGGGTGGAGTTGTCGCGCACCACTAGGGATTCGCCTCGCATATAAGTGAATTTTTGGCCGGTGGGATCTCCGATGGAAATCCGGCTATTTTTTGCAATTTTTAGGCGAGCCAGGTCAAATTTGCCGGCTCCGATGGTGCCATTCGATTCTCTGAAGAGGATATTATTCGCGATAATGTTATAGTAGCCATCTTTACCGTGGTAATTGAAATCTTTTTTCTGAGAGAGATAAAAGGGGCGCAGAAATCTCCAGCGTTTATGTTTATTAAATTCGCTTAAAAAGTCCAGGCTTTCTCCTACAACTTCTTGCCAGTTTCCAAGTGTTTTCCATTCATCGTTGTATAGATCTTTGATTTGATCCAATTGATCATCCATATAGCTTTGGATTTCAAAGCTGAGATCTTTTTCATAAGGAAGGGCTTGGACGTTAGGGGCGAGGGAATTTAGAAATCTTTTCCAGTCCTTTTTATCTGTAGTGGGGGGTACTCGCACAGTGGCGCTGGAACCGTTATAGGCAGCGATGGTAGAATCTTCTACCTTAGGCATTGTACGGAAGAATCCGCCGGTACCACCACCTCCCTCTTCTGTTTTTGGGCCAAGCACCGCCATAAACTCCACCGTGTTTTCATTTTGTGCATAGGCGGTATTGAGCAGGTAGGAGAGGAGGGAGTTGGAGGTGACTTCATACTCTGAAGATCCACCTCTCACTCGAATGAGGTAATCCTCATCCACCAGCAGTACGTTGTTGTTTGCATCATAGGGAATAAGTTCAAACCAAGAGGAGAAGGTGTTGGTGCCGCATTGGATTCGCACATTGACCATAGAATCCAGCCAGGCGAGGATTTGGTCGGGGGTTTTCCCTTGCATTTCCATGGACAAAATTTGAGCGGTGTAGTAGCGGATACCGGACTCTGCGGCAAATTCCCCTTTTCTGATATCCATGTATGAGGTGGTAAGGTTGTGAGAACTTGTGCTTACATTGTAAAGGCTTAGAGAAATTCCCGCTAACAAGATGAGGAAGAAGAGGGTAAAGATTAGCGCCGCTCCTCTTTTCCTTTTGCGTTGTTTTTGTGCCATTTTCTTGCCCTTTCATAAAAAACTTAAAAAACATAGAACTGGGAAATTATTCTCTAATGCAGATTATTGTTTATTGAGAATAGCCATTGGTCAAGATAATGCCTCCGCTTACCTGAAAGTCGATGGTAGATCCACCATTGGGGACAAAGGCGCTATAGACTTCGATGGTGATATAAACGGGCATAAAGATGAAGTAGTCTCCTGAAGTAGGGCTATCTACCGTTCTTCCCCATATCACAGCGTTTGCTGTCACCGCTCCGTCGCCAGTAATATCCACGAGATATGGAGGTGGGTTTGGAGTTCCACCTTGGGAGTTAAAGGCGATCGCAGTGCCAAATCGCTCTTCAAAAGGAAGATCTGTGCCCATGTAGACATCGGTGGTTTCATTGGTGACAAACTCAAAATAGCCTTGCCCAAGGGGAGGCTCGCGGCTAGGAAAGGCTGCCACATAAGCATCAGGAGTCATAAAAACAACATTGGCATTTTGCTCAACGGTAAACGGATTGTTTGGATTCCATTGACTAAAGTCTTGGTAGAGGTTACCAAAGTCCGTGTCCGCTTTGGCGCGCAGATGTTCAAGAGCGGTTTCAAGCGCCTGAAGGGCCAACGTTCTATTGCTTGTTTTAGAAACAAATGTGGAAGAATCTGCAATAGCGGCCAGGAAAGCTACCAGACCGGCGGCCAGAATAGCTGCCGCGATTAGTATCTCAATCAAGCTAAAACCGTCTTTTCCCTTAGGAGGCTTAGAAAAAGTTTTGTGATTTTCTATTTGACCTATCATTTTCATCTGCCTTTTCATCCGATTTTTCTAATTCGTACTGTAAGCAAAAGCAAAGATTCGCTTCTCAATATTGTAGGAGGGGCCTCCCGCCCCTGGCTTAGACAGGGTGACTACCAAATGATAGAGGTTTGGATTTGCAACGTCGGTCGAGATCAAGAAGCCGCTTACGTTATAAAAAGTATTTTGCAGATTGTTATTCACAAAATAATCAATCACCTGCCTCGCGGCATCGTATTGATAGCGGATGGTATCGCCTAAAATGGGAGAGGCGGGGGAGGTGGAGGTATCCCACCCCACCACCGGCTGCATTTCTACCTGACTTGAACCTGAGATCACAATACGGCCTCGATGGGATTTCCGCATATCTTCTGAGAGCTGGTTGACAAAAATTTGGGCGTGCACCATCAGGTCATTCTCGTCAAAGGCGCCCGTCGAGATATTATTTCCTGCGATAAAAACGCTAACCGCTCCCACCACAACCAGCGATAGGATGGTTACTGCGATCATAATTTCGAGAAGGCTGAGTCCTTTGTTTGGCTTGGAAGCATTTGGTAATGTATTCATAATTTCCTCAACATTTTATATTTTATTAATTATAGTTTCACTTATTATTTATAACGCAATTTAGAAGTGTTTTGTATCCATAAAAAACCCGAATTTATTATCAGGAAATCCCTGATAGACAGAAAAAATTTTATTTCTCTTGCCCTTGCGGTAGTACATATCTTTCGTTAGAATATTGGAATTGGATGTCTAATATTTGTGTTTTAGAGTGAGTTAGAAAGATGGAAACAAAATATAAAGTAAAAGTGCGCTATAGTTTCTTATTAAAAGTGGATGATTTTTTGGTGGAGAGGGAGGATTTGAGGCCCCAGACGATGTGCGTGGTGCACACGGAGCGAGGGGTGGAGCTGGGGACTGTGCTGACACGTCCGGAGAGGGTAGAGGGAGAGGGTGTTTCTTCCAAAAAGTTTATTCTTCGGATTTTAACCGAGTCGGATAGGAAAAAACTGGACGAAATTCAGCGCAAGCAGGAGGAGGAGTTTCGCTTTTGTCGCAAGAGGATTCAGGAGCGCAAGTTGCCCATGAAGCTTTCGCGGGTGGAGCATTTGTTTGGGGGCGAGAAGATTATTTTTTATTTTCTGGCGGATGGCAGAATTGACTTTCGCAATTTGGTCAAGGATTTGGCGAGGCAGTATCACACTCGGATTGAGATGAAGCAGGTAGGAGCGAGGGATGAGGCAAGGTTGTTGGGGGAGGTGGGGCACTGTGGAGAGCAGTTGTGTTGCACACGATTTATTAAGAAGTTTGAGCCAGTGACGATGAGGATGGCGAAGAATCAGAAGGCGACTTTGGATCCGCGCAAGATTTCGGGGGTATGCGGCAAGCTTTTGTGTTGTTTGCGCTATGAGGATGAGTACTACACGGAGGTTCTCTCTCAGCTGCCGGCGGTGGGGAGTGTGATTAAAACGCACCAGGGCACGGGGAGGGTGATCGGTGTGGATGCGTTAAAAAAGGCGGTTCAGCTGCACATTGAGGGCAAGGGCAAAGTGGAGGCCAAGCAGGCGGAGATTGAGGAGGTGATTTCCGCGCCTCCTCAGGATGGGCCGGGGATGGGGAGGGATGGAAAGTCTGGCAGTTAGGGGGTTGTGGCGTGTTGGGTGGGTGTTTTCGGCTGTAGGGAAGGCCCATTTGCTGGAGTTGGGGTGAGGTAGCGGGGAGGTGGTTTGTGCTGTGGGGGGGGCCCATGGAGCTTAGATGTTTCCATGAGCCGCTGGAGAGGGA
>RFKQ01000006.1 GCA_003694635.1 Planctomycetota bacterium
ATACAACCCCCGAACCAATCTCCGAATGTCAAATATGTTCTCAATCGCCCCCATCGAGATCGTACCATCATAACCCAATATCCTCTCCACCCCACAAGAAAGAATAATCTGACGTACCACCCGATTGGTGATCACAACCTGATCCAAAAAACAATATCCCCCCTCCCCACGAGCCACTGCACAACTATGGTAACCCAACGTAGCCGTCACCTTTGCATAAACATTCTCCACCGGCCAGAGAATCAAATGGATTCTCCCCGCATCCCCCCGAGCACGCCAGCGAAATTCATGACCATCCACCACAATTTTCCCACTGCCCTTTTTGCTCAATGCCATCCAACAAAAACCTCTTAGCTCAAACAAACACTCATCATAACTCTCCAACCTACATAATTAAATCCGCCTTGCCCTCCTTGCGCAAATACTTCTCAAATTTGGACTTATCAAAAGCACGAAAATACGCATCCTCCGCCGAAATAATACCCGCCTCCAACTTCTCCTTGATCGAATCATCCATCGTCTGCATCCCCTCCCCACGACCCGCCTCAATCGTGGAAATGATCTTCCCTATCGCACCCTCCCGAATAATATTGGCTAAACTCGAAGAACCAAACAATATCTCATTGACAGCCACCCGACCCTGACCATCCTTGGTACGCAGCAATAACTGAGAAACCACACCCTTCAAAGAAACTGAAAGCATCGTGCGAATCTGAGCCTGCTGATCCTCCGGAAATACATCGATAATCCGATCTATCGTCTTCGCCGCACTATTGGTGTGCAAAGTCCCAAATACCACCTGACCCATCTCCGCAAGCGTAATGGCCAAACTAATCGTCTCTAAATCCCGCATCTCACCCACCAAAATAATGTCCGGATCCTCCCGAGCCGCCGAACGTAAAGCCGCCGCAAACGACTCCGTGTCATGCCCAATCTCCCGCTGCGTGATCACCGAATTCTTGTTGGGATGAACAAACTCAATAGGATCCTCAATCGTAATAATATGACGGCGAAAATTCGAATTGATGAAATCAATGATCGCCGCCAAGGTCGTGGACTTCCCACTCCCCGTCGGACCTGTCACCAAAATTAAACCGCTCCTCATGTAAGCAAATTTCTTCAATACAAGAGGTACTCCTAACTCCTCTAACGCCTTGATCTTCGTAGGAATAATGCGAAAAACGGCACCAATCCCCCAATGATGCTTCAAATAATTGCTGCGAAAACGAGCTACACCCGGCACCTGATAAGCAAAATCCAAATCCCCCGTCTCCTGCCAACGACGCCACTGCTGCTCAGAACAAATCTCACGCAAAAGCTTCTGCAACTGAGCATCCGAAATAGGCTTGGAAATAGGCTCTAACCTGCCATGAACCCGAATCTTCGCAGGATGATTCGCCAAAAAATGAAGATCCGAACCCCCCTTCTCCTTCAAAATCTGAAAATATTTGTCAATCGCCGCCATATAACCTGCTTCCTTTACCTGTCAAAAACGCGTAAAAAAACGTCTTCCCCTCCCATTCTACGCCAAAATTAAAAAATTTTCAAGAGAAAGGTCTTGAGATACCCCCCCTCCGGACAAGAAATACTCACCGGATGATCCGCCGGCTGAAAATTTCTCGCCAAAATCATCGCCTCCCGACCCGCCTCACCCGCCGCCTCCGCAAGCATCCTAGTAAAAGAACTCTCCTGCATAATCTGCGAACAACAACAAGTTAACAAAAGACCCCCAGACCTCACCAGACTAATCGCCCGGCGATTGAGCTTCTTATAACCCGCATACCCCTTCTCAAACGAACGCTTGTTGGGAATGAATTTCGGCGGATCTAAAACAATAATATCAAATAACTCCCTCTCGTAAAGATACCTCTCTAAACTGCGAAATACATTGTCATGAACCCCCACAATGTTGGAAACCCCATTGAGCTGCGCATTCTTCTTAAGCTGCTCCAACGCATCCCTAGAACTGTCAATCGCCACCACCTTCCCCGCCCCAGCCTTGGCCAGCGAAATCGCAAACCCTCCCGTATAACAAAACGCATCCAACGCATAAATATCCCCCTCCACAAACGACGCTAAAAACCTCCGATTCTCCCGCTGATCTAAATAAAATCCCGTCTTCTGACAACGCCGAAAATCTACCTCAAACAAAAGCTGATTCTCCTCCACCAAAAAACGCTCCGGCAAATCCTCCCCATACAACGTCTCCTCCACCGGCTCCATCGCCTCCATCCGACACATCACCGGATCATCCCGACGAACAATCCCCCTCACCCAACTCTCCCTACTCAACCTCTCCACAAGCACCGGAATCAAACGATTTAAACCAAGAGACGAAACCTGAACCACCAAATACTCCCCATACTTGTCTACAATCAAGCCCGGAATCCCATCCCCCTCACTGTGAACAAGACGATAAGAATTGGTAACCTTATCTAACTTAAGTACCCTCTTCCTAAGATGCAATGCATTCTCTAACTTCTGCAAAAACCAATCCCGCTCCTCAAAATCCTCCTGAAACGAAATCAAACGAACCGTAATCTTAGAATGTTCATTGATCCAACCCCAAGCTATAAACTCATGCCGCGGACCAATCACCCGCACCACATCCCCATTCTGATAGGGACCAACAACCTCCTGAAGCGCTCCTCGAAAAACCCAAGGATGCCGAAAAATAAATGGCAGTACTTTACCCTCTTTCACAACTACATCAGCCATCTTACTCCTCCATACGCCAAAAGCAACCCTGCTGCCAAATATCTGATGGTCCTTAAATCAAACGAATCCTCATACTAGGCCGCCAGAACAATCCACTACTCCTTTAAAAGACGAATAGTGCGAAAACCTAAATACGGCAACCGCTCAAGAGGCGAAAAATAAAACCGATATGTACTCGTAATCTCCTCCCGAGTATGCACGTATCCCCCACCCCTAGCTGACCGATACGGAGCTCTGCGCCGGTTGATCGGATTCTTCAACGGAGAATGCTTGTAATAATCGGCACTGTAATAATCAAAAACCCACTCCAATACATTCCCCGCCATCTGGTAAACCTTGTATGGACTCCTCCCCTCAGAAAGCGCATCTACAGGCAAAAGAGGTAACTCTCCCTCCGGCACATTCGCCCGATATCGAGCAGTCCGCGCAGTAGGAAGAGCATTCCCCCAAGGATAACGCTGGCCAAATTTTCCCCGAGCTGCCTTCTCCCACTCCGCCTCAGAAGGTAACCGGTTGCCAAGCCAATTCGCATAAGCATAAGCATCATACCAATCCACCATTACCACTGGATACTGATTGTACCTGGGGGAAGTAAAATAGTCCGAAGGAAGCGAAGTGATCACACCCTTACGTCCCGGAAAATGATCCTTGCGGTCGCCAAAACGCCTCCTCTCCTCCGGATGACAATACCTATGACCATACCTCTTCACCGCTCGTAAAAAAGCCCTGTACTGCTGATTGGTCACCTCATACCTGTCAATATAATAAGAATGCAAATATACCTTCCTCACCGGCCTCTCATCGTCCTGAAACGGACTACCCCGAATAAATTCCCCCTCCGGCACTAACTGCATCTGAAAAGATACCCCATCCCTCTCAAACTCCAAAACGTCCGTAAACTCAAAATAACGAACATCCTCCAACAACAATTTCTCCAACTCAAAAGGAACCGGTGGCGGTAGCTTGGCCGACTTTTTGCGCGGATAACAGGCCCAACTCAAAATCATCACCCCAACCATTACACCAATATCAAGAAAATATTTATACCACCTCATTCAACTTCCTTCTGCCGAAATATCAACACCAACGTCCCTAACCTGCCAACTGCAAGGCCGTTAACAAAACCTCACTCGCTTTCTCATTCGAAAACCTTTTGCATGAAATTTCAAAAATTTTAACAAAAAAAGTTACTATATCAAGAGTTTAGAAAAAAATTTTTCTACAATTTCCTGAACGTCCCTCCCCAAAAAAGCCTCGTCAGATACCGCTACCCTCCGAACTCCATAACAAGACAGCTGAGAAAGATTCCCCTCACGAATACCACCAATCGCAAACACAGGAATGGAAACAACCTCCTGAACGCGACAAACAACCTCCACCCCAATCACAGGCGCCTCCGGCTTCGTCAACGAAGCAAACACAGCCCCTACACCAAGATAATCCGCCCCCTGTTCCTCCGCCCGCAACGCATCCGAAACAGTGCGGGCAGAAACCCCTAAAATCCTCCTCTCCCCTAACCTCCGACGCGCCAAAACAATATCCCCATCCTCCGCACCAAGATGCACCCCATCCGCCCCCAACCGCAATGCAAGATCCAACCTATCATTCAAAATAAAAAAAGCTTCAAAATCAGCCGTATAACTCCGAACTACCTCCCCATAAGCAAGAACTACCTCCTCCGACTGCCCCTTAAAACGCAACTGAAATAAACGAACCCCCGCCCTAAGCAAAGAAAGAAGAAGCGACCTAAATGCCGATTCCTCCCGATAACCTAAAATCACATAAAGAGGAAGAGCCCCCAATCGCTCTGCCAAAGAAAACAACTCTCTCTCCACCTAACTCGTCTTCTGCAAAATAGAAAGATCATCCAAAATAGTCAAAAAATGAGTAAAACGAGAAATCTCTAAAATTTCACGATTAAAGTCCGAAATGCGATAAAGATAATACTTCGCCTGAATCTTCTGAACTTTCTCCATAAACGCCGCCAACGTACCTAACGCCGCACTGTCCAAATTTTTTAACTTTTCTAAATCAACAACAATATGGTTAAATCTGGGCGTAATCTGCTCCAAAACCTTCTCTCGATAAGACGCAGAAGAAAACTCCGATAAACTAGACGGCGCCCGAATAATCAAAATATCCCCCCTCTCCTCCAACTCCCCAGGCAAATAAACGTGAGTCTTTAACTCCACCGCAGAAGGGGGGGACAGCGAACGCTTATTCTGTAAATTTAACTCCAATTCCCTAGAAGCCGCAATCGTATTAGGAAACTCACTCTGAGCCTCCTTCTCCAACTTAGCAATAAACTTGTCGTTGTGAGTAGGATCATGGTGAAATAAAATCAATTGCTTTACCCCCGCCTCCCTACAAATCTTTACCCCCTCATTCCAAGTGCTATGCCCCCACCCCACCTTACTAAGGTACTCCTCCTCCGTATACTGCGCATCGTAGATCAGAATATCCGCCCCCTCCGCCAACTCCAACACCTTTTTGTCCAAAGTATTGGGAAAATGCTCCGTGTCCGAACAATACACCACAATCCCATCCTGATCCTCAATCCGATAACCAAAACAACCCTGAGGATGATTGAGATAACGAGAGGTGACAATCGTATCCCCCACGTAAACCGTCTCTTCCAAAATCTCATGAAACTCCAGCGTGCTCTGCATGTCACTAAGCCGCACGGGAAAATAAGCATGCTCCATCTGCCCCCGCAAGCTCTCCTCTAACCTGCCACCCATCTTAAACTGTCCATAAAACTTAAAATGATACCCAGGTATAAAAGCAGGTACAAAAAAAGGAAAACCCTGAATATGATCCCAATGAAAATGAGAAAGAAAAATAGTACCTTTCTTGCTCCTGGAAAAATGAGGATCCTGAAGCAAAGAAAGGCCTAATTTCCGTATCCCTGTCCCTGCATCAATGATCAAAACCTCCCCCGCCGCTGTGCGAATCTCCACGCAAGAAGTGTTTCCCCCATAGTGCATATTCTCCGGCTCAGGAGTGGCAATACTACCCCGAGCGCCCCAAAATTTGATCTTCATAGAAAACTCCTTTGCACTTTTCCAAAAATCCTAACCTAGTAGGTCTTCTTCAAAAATTCTATGTAAATCTCATTCCCCTTTTCATTAAATCGAACACAATCCGAATATTTCTGAATAAGAAGCAAACCCCTACCATGATGAGAATGCTGGTTTAAACTCCGAAAATCCTGAACACCTCGACGGGTGTCAAATCCCTCCCCCTCATCCCGAATTTGAATATGAGCCTTCGAATCGTCTAAATAAAGTGAAATAAAAACGCTTTTACCCGGATTTGAACGGTTCCCATGAAGAATGGCATTCAGCAACGCCTCCCTCAAAACCAACGAAATGTACTCTAACTTGCAAAAACCTCGACTCTCTAAAAGAGTAAGCACCTTGCCTAAAAGAGGCTCTATCTCCTCCGCTCGACTAGAAATTTCATAAAAATGCCGGCTAAAGCTTTCCTTCACCTTCAGACTGAGTAAACTGATATCATCCCCCGGACTCCGGTGCCCACAAAACTGCCTCACCCTCTGATAAATCAACTCCACCAATCGATGAGGCGTAAGGTGAAGGCTCTCCTCCAAAACCTCCCTCAGCTTGGAACAACCGAAGGCCTGCCCATAAGAGTTCTTCGCCTCTGTCAAACCATCCGTGTAAGCCAAAATCCCATCACCAGGCTCCAGATAAATCAACTCCTCCGGATAAACACATTGCGAAAGAATCCCCAACGGAAGAGAACCCGCTTTTAATAACTCAATCTTCCGCTCCTTCGGCTTGTAATAAAGCGGATATGGATGACCAGCACAAGAGTAGGTGAACTGAAACGTAAGCGGATCAAGCATCCCTAAAAAGGTGGTGATGAACATCCCTTGGACAATATCCTTGACCAGAATAGCATTGCACTCTCTCAACACCTCACCAGGACTGGGATTTTGATGACATAACTGACGAACAATGCTGCGAAACATACACATCACAAGAGCCGAAGAAATATTATGACCCGAAACATCCGCAATCAAAACCGCCGTCCTACCATTGTCCAAAGCTATCACATCAAAGTAATCTCCCCCTAAGTTCTGAGAAAAAATATACTTGGCCTGAACCTCTACCCCCGGAGGCTGGTAAATCCGCTTGGGAATAAGAAATTGCTGCACCCGCTCCGCATCCTCCATCTCCCTCTCCAGCTTCTCCTTCTCCTGCTTGATCCTCAACAACCTTATCCGCTCAATCACATTGGCAATCTGCCTTCCTACCGCCGCCAGAAGTTTGAGATCATCCCGACAAAAACCTCCCTCCCTCAAAGCCTCCACGTAAAGAACACCTAAAAGTTCAACTCCTTTAAAAAGAGGAATACAAAGAGCCGGATATACCGCCGCCTGCAAAGGTAAAGAGTGAGCAAAATTGTCCTCCACAGAAGGCCTGATCAAAATAGCTTCCCTGCGCAGCAAAACATCCTGTAAAACATCCTCCAAAATAAGCGGATTGGAGCTCTCAAAATGCGAACGAAAACAACGGGCAAACTCGCAAAACTCCCCCCCCTGCCCCTCCCGAACAAACAACCAAACCCGGTCCGCATTAAATTCATCCAAAATCGTAGCCAGCACCTCCTTCTCCAAACTCCCCACCGAATATGTCTGACTAATCAAATTCGAAAGCCGATAAAGTATAGCTAAACACTGCCTAGGACTCTTGGTCGTGGTAAGCGCATCAATGATCGATTGAGGATCCGCATTGCTCTTCAACCGCTCCTCCACCGACGAGGAAAGGGAATCCCCCTCTAAAAAACGATAGCTCAAATCTCCCTCTATAGGAAAACGCCTTGATCTGGTACACGAAAGAATGTCCCCACTCCGAAGATAAGCCCGCTCCCGATAAACCTGATTGAGATATAAGGGAAACTGAGGATCCAAAAGGGACAACTTCCAACGCTCATCAGAAGTCCGTGATATGGATAGCTGAGCAGAAGAAGACTCAAAATTCAACCTCCCATCCGGCAAAATTTCAATCCGATTCTCCCCCTGCAACTCAAAACTCTTGCCCTTTTGCGGCCCCCCCAACGGCACAATTCTCGCCATACCTACGCCCTAAATCCAATTTTCCTAAATGAACCAAACTTTAAGTTAAAATTTATTTTAACATATTTCCAAACACAGCGCAAGAGTTCCCCTCCCCTCACCACATCTCTCCTCTCCATGAGGAAATATCCATAACCTGAAATTTTCCGCCACAACAGGAAAAAATGGGAATTTTTCCACTGGATTCTAACCAAAGTTTGAGTAAAATAAAAACCCCACTTTCTCCCATCAACCAACCAGCCATCCCTCCCCCCACCATTTCCCTACCCAAAAGAAAAAAAGAAAGGAAGAGCCGTTGTATCTGAAAAAAATCATCCTACGGGGCTTTAAATCGTTCGCCGATAAGACAGTCTTTGAATTCAGACCTGGCATCACCGTGATCACCGGCCCCAATGGATGCGGCAAATCCAACGTTGTGGACGCAATCAAATGGACCCTCGGCGAGCAAAGCGCCAAATCCCTGCGCGGCAAAGAAATGCAGGATGTGATCTTCGGAGGCAATCCAAGCCGCCCTAAGGCAGAGTTTGCAGAAGTCTCCCTTGTGTTTGACAACGGGGATCGCTCCCTACCCTGCGATAGCAGAGAGGTGATGATCTCCCGAAAACTCACCAGACAAGGACAAAGCCTCTACTCCATCAACCGCAAACCCGCCCGACTGCGGGATCTGCGAGATCTACTCATGGATACAGGCATCGGAGTGGGAAGTTACTATGTGATGGAACAAGGAAAAATCGACCATATCCTAAGCTCCAACGCCAAAGAAAGACGAACCCTCTTTGAAGAAGCCGCCCAAATAAGCAAGTTCAAAATGCAAAAAAAAGAAGCTCTACGCCGACTAGAGCGCGCCGAACAAAACCTCGGCCGACTCCAGGATATCTTACTAGAACTGGAAAATCGACTCAAAGGCGTGCGCCTACAAGCCGCAAAAGCCCGCAAATACCACCAGTACACCCAAGAGATCACCCAACTAAAAACCGCCCAAGCCGTGGCCCAATACACCGATTATAAAAACCGCATCGAAAAATTCGAACAAAATATCCTCAACACCAAAACGCAACTCAAACTTCTAGCGGAAAAATCCCAAACCTTTCAGTCTACCTTAGACGAGCTCCTCCACCAAAAACAAACTCTAGAAGAAGAAATCACCTCCCTGCGCGAAGAACTAGCCATCACAAAGGAAAAAATTATCTTCTGCGAGCTCACCATCCAAAACGAAACCGCACGCCTAAAAGAAATGGAACTAGACCGTCAACGCTACGAAGAAGAAAAGAAAAAAAATCAACAGCGCATCCAACAACTCCAAGAAAAAATCACTCAACTAAAACAAATCCAAATAGAACAACAGCAGCAATGGGAAACCCTTGTGGAGGAACTTTCCCAAAAAGAAAAAGATAATCTCTCCCAACAAAGCCACTCTCAGCAAATCCTAAAAGACCTAGAAATTAAAAAATCCCAAATCGTAGAACTCCTCCACCAAATCACCCAACAACAAAACCAACTGGCCGCTATCAACTCCCGACTCAAAGGACTAGAAGCAAGCAAAGAACGACTGGATGACAAAATCCAAGACGCCATCACCCGAGAACAAGAACTCCTCTACCAAAAAGACTGCAAAACCGAAGAACTCCAGCAAATCCAAGAGGAAATTCACTTCCTCAAAAATGAAGAAGAAACCCTAAAACAAGAAATCCAACAACTCCAGAACCAACTGAGAGAACTCACCTCCCAAAAAAATTCCCTCTCCCAAAAAAAAGCCGCCGTGGAATCCCGCCTGGAAGTCCTGACACAACTGGAAAAGCAAACCCTAGCCCCGGAAGCCAAAGCTATCTTACAGCTAAAAGAACAAGAAAAAATCACGGGTATCCACCGCTGCTTGCTCGAACTCATTGAAGTGGAGCTCCCCTACGCCAAAGCAATGGAAGCAGCACTTTGGCCATTTCTATCTGGAATTGTCCTCGAGGATACCCAAACTGCAAAAAAAATTATTGACTATCTACGTAAAGATATGGAT